>CAZPRB010000215.1:0-1002 GCA_964588645.1 uncultured Acetatifactor sp. | reverse complement strand
CTATATCTCGGTCGAGAAAGGAACCGACAATTGGGATCATGTCAGTAAAGCGGGTCCGTACGATATCCTCTTTAGGTATATTTCCTACGGCAAAACAAAGATCGATGTCTTCCAAAACAAAAAGAAAATAGGAACGCTGACTCTCCCCGATACGGGCGGACAGCCGAAGACCGAGGTGATCCGCAACGCTTTCTCATTGGTGGAGGGTTGCTCGGCACTGACCTTTGTTTTCGACACCGAGAGGTTTGTTTTCTCCGATTTCGAGCTTGACAGATACGTTGAGGTCACCAAGGTTGAATCAACAAATACCGTGTCTCCTGCAGGAGTATATAGCGACGGAGATGACGGCTGGGCAAATTATGGTGATTGGAACTGTTGGAATCGTTGCTCGACAACGACGGATTACGCCCGCAAGAAGTTCTTTGGAGACTTCAATTACGGTGACTATGAGGCAGAGGTGCATGTAAGATATAACAACGGAAGAAATGCCGGACTTATCGTAAGAGGAAGTAATCCGTCGGCAAACTGGTCCGAAGAGGATACATTGGGCAATAATTCAGCCGCACTTGAGGGAACGAACTTCTATCAGGGATATTTCGTATATATTGATGGAAATAATATTGTAAATCTCGGAAAAGCAAGTTACGGATGGACAAATCTTGCGAGTGCATCCTGCGCCGATGTTGTCACTCGCTGCGAAGATCGCTATTTCAGACTTAAGGTTCGTGCCGTCGGTGCGACACTGGAGGTCTACGTAAATGAAAAGCTTTGCATCACCTATACCGACCCGTATCCCTTCATGCAGGGTGCAGTCGGCATCCGTGCACTCCAAACAAGTGCCGATTTCGTAAATCTCAGCATTCGCCCCATAACAAAATCATCTAAGTAACCCAAACACCCCCTGTTCGACCTCGAACAGGGGGTTCAATTTACAATTTTTGGGGAAGATCGGCTATTTTAGGAACTTTTTCATCTTCTCGCAGTTTTGCTCCTCGGTTGCGA
>CAZPRB010000214.1:0-1002 GCA_964588645.1 uncultured Acetatifactor sp. | reverse complement strand
GGAAATGCAACCAGTGAAAAGGAGGCTTGGTCATGAAGCATATAATCAAGGAAACGCACAATATGAGTGTTGGAAACAATCCTGTAAAAAAAGTCAGGGAGCAATTGGAAATGCGGGAGGCTTATTTGCTTCAGCTGCAAAAAGAGAAGGAACAGATGCTTTTGAAGGCACCGGAAGGCAGCTTGCGTATTTGCAAGCACGGTAACGGAACGCAATATTATGCAAGAAATAATCCTAAGGATTTTAGTGGAGTCTATATAGCGAAGAAGGACTTTGGAATTGCCCGTGGGTTAGCACAAAAAGATTATGACCAAAAAGTGCTTGATGCAATACAGAAGGAACGGAATGCAATTCATAAATATCTTTCCGGTTATCCGAAGTCAGGTCCGGAGCAGATATATGAAAACCTGCATAAAGAGCGGCAGAAATTAATAAATCCCATTTGTGAGACGGACGAACAGTATATTTTCAACTGGGAAAATGTGAAATATCAGGGGAAAGTATTTGGGGATGCAGATAAGGAGTTTTATACTGCAAAGGGAGAACGGGTGAGGTCCAAATCAGAAGTTATCATTGCGGATGCTTTGAACAGGAAAGGAATCCCCTATCGATATGAATATCCTATCCGCTTAAAAGGGATAGGAACAGTATATCCTGATTTCACCGTGCTGAATGTGAAGGAGAGAAAAGAGATGTATTGGGAGCATTTGGGGATGATGGATGAACCTGACTATGCAGAGAAAGCATTACGGAAAATTGCCTGCTACGAACAGAATGGTCTGTGGCAGGGAGACAAGCTGATTCTTACCTACGAGACAAAAGCCATCCCCTTGAATCAAAAGCTGATTAGTCAAATGATTCAGCATTATCTGCAATGAATCTTGAAAATGGTACAGAGTGCGGCTCAGTACAAGAAGCGCCGGAAGAGTTTACAAAAGTTATGGAAATACTCTATAATCGAATAAGATGACGTAATCGAAAGGATAATTTGAGTATACGGAG
>CAZPRB010000213.1:0-1002 GCA_964588645.1 uncultured Acetatifactor sp. | reverse complement strand
AAAAATGTAAGAAAAAGCGAGTTAACAAGAGAAAAACAAAGATTATTATGGGAGGGTTCTTAAATGGGGATTGAAAGATATGATGTGAATGAAAATTGGGCTCACACAGGAATTATTAAAGCCGGAGATTTTTATTTTATAGGCTATTGTGTGGGGAACATAGGACAACCTATTGAAGCACAGATAAACGGAGCAATTGACCAAATGGAAAAAAGGCTCAAATTAGTAGGCTTAAGCCTTGAACATGTAGTTCAAATGGATTGTTTGTTTAGAGATGTTTGGAACATCCCGACAATGGAAAAAGTTATTAAGGAGCGCTTTAACGGAAGATATCCGGTAAGAAAATCCATCCAGACTAATTTTGCACATAATGGCGGAGAAAATGGATTGCAGTTTCAATTGGATGGAATCGCATATGTCGGAGAATAATACTCAACTTATGAAAAACCAAAAGCATCCTAGAATTTGAGGTGATATCTTGCAAAAGAGAATGGACTTCTCAAAAATTACCGCTTGCGGCGAATATTGTATCAATTGTAAGAAAAAAGAAAGTGGTATGTGTAAAGGCTGCATAGAATCAGATGGTCATTGTGAGGAATGGATGCAATCTGGCTGTTGCCCAATACACAAATGCACCAGAGAACATAATGTGCAATTTTGCGGTTTATGTAACGAATTCCCTTGTAGTTGGTTAGTTGAAAAAGTAGTTTGGCAACCCAATGTAGTCAAAGAGCTTACAGAATTAGCCGAATTTCCAATATGTTAGACACTGTCTGACATATTGAGATGTACTGTAAAGCACGAAATATATATTTGACCAAGAATAATATGAAAAAATTCGCGTATGAAAAAACTCACAAAAAATTGTGTTGACTAAAATGTCAACCCAATAGTATACTATCTGTAGAAGGTGATGCACAGCCTTATAAATGAGCGAGCTATAAGTGGGTGATGCACAGCCCTAAAATGAGCGAGTTAACAGATGGTAGAGGCTACTTGGTC
>CAZPRB010000212.1:0-1009 GCA_964588645.1 uncultured Acetatifactor sp. | reverse complement strand
CCCAAACACGGTCATAGCAGGTTTACACAACCATTATCAGTGTTCCTAACGTAATCAATATACAACCTATCAAGGATTTCACAGTGAATTCCTCATGCAAAAACACAAAAGCCAGAACCAATGTAATCACCACACTGAGCTTATCAATAGGAACTACTTTGGATGCATCCCCCACCTGTAACGCCTTATAATAGCAGAGCCATGAAGCACCTGTGGCCAGTCCGGATAAAATCAGAAAAATCCAGCTCTTTTTACTGATTTCCGTAATTCCATTCTGTGTGTTGGTGAGAAAGACCATTCCCCATGCCATAACCACTACTACCACTGTTCTGATAGCTGTTGCAAGATTTGAGTTAACTCCGTCTATACCAACTTTTGCCAATATAGAAGTAAATGCAGCAAAAACTGCAGACAGCAATGCAAATACAAACCACATAGATATCCCCTCCGTTTTTAAGAACCTCATCGAATATTCTTGATTATGCGCTGACTATACTTCGTTTTGTACTGATACGCAAGTAGAAAGCGGAATATTTTCCCATCAAAAGCTGCATTTTCAGGTGCATCATGAAGCATATGAATTTATAATATTTCTAAATGAAAAAGCTCTGTTCGTTCGTCTAATCTATAAAGGGAGGATAAGCCCATGAATAATGAGGAATTTGCAAGGCGGATTGAAGAAATTCACGGAAAATTGTATAAGACAGCCTTTCTTTATCTGGGAAGCGAAGCACTTGCACTGGACGCAGTGGACGAGGCCGTGTATAAGGGACTTTGCGGATATCGAAAGCTGCGCCAGCCGGAATTTTTCAGCACCTGGATGACACGCATCCTGATCAATGAGTGTCATAATGAGAAGCGGCGTCAAAAGCGTTTTCATCCTCTGGAGGAACTACCGGAAGCAGCCACGGAAGACTTTGATGCACTGCCGCTAAAGGAGGCACTGCAACGCCTTCCCAAAGAATTGAAGGATGTTGTGATTTTACGATACTTTACAGGCTATACGCTG
>CAZPRB010000211.1:0-1013 GCA_964588645.1 uncultured Acetatifactor sp. | reverse complement strand
GGTGTCTCCGCCGTCTGTGAAAATAGGCTCATACAGGCTCATGGGACTTTGAATGGCATCCATGGCATATACGATATCCTCCTTGGAGATTCCTACCTCCGTGGCAATCTCTTCGATGGTAGGCTCCTTCAGATTCCGTCTTGTGAGAGCGTCTCTGGCATAGATGGCTTTGTAGGCGGTATCCTTCAGGGAGCGAGAGACGCGGATGCTGTTGTTGTCCCGCAGAAACCGTCTGATTTCTCCGATAATCATGGGAACTGCGTAGGTGGAGAATTTCACGTTGAGCGAGGAGTCGAAATTATCGATTGCCTTGATGAGGCCGATGCAGCCTATCTGAAATAAGTCGTCTACGTTCTCATTGCTGGAGGAGAAACGTTTGATGACGCTTAATACAAGTCTTAGATTCCCTTCGATATATTCCTCCCTTGCCTTGGTATCACCGGCTTCGATTCTTTCAAATAATGCTTCCTTTTCGGCTGCTTTTAAGAGTGGCAGCTTGGATGTATTCACTCCGCAGATTTCTACTTTTCCCTGTGTCATGGTAAGCCTCCTTGTAGATGAGTTGATTCGTTTTGTTGTACTAGTATGCACGCTGACAGGGCGGGATATACTGCGGAATTGTCACAGCTGCATGATTTTGAGGTAAACCTATGGAGCGTTTACATTTTGAGAGCCGCGACGTGGTTCGAAGCTGCGGCATATGGCATATGATAAAAGAAAGGTGGCTGTGGAGGCAGGATATGCTGTTTTCAGAATTAAAGTGTAAGGACGTAATCAATATCAGGGATTGTAAAAGAATAGGAAGGGTGTGTGATTTGGAGTTCGATGAGAGCAATGGCTGTATCTGCAAGATAATGGTACCGGGCGGAAATAAGGCGTTAAGCTTTCTGAGATGTGACCCGGATATCGTCATCCCGTACAGAAATATCAAGCAAATCGGTCCCGACATTATTTTGGTTGACATCAATTGCTGAATAATTTTGAAGAAATGCATGCTTTGATGAATGATAATT
>CAZPRB010000210.1:0-1020 GCA_964588645.1 uncultured Acetatifactor sp. | reverse complement strand
TGCAACGCATGAACGAGTGTTGATGTTACTTGCTCTATTTACATATGAATGTGTGTTCATATGTAAATATTACCATATATTTTATAATTGTCAATAGGTAGTTGTATGAAAGAATGTCAGATTTGTACGGAAGAATACCAAATTATAGTAAATAATGATGAATGATTCCGTTGATTTGTTTTTGATTAATAGGATGCATCTGCGTTTCATAGGTCAGTATCAGGCAGTCGCCTGTATAAATCCCGTTTTTCTCATAAGAAGCAATTTTCTGCACGGCTTTTTCCACATACTCAGAATCATCCATCATTCCCAAATGCTCCCAATACATTTCTTTTCTCCGTTTCACATTAAGCACTGTAAAATCCGGATATACGTTTCCGATTTGCTTTAACCGAACCGGAAACTCATAGCGATAAGGGATACCTTCCCTTGCCAACGAATCCGCAATGATAATCTCTGATTTCGACCTAACCCGTTCTCCCTTCGCCGTGTATAATTCAGGCAAATCATTCCGGAACTTCTTCCCCCGATAAATTACACTTTCCCACGCCCGGATAAATTGTTCATCTGTTTTTCTGATGGGTTTAACCAGCTTCCGGCGTGCCCTGTGCAGGCTATCATATATCTGTTCCGCCTCTAAATCGGGCATTTTCTCTGCGTACTTGTGTATTGCTTCAAGCTCCTTTTTTACTGCGCTCAATATCTTTTTGTCATAATCCTTCTGCGCAAGCTGACAGGCAAGCGCAACATCTTTATCACGGATATAGATACCGGTCGCATCTTTGGCATTTATCCGATGATAGAATTGTGTTCTGTCTCCCGTACTACACACCCGCAACGTGCCGTCAGGTACATTGCGTAAAGCTTTTTCTTTCTCTTTTTTTATGTGCAACAAATATCGTTCCCGTTCTGATAAATATTGCTTTGCTTCTTCGGGACTAAGTTCATCCGGTCTAAGTTCATCCGGTCTAAGTTCATCCGGTCTAAGTTCTTCCGGTCTATATTCCTTCTGTATCTGTT
>CAZPRB010000209.1:0-1033 GCA_964588645.1 uncultured Acetatifactor sp. | reverse complement strand
ATCTTCATGGGCGTGGGCGCCATGACCGACTTCGGCCCCCTGATCGCCAACCCCAAGAGTTTGCTGCTGGGCGCTGCCGCGCAGCTTGGCATTTTCCTGACGTATGTGGGCTGCCGTCTGCTGGGCTTTACCGGCGCGGAGGCCTCCTCCGTGGGTATCATCGGCGGCGCCGACGGCCCCACCGCCATCTTCGTCACCGCTATGCTGGCACCCGCCCTGCTCGGCCCCATCGCCGTGTCGGCCTATTCCTACATGGCACTGGTGCCGGTCATCCAGCCGCCCATCATGAAGCTGCTGACCACCGAGGAGGAGCGGAAGATCGTCATGAAGCCGCTGCGGGAGGTGTCCCGCCGTGAGAAGATCTTCTTCCCCATCGTTGTTACCGTGTTCGTGGCACTGCTGGTGCCCTCTGCCGCGCCGCTGATTGCCTGTCTGATGCTGGGCAATCTGGCCAAGGAGTGCGGCGTGCTGGATCGTCTCAGCAAGACGATGCAGAACGAGCTGATGAACATCGTCACCATCTTCCTGGGCATCAGCGTGGGCGCTACCGCCACCGGTGCCACCTTCCTCAGCCCCAAGACGCTGATGATCATGGGCATGGGTGTGGTGGCCTTCGGCTTCGGCACCGCCGGCGGCGTACTGCTGGCCAAGTTCATGAACCTGTTCCTCAAGGAGAAGATCAACCCGCTGATCGGCTCTGCCGGTGTGTCCGCCGTGCCTATGGCGGCTCGTGTCAGCCAGAAGGTCGGTCAGGAGGCCAACCCGGGCAACTTCCTCTTGATGCACGCTATGGGCCCCAACGTGGCCGGTGTTATCGGCTCCGCCATCGCCGCCGGCGTGCTCATCTCCCTGTTCGGTTAATAGGAGGTCATTATGGAATTTCTGTCGAATAAGCCACTGCTCATCACCGATACCATCCTCCGCGACGCCCACCAGTCCCAGGCCGCTACCCGCATGACCATTGAGGATATGCTGCCGGCGCTGGAGCTGCTGGACTCCATCGGCTACTACTCGCTGGAGTGCTGGGGCGGCG
>CAZPRB010000208.1:0-1044 GCA_964588645.1 uncultured Acetatifactor sp. | reverse complement strand
TCAATAATCTGCTGTGTATTTAATCCCTTCATCTCTGCATATGTATCCAGCTCGTTAAAATAGGAAACACGAAGTGCCAAATATGTATTTGCAAAAAGCTTTACCGCCTCCGCCTCCGTAAATCCCATAATAAGCGTGTCAATCTCTTCCTTTATTGCGCCCTCCTGCAGCAGTCCTGCAAAGGTATCTGCCGACTTTACAAGTTTTTCATCCGTCAAATCTGTTCCTACAATAATGCGGGAAGGATACAGATTATCATACAATGCCTTTGATTCCCGCAAAAATTCCGGGCTAAAGAGAATATTTTTACAATGATACTTTTTCCGAATGCTTTCCGTATATCCCACCGGAATAGTTGACTTAATCACTATGACAGCCTCTGCATTATACAAAAGTACAGTCTCTATAACCTTTTCCACTGCCGATGTATCAAAAAAGTTTTTTGTACTGTCATAATTGGTTGGCGCTGCAATTACAACAAAATCAGCATTCTTATACGCCGCCTCTGCATCCAAAGTTGCAGATAACTTCAATTCCTTTTCTGACAAGTACTTTTCGATATACTCATCCCTAATTGGAGCCTGTCCTCTATTGAGCAATTCCACCTTTTCCGGCAATATATCTACAGCCACTACTTCATTATGCTGCGCCAGCAATATAGCAACAGACAAACCAACATAGCCCGTTCCTGCTACTGCAATCTTCATACTTTCAATTCCTCCTTGCGCGAACTCCCATTGTCTGCTTTAGAATGCATTTGATAAATTAACTCTAAAAGCAAATCAGTTTCTTTGATTTTCCATTGTTTTACATACTGTTCGGTTTCTTCTTTTGCTATATCTATATCATCATTTTTGAAGCAGGCTTGTATATCACAAGTTCCTTTTATTCTCCATTTTTCAGAATTCAATGCAATATCTGCATATTTTTTACAAAGTTCATAGAACATTGTATCCTGAATTTCAGCTTCAAATTACTACTTGTTATTTAAAAACGATTCCCGAAATACGCGACCTAGCTTCGTTCTTTCACAGCATATTATAC
>CAZPRB010000207.1:0-1062 GCA_964588645.1 uncultured Acetatifactor sp. | reverse complement strand
TGTTCTGTAAAGGTAATATCAATATCCTCCGAAAATCGGTCTATTACTTGAAATGCTTTGGAAAGAGATGTACCACCTTTAAACACAACCGGATATTCAATTGTAGAAAGTTTCTTCAAAATCAATGTAACGTAATAATCTTTCTCTACGATATCTTCACTGACTTCAAGTTTCTGTGACGTCAGCAAAATTGCATCGCGAAACAATTCTCTATTCTCTTTATGCAAGTACATGATCTAACCCCAATTCATAGTAAAATTTAAATGTCGCCAGCGGATATTTTCTGATGTACATATCGACATCACTTCGTTTAATTCCGTGAATAGCGATATACTCAGCAAATTTCTCCCGTGCCTCATCATAAGAATAATCTAAATATACATCAAGATTTTTTAGTAACTCTAACATCTGTAACACATACACATTCTCTTTAGTTATCTGTACGATTGGTTTCCTCACATAAAATCTTCTGTTGCCAATCCGTACTTCTCTGTCTGACGAGTTAGTGTTGTTACTCACAATCTCAACTACCCGCGGAACCTGTGTAGTAATCCCTATCTGGTTCGCAATAGAATTGCCCCCATAAAAACCGTCGACATTATCTCCTTTGGAAATAAAACGATATCTCGCCACCATATCCGCATTCGGACCTATAGTAGAATTCAGCAAAGACTTCTTAGGTATAAAATATACTCCGGTATCATACTTCTGCAGCAAACCTTTATCACAGAGTTTCTTCAATTGCTGATTTAGCGCCGACTTCGTAATATCCTCACGCTCCAAATCCGAAAAGAAAATCGGCTCCGCTTCTTTGTAATGTTCTTTTATATAATTGTATAGCATCGTCTTTTCTCCTTTCTTAACGTTTTAGATAATCCAAATCTATTTTGTTAAGTATATTATATTCACTGACGAAAACTATGTCAATTATATTCTTTCGCATATTAAAGATTCTATCCATTTTATGCAGGCGTAATATATACGAAATCTACATAAACTCCCCTTCCGTCCAATCAAACAGATAATCCGGATCATTCCAATACTTTATATCCCCATACGCTC
>CAZPRB010000206.1:0-1070 GCA_964588645.1 uncultured Acetatifactor sp. | reverse complement strand
AGAGGCATCTGCCGCCGTTACCTTGTAGTACAATTTGGTCACAGCTTGCGTAATGGCATCATAATCATTCACCTCGGACAAGCAGTCAGCGTCACGATATACACGGTAGGTCGCACCGGCGCTAACCGTAGCGCTCATATCTGCCGTGGCGAGCCGTTTATCAACTTCAACGGCAATGCTGTTTTTTCCGGTATAAGCGAAGCTGTATGCCTGCTTCAATCCCAGAATGGTCTTGTCGGAGGAGAGCGCTTTGTACACATCAAATACAACCGTATCAAAGCCCTCGACTTTTCCGTAAACCCTTGTGTAGTCATCGTTCAGTGCAATGGCACCGTTCAGCTTTTTCGTGCAGGCACTGTCGCTGTAGAAAGCGATCGCCTTATTGTTCTCAATTTCCACTGACGGCGTCCAAGCGGTTGCATGGTGATCAACCAGTACCCGAACCGTCAAGCCGGAAATCGTGCAACTTTCCACGTTGTATACATCATATACGGGGTTCAGTGATTGCGAATACAGGGTGATAGTTTCGGTTTTCTTCTCAGTTTCATCCAGAGAAAATACCGTGACATAGGCCAGTGTACGGCCACTTACCGTAATATCGGCCTCATCGGAAATATAAACGTTCTGCGCGGCGTTGGCATATACCTCGCCCAGTGCAGCTGCGGGCAGTACGGTTTGTGCGGCGAAAGCCGCTTTCACCGTGGCCTCATCTTGCACAACAATAGCATATTTGTTAATTCCGTTATCAGTAATTGCCTTGTCGTTTACCGTAATATCCACATTATGGATCACATTGGACAGATTTTCTTTTTTAGCGTCAACGTAATACGGTTTGTAAAGATAGTTGCTGTCAAAAGCATCGTTGCCCGGTGTGGCCACACCGTAATAGTTGGCGGTGATATTCACAGGGCTGACACCGGCTGTAATGATCGTGCTGTCATATTCAAAGCTGACGGAACGATCAATAGCCGCAAATCGGTTTTCATTGGCATAAAAGCGCGTGGCAAGTGCCCGCTTGGCATTGGAAACCAAAACAGCTGTATCCGTAGTGTTAGCTTTATTATTATAGA
>CAZPRB010000205.1:0-1085 GCA_964588645.1 uncultured Acetatifactor sp. | reverse complement strand
CACCATATATCCGCAAGGTAGGGCAGCCTTCAGAGCGGCTGGTACCCTGTTCCTTTAAGTTAGCTAAGTTTGTTTTGACATGATTTTCTACGTGCCATGTATTTGGAATATAAAGAATAGTACAGCCAAATGAATTTTCGATATTGATATCTGCCACACCGTCCCTGATAATTGCATTGTCAAAATAAACCTTCATTTCACCAAAGCTGTTTTCAAAAGAAGCATTGACGAGAGCATCTGTGTTGACGTGTTTGACAGAGGAGCCAAATGAATTTCTAAATTTGAGTATTTCTCCATTCTGTTCATTAAAAATTTTTTTCCCTTTGTCGGTAAACTCAAAGTCGTTATAGTCTTTTTTATTATCATGTGACGCAGGAAAAATAATGCTAAGTCCAATACTAAACAATAAAGCGGCACCAAGTAAAGTCCATGGAGTAATAGCTGTAATATGTAGTAAATTATCATATTGGATGGCAATGAAAGCGGCACCAAAAATTATGCAAAAGAAGTTACGCTGACGAATCCCTTCTAAAATCATCCATACAAAAAGAAGTGTAAAAATTATACTTGTTATGGAAAAGTTGAAAACGAAAGGCCAATAATTTAAGCGGTCTAATAGGAGAAAAACTGCCGCTGCCATAAAAAGCACTCCCCAGAAGATTTTCGTTACAGAAAATTTGTTATTGTTCATATAATCTCCATTCTGCAGACACTTTGTGTTGAAAAAAATCAAGAGCAGACTCAAAATGCTGTTCTGTAATCAAAGCTGTATTGTGGTGTCTGCCGCACAAATAGCCATATGAAAAATTCTGCATCAGCAATATCATCCATACTATATTGCAATGTCTTTTGCAGTGCATGCAGAACAGATTCATTATAACAGGAAATGGGAAGTAATGTAAATATGATATTGAAAAGGAGAGGCTGTGGCATACGATACACCCGAAAGGCTCATGCGTATTTTCTCAGAGGAAAAGGATAGGAATATGGAAAATCTGTATATGCATTATTTTGTGAAATAAAAGGTTGTTAGCATGCAGTAAAGCGGCAGCAGGAATTGAATGTCTTGGTGAAATTGACTGATA
>CAZPRB010000204.1:0-1095 GCA_964588645.1 uncultured Acetatifactor sp. | reverse complement strand
ACGCAACACGAAGCGCCATCATAACATATGCCGCCGCATGTGCCTTCGGAAACATATACTTAATCTTCTGACAGGATTCCAAATACCACTCCGGCACATTGCAGGCACGCATATCTTCCTTCATGCTGTCATCCAGTCCTTTCCCCTTTCGGACACTTTCCATAATTTTAAAGGAACGCTCATTTTCCACGCCCATATGAATCAGATACGTCATAATATCGTCACGGGTACAGATTGCCGAAGACAGGGTACAATATCCTTCCGTAATGTAGTATTGTGCATTGTTCAGCCAAACATCCGTACCATGTGACAAGCCGGAAATACGCACCAAATCAGAAAAGTTTTTAGGCTTTGCATCCAAAAGCATACCGATGACAAATGGCGTTCCAAACTCCGGCAGTCCCAGACAGCCAAGCGTACAGCCGCCAATATCCTCGGGTGCAATACCAAGTGCCTCTGTGCTCGCAAAAAGAGACAGCACCTCTTTATCATCCATTCGTATTTTCCCCGCATCTACCTCTGTCAAATCCTCCAGCATACGGATCATTGTCGGATCCTGATGACCAAGAATATCTAATTTCAGCAGGTTTGCATCAATCTTATGATAATCAAAATGCGTTGTTACGATTTTTGTTGTCATATCATTTGCCGGATGCTGTACCGGCGTAAAGGTATAAATTTCCTCTCCCATCGGCAAAACAACAATTCCACCCGGATGCTGTCCGGTAGAACGTCTGACACCCTCACAGCCGTGGGCAATCCGCTCAATTTCCGCACTGCGCTTTGAGATATTACGTTCCTCACAATACTTTTTCACATAACCATATGCCGTCTTTTCTGCAAGTGTACCAACTGTTCCGGCACGGAAGGTCTGACCGGCACCAAAAATAATCTCCGTATAGTCATGCGCATTACTCTGATATTCACTGGAAAAATTTAAATCTATATCAGGCTCCTTATTTCCCTTAAAACCAAGAAAGGTTTCAAAAGGAATGTCATGTCCGTCCTTTTCCAACGGTGTCCCACAATTCGGACAATCCTTATCCGGCAGATCACACGCAGAGTTTCCGGAATGTGCCTTCAGCTCCTCAGAAT
>CAZPRB010000203.1:0-1095 GCA_964588645.1 uncultured Acetatifactor sp. | reverse complement strand
TTTCGGATAAATCTGTAAATTATATATTGACACAATTGTCTTTATATCATATAATATATCACTGTGACGATGTTTCAAAATGCTAAGCCAAAGCCCCGACGAAGCATTTAGAGATAGAAAGTAAATAGTCTTGAAGAAGTCTTTCATTGTAGCCGGACATCTGCAATTTCAGACAGACGCAGGACAAACGAACAGTGGATTCACAGAATCCATCTACAAAAGTAATATGGAGGGAACATAATGAAAACATTTATGGCTAGTCCAGCTACAATCGATAGAAAATGGTATGTAGTAGACGCTACAGATATGACTTTGGGACGTTTGGCTTCCGAAGTTGCTAAAGTTTTAAGAGGAAAGAACAAACCTATCTTCACTCCTCATATGGATTGCGGCGACAACGTAATCGTTATCAACGCTGAGAAGATTAAAGTAACCGGTAAGAAGCTGGATCAGAAGGTTTATTATCATCATTCTGATTACGTAGGTGGTATGAAAGAGACTACCTTGAGAGAGAAATTAGCGAAGAAGCCTGAGCAGGTTGTTGAACTTGCTGTTAAGGGTATGCTTCCCAAGGGACCTTTAGGAAGACAGATGTACACCAAACTTCACGTATATGCAGGCCCTGAGCACAAGCATGAAGCTCAGAAACCTGAAGTACTGACATTCTAAAGGACTGAAAGGAGGAAAATAAATCATGGCTAAAACAGAAAGATACTACGGAACAGGTAGAAGAAAAAAATCAATCGCTAGAGTATATTTAGTACCCGGTAAAGGCGAGGTTACCATTAATAAAAGAAGCATGGATGAGTATTTCGGTCTTGAAACCTTGAAGGTTATCGTTCGTCAGCCTTTAGCTGCAACCGAGACTGCTGATAAATTTGATGTAATCGTTAATGTTCACGGTGGCGGATACACCGGTCAGGCCGGTGCAATCAGACACGGTATTGCAAGAGCACTCCTTCAGGCAGATGCTGATTTCAGACCCGTTCTGAAGAAAGCCGGCTACCTGACAAGAGACCCTCGTATGAAAGAGAGAAAGAAATACGGTCTCAAAGCAGCACGTCGTGCTCCTCAGTTCTCAAAGAGATAATTCAA
>CAZPRB010000202.1:0-1100 GCA_964588645.1 uncultured Acetatifactor sp. | reverse complement strand
TCCCAATACGGCGGGACATAAGCTATGGGCACAAACGCTGGAAAAACATATTGAAAGTCTTGGTGTCTGGAAATGACGATTTTAGCGGGGTGTGCGTCACTTTTGAGTTAAATATCTGAAAAATACAGCAAAAAATATAACCATTTCTTTTACAGGCACGGTATGATGAATATATCAAATGAAAGAGGAGTGTCTGTATGAATCGATCAGTATTTGTTACCGGGGCAACCAACGGAACGGGTTATGCCGTTGCCAAGCGGTTTGCCAAAGAAGGGTATGATGTGTTTCTCACCAGCCGCCGCGGAGAAGCGGCGGAAAAGGCGGCTAAACAGCTGGTCGAAGAAACCGGAAGATTTGTAAAGGGATATCGTTTGGGTGTATTTGATGAGGAAGAGGTCAAGGCGGTTTTTGATGATATTCGGAAGATGGGCTATTTGTTGAATACACTGGTATGCAACGCGGCAAACCTCGGAATTAAGCAGGACACGCTGAGTGTGGATGTCCAAGCGTTTATGGAGGTCATCAACACCACCATGGGTTGGAATTTTATGATGGCAAGACAGGCGGCGCTGCAAATGAAAGAAAAGGGCAAGGGGGCCATTGTGTTTATCAATTCCAACACGGCATACCGCGCAATTCCCGACCGTTGTGCCTACTCTGCCTCCAAAAGCGGCGTGCTCGGCATGAGCCGTGCGCTGGCACAGGATCTTGGAAAATACGGTATTCGCGTCAATTGCGTACTGCCCGGTATGATCAAAACCGAATGCTGGGAAAACAATTATAACGATTGTCGCAATGCCCCTTCAAACTTTACGCCGATTGGTGATATTGCAAGCTTTGAGGATATTGCTGCGGCTGCATGGTATATGGGCAGTGATGAAAGTCGAAATACGACCGGTGCTGAACTGATAGTGGACGGCGGTAATATGATTCAGCTGTATCCGATTATTCCCGATCGAAAATTAAAGAAACGTAAAGGAGCGACTGTTGCAAACAGACGCTCCTTTAAATTTTGCCGAGCATTTCAGAAAAAATCCGGTGGGACTTTGGCGGCGATCGACGTTTTGCAGGAATCGTACATCCAATCAATAGTAGTGCCA
>CAZPRB010000201.1:0-1114 GCA_964588645.1 uncultured Acetatifactor sp. | reverse complement strand
AATAGTCCGCCTCACCGGGCACTGCACCGTAGAACGCCACACCGATCAAGCAACAGCCGGCTGCCGCCTGATAGAAGAGAAGGCCATCGGCGACCGAATTATCGGTAACACCCGACTGTGCGTAATCGAGTTCATAGACCGCATAGCCTGTATCGAGTGTGCCGACACATTCAGTCGTTGAACCGGTAGTCTTATAGAGCGAGAAGCTGTATTTTTCGACCGATCTTGCTCTGTCGAGAGCGACCTGCACTGTGAAACGATAATTGGTCGTTGTGATAAATCCGCCGCCGCCCGGGAAGAAGCCCATCGAACTTCTTTCCTGATAGAATGCCTGAACATAGTCCTTATCGACACGTCCGGTTGCATCATTTATGGGAGCTTTGAGTCGAGAGATTGCCGAGAACGATCTGAATACTGCCGTGTCCTCGTATCCGGTGGGATCTTCGCTCATGTCGGGTGCGTCCCATGAGATGACGCCGAAGCCGGTCACACTGAGCGAACGCTGAGCGCGGTCATCCGAGCCTGTTTCGATATGTGCCTTCCCGAGTTTTGCGTCATATTTCAGGATAAATCCCTCAAAACGTTCGCTTGTCTCGCTGATCGGCGTTCCGCTAAACTTTGTCCAGCCGTTTGTGTTGACCATCCACACGCCGTCGGTCGTTTCGAGCACGAGCGCACTCCTGCCTTTGGGTATGGTCGTGTAAATAACGAGCTGGTCGCAGAACGTATCATCGAAATCGGACAAGCGTTTGTAGCCGTAGTCACCTTCCATGATCTTGTAAATGTAAAGTGCGTTGAATCTGTTGAATGCCAAGCAGTTGTCGGTCGGCGTTTCTTCAGCACCGACGCAGATCGGGAACAGTCCGAGAACCACCACAACGGCAAGCAACAATGAAAGAGTTTTTTTCATGCTTTCACCATCCGTTTGTATTTTATTTTTTGAGATTATTATACAATTTGACACATGATTTGTCAAGGGGTTTTGGCAAATTCCATATATTTCCATTTACACAATCCCCCTTGTTTTTGTCAATTAATCATCCTTTTCCGAGCACTATACTCGAATTGCCGTCTCTGTCAAGATTTGCGATATATTTCTTGAGCAGAATGACGT
>CAZPRB010000200.1:0-1117 GCA_964588645.1 uncultured Acetatifactor sp. | reverse complement strand
CAGATCCATTTTCAGCCATGAAGTATGGGGTAGCAAAACTATTAGGACTTTCCTTCGGAACCTATCAGCTTGTCCTTAATCTGTTCCTTTTGCTGCTGATTGTTTTGTTTTATCGTTCTGTCATCGGCTGGGGAACACTCGGCAATATGGTTTTAGTTGGATATACAGCTGATTTTTTTGCCTTTATCTGGCACGATTTACTTTCTGTTCCGAACCGGCTTCCTGCCGCTTTCTGTGCTGCAATCCTGATTCCCGGTCTGATTCTTTTTGTAATCAGTGCTGCCTGCTATATGAACAGCGGGCAGGGAATGTCACCTTACGACGCACTTCCCTTCATTCTGGATGACACGACGGCAAAGCTTTCCAAAAACAGGAAAAGTCATTTTAAAATATTCCGATATACGCAGGACATCCTATGTACTCTCATTGGATTTATCACAGGCGGCGAGGTTGGTGCCGTCACAATATGTATGGTGCTTCTTCTTGCACCAACGGTACAGTATGTCGGGCAATTATTTAAAAAATACCAAAAGGGGCAATCATAGTGATATGCCCCTTTTCATCATTATTAGGATTCACTGTCCAAATTCTAAACAGCAGCCCCATCCATATATCTTACACTTTTATCTCCTGACCCGTTATTTTTGCCGCCAGCATAGAACCGGCACACAATATAACAGCCATTGCCAGATACGATACAAACATACGGTCAATCCCGGCATATAACAGACAAACAATGCCGATAGTCTGAAGCAAAGCACATCTTCTTGCCAATCGTTTCGCACAGCAATGTTCAGCAGAATCCATATTCATATTCGGATGATTTACGGAACCAATCAGCAGGATAATAATCACTGCTGCCGCAAGCACTCCTAAAAGGAGCCACATATGTTCCACAAAAAAGCCACCGCACAGTACAACCAACAGATACACCGCCAGACTTTCAAACAGGCATCTTACATCCGAAGACGCATGATAACCGCCGCTTCTTCCTCTCAGCAAAAGAAAGAAAAGCAGAAAGCCTGCCGTCGGAAGAAATCTGCCCCAAAAACAGCTTATCAGCAAAATAATCCCCACAATCATTGCCTCCTGAGCCATGCAATACAATGCATACTCA
>CAZPRB010000199.1:0-1117 GCA_964588645.1 uncultured Acetatifactor sp. | reverse complement strand
TGCTTATTGTGATGAGCGTTCTGTCGATTTAAGAAATAAAAGAGACAGAAAGCTGCTTCCCCAATTCCCGGAATTGCAGGATAACTATCAGGGATGCCATGCAAAGTGTATTCTGGATGGGGAGTTGATTGTTCCGGTGCAGGGAAAGCTGGACTTTTATGAATTACAAAAGCGGACGTTGGCAAAGAATTCTTTTAAGATACAGCTTGCGGCATCTTGTTATCCTGCCGCTTTTGTTGCCTATGACATTCTGTATGCGGATGGAAAACAGTTGACGGAAATACCTCTTATGGAGCGAAAAGAGATATTAACAAAAATAGTAACAGAAAACAGCCTTTTTTCTGTATCCCGATATATTGAGGAGCAAGGAAAGGCTTTGTTTGCGTTGGCAAAAGAGCAGAAATTAGAAGGAGTAGTTGGCAAGAAGAAATCAAGCCTGTACTGGTTTGGCAAACGGACACAAGACTGGAAAAAGGTAAAATAATAGCTATTGCTATGAAGTTATTAGGTATCCCATATCCAACAGTATTGCTTGTGCTATGGTATTTTTATATATGGTTTTTATACGGAGTCAGAAATGCAGTTTATTATTTGGGAAGGACAGAAAGTAAATGAGAACGCCTATATTAGAAACAGATAGATTGATATTACGTCCATTTAGAGAAGATGATGTAACGGATGTGTTTGAGTGCTGGGAAAGTGACCCGGATGTTGCAAGATATATGTTTTGGACAAGCCATAACGATATAGAGAAAGCCGGAGAGTGGATAGCATTTAAGCTTGGTCAGATTGAAAAACAGGATTGCTATGTAACAACTGGGCTGTGAAACGAGAAGGGATTCAGTGTAGACTTAATATGCGGAAAGAGAGTTTGGGTATGGATATAAGTGAAAGTATTAAAGCGACAAGAAGAGGATTTGAGGACAGTTTTGCTACTCAGGATTTTTATAATAAACAAACGCAGGATGAGTAGCATTTGGATGCAATTCTTGATTTTCTTCCGGTTAAAACTGGTATGAAAATTCTGGATTTAGGCACAGGTAGTGGTTATTTGTCATTTGCAATTGCAAAAAAATATCCTGAGGTATCAGTAGTAGGATTGGATATTGATGAAAAA
>CAZPRB010000198.1:0-1129 GCA_964588645.1 uncultured Acetatifactor sp. | reverse complement strand
GTATATGCTTGCGGTGATTGTTGTCTGAATATGAGAGATGTTTTGTGAAATGTTACTTGACATTTTCTGATATACAGATATACTTAAAAATAGAGGTATAGGGAAAAACGAATAAAGCAAAGGTGGAGATTTCAGATTTTTTTGCAGATTCTGCCTGTCAGAGAAATATTTAGCAGAAACTTTAAATTGAAGATGAGCTAGACGCTAAGACGCAGAGCTAATCCATAGTGACAAATGGATTAGTTCTGTTTTTTTGTGTTATCATCGGAATCAGAAAACGCTCGGAAAAAGTAATGAGAACCTGAAGAGGAGGAAGAAAAATTCTAAAAAAGTATTTGTTGTCGCTTCTGTATGTATACTTTTGCTTGCCGGAATTGTCAGCGTGGTATTTTATAGGAAAGGTGCGGAGAAAAAAGAAACTGCACCGAAAACAGAACAGACTGCGAAAACGGCTTCTGTGAGCCGGAAAGTCACAGCGTCACCGGAGGCATCTGCGTCTCCGTGGAGTATTGCCAAACAAAGCGGCAGAAAAGAAGATTTTGAGGCATATTTTAAAAAGGATTTGAATGCATACACGAAAGAGAGGGATGTACCTAAGGGAAAAATGAAAAAAGTACATTACAACTCAAAGGTGATTGGAGAGAAGAGGGAGGTGTATGTATACACACCGACAAAGTACTCTAAGGATAAAAAATATCCTGTCCTGTATCTGCTCCATGGAATCGGGCGTGACGGTTCTCAATGGCTTTCCATGCAGGCAGATAATGTGTTTGATAATATGATTGCAGACGGTGAGATGACACCTTGTGTAGTAGTATGTCCGAGTATCGTTCCGAAAAAGAATAAGAGGACAAATAAGACAATCAGTCCGGAAAATATTGAAGCATATGAAAAATTTGACAGGGAATTTACAAAAGAACTTTTCTGAATAACATTCGGTTGTCAAAAGCCTGTATCCGATTTGTGCAAATTGACAAAGCTTATAGGAAAGCAGGCTTTTGGCGTTACAGGGGTAACTGATTCACACTTTGTTCAGATTGGTATTGACAGAAATAATTTTGATGATATAATAAGAATGGGTAATCGAGAATGAACAATCTAAAATAAAATGCCAGTTGCCTGCAGCAGT
>CAZPRB010000197.1:0-1131 GCA_964588645.1 uncultured Acetatifactor sp. | reverse complement strand
TCCATACACAATGTGGATGGTGAGGATATTCCGGTTGTTATGGATGAGGCGGAGCTGTCAGAGATGAGTGCCTTAAAAAGAAAGATTGGCAGCAGGAGTTCGGGATGGATGGCTGATGTAAATGAGCATTCGCTTCTTTTCTTTGCAAAGGAAAAGGATATTGCACGTAAGCTGACGGTTAATTCTAGTGTTGAGTTTGATGGGAGGCTTTATTTTGTTCATCATGTCCAGAGAGCGGGTGGCTGCTATAAGATTTTGTTGGGGAGGGAGCAGGTGTGATTGCAGCGATTATATCGGTTGACGATACTTTCATAAAGGAAAAATTAGGCGACCTTGCATATAAGTCGGAGGTTGTGATGCGCCGTTCTGCCAACAGGGCACTGACTACGGCAGGAAAAACGATAAAACGGGAAACGGCGAAGCTGTATCGCGTATTCCAAAAGGATGTCGGAAAAACGCTGACAAATCATCAGGCAGGGAAAACGGAGCTGTATGCCAAGATAGTTTCAAATGGGTATCATGCCAATCTTGCAAAGTATAAGGTCTCACCTCTGCGGCAGGTGAGACGTACCAAAAGAGGCGGTTATACACCATCGGTGTACAAAGCATCTGTGGAAAGAGGCAGTGCCTTGAAAAGGCTGAATGGAAAGCCGAAGCCCTTTGTAGCAACCATGAAAAGCGGTCATACGGGTGTTTTTGTTCGGAAGTCGAAGAAACGACTTCCGATTGAGGCGGTTCAGGGACCGGCGATCCCGCAAATTATTAAGAATGAGAAGGTTATGCTTGTTCTTGAAAAGGAGGTTAGTGAGATGATGCTAAAGCGTATCGAGCATGAGGTAGGGCGTATGCTGGAGAAATAGCAGGAGGACAGATATGACGGATTTGGAATTGCAACAAAATATTGTAGATGATTTGACGGTTTTTTTGGAAAAGGACGGAATTATGATGCCCATGGGAAAGGAGTTTGAGAAGCTGCGTGTGTACAGGCAGGACTTGCCGCTTAAGGGGGATGAGGACGAATATGAACAGAAAAATTATATTGTTGTCATGCTCGGAGAACAGAAGGCGGATGAGGAGTGCTGGACGACTGAAATTCATTTTTCTATCTGTATTGAGGATAGAGACAGTGAC
>CAZPRB010000196.1:0-1150 GCA_964588645.1 uncultured Acetatifactor sp. | reverse complement strand
ACGTCGAATATCCCAACGGCGCAACCGGTGTTTTCGTCACCTCCACCGGCGACGCACCCGGCACCAATCGCCTTGAGATTACTCTTGACGGCGGCAAACTGGTGTGCGACGGCGAAAAGCTCACCATGTATAAGCTCAGCGAATTCGTGGACGATTTCTCCGCCAATTGGAAGGGCGGCTTCGGCGCGCCCCAGTGCGAAGTCATCGAAGTGGAAACCGACGGCGAAAATCCCCAGCATGCGGGCGTTCTGCGCCAGTTCGCGGCTCATATTCTCAACGGCACGCCCCTTATAGCCAACGGTGATGAAGGCATCAACGGCCTCATGATCTCCAACGCCATGCATCTTTCCAGCTGGACGGGCAAGACCGTGAGCCTGCCCATCGACGAGGATATGTTCCTTGAGGAGCTCAATAAGCGCCGCGCTGCCTCCAAGCTCAAGACCGGCGAATCCGTGACCATGGACACCGCCGGCACCTATGGAGGAAGCAAGTAATGATAAAGCTTGGCATTTGCACCGACATAGCCAATATCGCCATCGTTGAAAGCTGCGGCTATGATTATATGGAAACCGGGCTTTCGCGCCTTGCGGAAATGACCGAAGAGGAATACCAGCAGGCCGTGCGACTGGTGGACGCCGCAGGCATTCGCGTCGAGGCATGCAACGGCATGCTGCCTGCCAGCGTGCGCGTCACCGGCTCCGATGTCTCCGTTCAGAAGATCCATGAATATCTGGAACACGCCTTCGCCCGTGCCCGCCGCTTGGGCTGCGAAGTGGTGGTGTTCGGCTCTTCCGGCGCGCGCATGGTACCCGACGGCTTCCCGTTCGATGTGGCATGGCGTCAGATAAGCAATTTCCTGCGCATCGCTCAGGGTCACGCTCTGGATTATGATATTACCATTGCGATCGAGCCCCTGCGCCGCGGCGAATGCAATATCATGAACATGGTCTCCGAAGCCGTGCTCATTTCCTCGCTTATGCAGCTTTCCAACGTCAAGGCGCTGGGCGACACCTATCACATGGCCATGTGCTCCGAGCCCCTTTCCGCGCTCACCAACGCCGGATCCATGCTGGCGCATGTACACACCGCCAATTCACTGGGTCGCATCCTCCCCAAGGAAGGCGACGGCGAGAATTACGAGGGCATATTC
>CAZPRB010000195.1:0-1170 GCA_964588645.1 uncultured Acetatifactor sp. | reverse complement strand
AGTCATATTTTATCATAAATCGTAATGGGTTTGGTCGCATGGCAGGCGACATTATCATTTACCCTCGGCGGAATTGGAAATGCACTTTTTTTCCACAAAGAAATTTATAACACTCAACATCAAACACCAACAGTTCACTGTTACGGCGCACCGGATAACAATGAAAATCAAAAATCCATACCGTCTCAGAATCGGTTGAAACGACATCAACACTGTATAATTTCTCAAATACAAAGGTTCTGATTTCATTTTCGCACAAACCTACCGTTAACTTCACAGCAGATCATAAGACTTGTTTCAGAAGCATCCAAACCTTCAAGAATCTTCGCCTCATCGTCTACGCTCATAACATATTCTTCGGGATAACGCATCAGAAAATCCGTTTCTTCAAAAACGGTTTTCATATAGGCAATCAGTTCAGCGGCATCATCTGCTCTCGGTGCTCTTAAAATTGCCGATTGTTTGTTTTTCAGTTTGATTATTTTGCTATCATACTTCATAAATTGTTGTCCTCATTCGGCATCTATATAGAAGTAAATGTCTTTCTTGTTCTCCTGCGAAGTGCCGTTATAGTTAAAGGTGTTGACACCGCCAATCTTAAAACCACATTTTAAGTAGAACTTACACGCACCAAGGTTATTGTCTTGTCCTTGCGTGTAAACGCCGCGATAGCCATGTTCAACGGCTACCTCTTTGCACTTATCTATGAGCATTGCACCGACACCTTTACCGCGATATGCAGAGTTCACTTTCAAATCATACAGATACATATATTTGAAAAAATCATTTCGCATAATTGCAAGCCCGATACATTGTTCTCCATCGTATGCACCGATGAAGATATGATTTTCGGACATTTTATCGTAATCGTAGTTCTCGTCGGGGAATCGCATTTCCGTATAATTTTCGGGTGGAAAATCAATAACGGTATAATCCCATTTTCCATTGTTGTAGGACGGCAGCATCAGCCCATACAGTCTGAATGGCTCATTGGGGATATTTATATCTGCTTTATGCTGACGGTCTATTATTCTAATGTTTATCATTTTTTCTCCTGTCATTCATTTTTGATTATTTCAAAAAGCTCACTAAAAAGTGCATCGTAGAAGCTCATTCACCAAGCAAACTCTGATCAAATGCAAACAGAGCCTCGTTGATCTCGAAAATGTT
>CAZPRB010000194.1:0-1196 GCA_964588645.1 uncultured Acetatifactor sp. | reverse complement strand
CTTAGGAGGCGCTTGTTATATCCATTTAACTAAGGGAACAAATGCCGTTTTTTCGGCCATATTTATATGTCTTCGGGAAAATTGATAAAGCCCTGAAGCCATACATTTCCTTTGAAACGTCTGCCCACCTGGGGCTCCCCAAACAAATCTATTATATTAATACAGACATCAAATGTCAATTCATTACTGCAAATTGTCAGGATATAAACCTTTTCACCGGTCACGTCATTGGTCACTAAGCGCATATCTATGATTTCACCAAGCACTGCGTATTGGTCGCATTCCACTCCGTAGGGCATAAAGTAAGTGTCCACCAGACTGAAAATATCCTCCTTGGGAATTCGTCTGGAAATGGCGTTGTACATATCCATGTCTTCCAAGGTTAATGTTTCAATGGCATCCTCGTCGCCTTTTCTGGCGGCAGCTATCAGATTCGTCCGATTAGCAGATTGCTTTTTCACACGCTCCCGCTGCCTAGCGTTCTTCTGAATGGGCATAAGAATGCTGCCGCTGACAGAAAGCCCGGAAAGCGTCACCGTGGTGCCCCGGATGGGGAGCTGTCCCGTAGCCTGCGCCTTCACGTAAGGAATCCTGTTGCGCAGGTAGAAAATCAAAGAGATTCCCACCTTCATCTCATCACAGACACCGGAATAGGAATCCTTTGATGCATGGCGTTCCACGGACACATCCTCATAGGAGGTAATGTCCGTTCCCACCAAATACGGAAAATAATAATCATAGATAAATTTATCCTCGTCATCAAATTCACCGCAGACTGCAATGCCGATGTTTTTGCCGGCGAAATTCTTGCAGAAATCACCCAGCATAATCTCTTCTGTATTCATAGTATATGCGCGACTGTCGGAATTCATGATAACATCCGTGAGCAGCTCCTTCAAACGCTTGCGATTGCTGAACTCGCTGAAGCCTATCGCTCTCATGTATTTATGCAAAAAATCTCACCTTCTTTCTTAATGACTATATTCCTGTTTCCTATATTTCTGACAAATGCTTCCGATAGTATTTTCTTATTTTGCAGGCACAATCTTCTCTTTACCACCCATATAAGGTCTAAGGGCAACGGGAATGTTGATGCTGCCGTCCTCGTTCACATTATTCTCCAGAAATGCAATCAAGCCTCTGGGAGATGCCAATACTGTATTATTTAATGTATGCACATAGTAAGTACCATTTTC
>CAZPRB010000193.1:0-1198 GCA_964588645.1 uncultured Acetatifactor sp. | reverse complement strand
CATGTATTTTGTGAGGTATCATAAAATATTATAATATGATGCAAAAATGGTGTAGTAAATGGTGTAGTAAAAAAATAATGGTGTAGTAGATGATATAGCAAAAAATAGAAAACCCTGTAAAAAATGAATTGTATAAGATTTAATAAGACATAGAGGATGATGTAATAGTGTCTGACATTACTACAGCGTCCTTTTTTTGATTGATGGGGTGTACATGGATGTGATAGATATGTTCGCATCTAACCAGTCAAGTTATAGAAAATCACCCGGACAGCCCCGGGTGATAAAGTTATGAAAAAATAGATAAGAGAGCATCTTGCAAGACTTTTGAACAATTGATTCCACGCTTATCAGCAAGATTCGCCAGCCATGCGGGGAGTGATACATTCTTTCGGACGGCTTTCGTATCTGTGGCACTGCGATATTGAATGGTATCTGCTTGAATGACAGTGAGGATATCAGCAGCATCATGTGTGATTTTTGATTGTGGTGTTGGCTGAGGTGGTTCAATATCCTCATCCTCTAATACAACTAGAGATAGGTTGAGAGCATCCGTGATGAGAGAGATTGCTTCGGATAAAGAACCTGCCGTTGTAATACATCCTTTGATATCCGGAATCTTTGCGTAAAAAGTACCTTCTGATTCTGTAATCACAGCGGAATAGGTATAAAGCATAGAAAACACCTCCTTCTTATGGGGCGGGAATAGGTGTTACCTATTCCCGCTTGATTCCGGCTTCTTTGAAAATATATCTCATATCATTTTCGTTAAAATCATGGCGTTTTACCGGAATAGTTTGTTTTGTGTCTGGATTAAAGTATAGATCATGGTTTGCACCATGACGTTTGAACTCGAATCCATTTGCTTCCAAAGTTTTAATGGTTATCTTACGTGGAATCATATGCTCTCCTTTCTATATATAACAATACACAAAAATACACAAAATGTCAAGCGGAAAATACACAAAAATACACAAAAACAATATTAATTGAATTACGATCCTAACAATGCTACCGAAAAAATGTATGCATATTGAGTGCGCGTATTGCTTTTTTTATTTGCATTAATAACAGGGAAAGTCACGTCGATTATGTCATATAATTTTTGCAATTTGCAGACAAATAGGTGGCATGCAAATTGCAGGAAAATTTCATAGCGATATTGTTGTTTGTGCAAGATTATATGCGGTATTGTATC
>CAZPRB010000192.1:0-1202 GCA_964588645.1 uncultured Acetatifactor sp. | reverse complement strand
GAGGAGATTCAGAAGGAGATTCCGCAGGTGGATGCCATCATAGGTACCACAGCGATTGCGGATGTGGTAGCAGCTGTGGAGGAAGTGCTGGCAGGAAACAGCCGAAATCACTATAAGGACATCAATGAAAAGCCGGTCACGGACCAAAAGCGTGTGGTGACTACCGGCGGACATTTTGCATATTTAAAAATTGCGGAGGGCTGCGATAAGCACTGTACCTATTGTATCATTCCCAAGGTGCGCGGCAATTTCCGAAGCGTACCTATGGAAAATCTGGTGGCAGAGGCTACACAGCTGGCAGAGGCAGGGGTCAGAGAGCTGATTCTGGTAGCCCAGGAGACCACTCTTTACGGTGTGGACCTGTATGGGGAGAAGAGTCTGCCGAAGCTCTTGCATGAGCTGGCACAGATTAGCGGAATCTACTGGATTCGCATTCTGTACTGCTATCCGGAGGAGATTACCGATGAATTGATGGAAGCGATTGCAACGGAGCCCAAGGTATGCCATTATCTGGATATTCCCATTCAGCATGCTTCCGACGCTGTGTTAAAGCGTATGGGACGCAGAACCAATCAGGCAGAGCTTCGTGCCATGATAGGAAAGCTTCGTGACAGGATTCCGGATATCTGCCTGCGTACCACTCTGATCAGCGGTTTCCCCGGAGAGACCCAAGAGGATTTTGAGGAGCTGTATAATTTTGTGGATGAGATGGAATTTGACCGTCTGGGTGTGTTCGCTTATTCACAGGAGGAGGATACGCCTGCGGCAATCATGCCGGAACAGGTGGAGGAGGAAGTTAAGGAATCCCGCAGGGAGGAACTGATGGAGCTGCAGCAGGAGATTGCTTTTGAGAAGGCAGAGGACATGGTGGGACGTGTGCTCACCGTGATGATAGAGGGCAAGGTGGCAGATGAGGATGCATATGTTGCCAGAACCTATAAGGATGCACCCAATGTGGACGGTTATCTGTTTGTCAATACGACAGCTGCCCTGATGACCGGTGATTTCGTGAAGGTGCAGGTAACCGGTTCAAATGAATATGATTTGATTGGAGAGATATATCATGAATAAAATGAATTTACCCAATAAGCTTACAATTTTCAGAGTGATTTTGATTGTGCCTTTTGTGCTGTTATTGTTGGGAGGCCATCAGAGATGGGACTGGTTTACCACGATTTTTGGTGGCATTATGGAATATGTGG
>CAZPRB010000191.1:0-1224 GCA_964588645.1 uncultured Acetatifactor sp. | reverse complement strand
GCTTTTGACCGCCTACTCCCTTAGCAGGGGAGCCCCTTCGGCCACTTGGGTACTTCCGCAGATCGATATGAAATTCGTGGCGGAGAGAGTGGGATTCGAACCCACGGATGCTTTCACACCGCCGGTTTTCAAGACCGGTGCTTTCGACCACTCAGCCATCTCTCCGTATGCAAAAGCCCGCTCTTTGCCAAACGCGAGTATTATATTACCATGCCCCGCCTACTTTGTCAACAAAAAAAGCGCAGGAAACCGCAAGAAAACGCACCGCACCCCCTCCTGGCGCATACCATGGAGGGAAAAGGAGGCGACACGCCATGTCCGATACCCCACTGCTGCCCTACGATACCGCCGCTGCGGCGGCGATCTGGCGGCGGGTCAGCCCCGCCATGAGCGCCTATCCCGACGCGCCCCTCTCCCCTCCCCCGCCCGCCGGAGAAGCATCGCTGCATGAAGCCATCGACCTTGCTGCCGCGCTGAGCAGCGGCTGCCGCCGGTGCGCCCGCGGTGCGCCCCGCGCCGTCTACAAGACGCTGACAGCGCTGGCCGCGGAGGAACAGACCGCTCTCCGCGGTCTGCTGGCCGCCTGCTACCTGCTGACAGGCCGCTGGTACCAGCCCGCCCTCACCCCTGCGGTGTCCTCGCCGCCCTCCGCCGCACTGCGGCGCCTCTACCGGCAGGAGACGCGGCTGGCCGCCTGTCTTGACGAGGGCAGCAAAGCCGCAAAGGACGGCTGCCTTCGCGACCTGCTCATCCAGCAGGCGGAACAGTCCCGACAGCGCGCCAAGCGGCTGATGGCGGCGCTGGAAAACAGCTTGACAATTGGAAATAACCTGCTAAAATGGTAGGTAATTTCTCCCACACCCATATACCCATATACATAGGAGGGTCTCACCATGAAGGACTGCATCACCCGTGAAGCGGCGCTGGCAGCGCTGCGGGAATACAACAAGGAGCCGTTCCACCTGCTCCACGCACTGACGGTGGAGGGCGTTATGCGCTGGTACGCCAACGAGCTGGGCTACGGCGAGGACGCCGATTTCTGGGCCATGGTAGGTCTGCTCCACGACATCGACTTTGAGCAGTGGCCGGAACAGCACTGCGTCAAGGCACCGGAACTGCTGGAAAAGGCGGACTGCTCGGCGGAATTCATCCACGCGGTGTGCAGCCACGGCTACGGCCTGTGCTGCGATGTGGAACCCACCCACCAGATGGAAAAGGTGCTGT
>CAZPRB010000190.1:0-1227 GCA_964588645.1 uncultured Acetatifactor sp. | reverse complement strand
GAATAGAACAATAGCGTTTTGAAGTTATTTTACTGTATCATATGGAGGGATTGTAATGGAGAATAAAAGAGTTGTTGTTGCTTTAGGACATAGTGCTTTAGGGAAAACCTTTCCGGAGCAGAAAGAAGCTGTAAGGAGTGCAGCATCAGCAATTGCCGATCTGGTGGAAGCAAGGTATCAGATTGTGATTACACACAGTAACGGACCGCAGGTTGGCATGATACATGCAGCTATGACGGAATATAGCAGGCTGGAGCCGTCAAACACGGTTGCGCCTATGTCAATCTGCAGTGCCATGAGTCAGGGATATATCGGATATGATTTACAGAACGAAATCCGTACGGAGCTTTTAAACAGGGGGATTTATAAGCCTGTTTCTACTTTGATTACACAGGTGCGGGTGGATCCGTTTGATGCGGCATTTACACATCCGTCGAAGGTAATCGGCCGTTATATGACGGAGGAAGAAGCGAAGCAGGAGGAGAAAAAAGGAAATCATGTTACATATGTAGAAGGAAAAGGTTACCGGCGTATCATTGCAGCACCGCGTCCAATCGAGATTTATGAGCTGGATGCCATTCAGGCATTGATGGAAGCGGGTCAGATTGTAATTGCTGCAGGTGGTGGCGGTATCCCGGTATTACAGCAGGGTACACGTTTAAAGGGTGCCAGTGCAGTAATTGAAAAGGATATGACGAGTGCGTGTCTGGCAGAACAGTTAGACGCAGATGTTCTTCTTTTGCTAACGGGGGTAGAGAAGGTGTCCCTGAATTATGGCAGAGAGGATGAGCAGCCGATTGATTCCATGACTGTAGAAGAGGCGACGGGATATATTAAGGAGGAGCAGTTTACCACCGGAGCGATGCTTCCGAAGGTTGAAGCAGCAGTTTCCTTTGCGTCGTCATCGAATAAAAGAAGGGCAATCATTACGAGTATTGATACGGCTTTGGATGGTCTGGGCGGAAAGACAGGAACAGAGGTTCATTGCTAAGAGAATAATTTTAGACTAAAGGGCACCGCCTGCGGCGGTGCCCTTTTTACTTCCACAAAAAAAGACCCCTATTCCCGTAGAGGTCTTTTTTGCGTGAATACCTATTCCCGTAAGCATTCACGACAGAAACAGACAATCACGTCCGCTCCTGTTAGGTAAATAGAAAAAGAGCGAATCCTTTCAAATCGAAAGAATTCATATCAGTGAAAAATATAACTTCATGACAGTTAATACCG
>CAZPRB010000189.1:0-1227 GCA_964588645.1 uncultured Acetatifactor sp. | reverse complement strand
CACCGGAAGGTTCGGCGTAACCTTCCCGCTGAAAAACTATTTCAGTGACGAAGTATGGCTCTGTCCTCAGTATTCCCATGTATGGACTGCACAAAAGCCTGTCATCATCACCGTACAGTAAGGACGATTATTTGGTTGTACTCACTCCATAGACCGTCTCTTGCAGGTACTGCTTGTTGGTCTCAAAATCCACCTCAAGCACTGCCATACCGCGAATGGATGCATCCTTATAGCTTCCCTCAATGGGAATGCTGTTTTGCACAATTTCATAAGTGACAAGCTTGGGTGCCATAAGACTGAGACGGAAGGTATCCATCTGTGTCAGATTGGTGGTCAGGTTCGTCATAACCCCTTCCAACAAATCCTTCGGGTTCGTCAGCACAGCCTTGGGAGCCTTCCCAATCACCGCTGACAACACCTTCCTCTGGCGCTCAGTTCTGCCGAAATCGGTACCCAGATATCGGTTTCGGCTATATGCCAGAGCCTGCGGTCCGTTCAAATGCACCAGACCACTGACGGAGGTATCCATATTGTCGGTGCCCTGAGGGCGATTGGTCAGCATATTGTACTCTACCAAATACCCATTGACATATTCAATCTCTTTACTGCTCAGCTCCAGTTCCACACCGCCCACAGCATCTACCAGATTGGCAAATGCTTCAAAATTAACCAGCATATAGCGGTTGACTTCAATATCGAAATTCAATTCAATGGTCTCCATCAACAGCTCCGCTCCACCGAAGGAATATGCGGCATTCAAACGATTGCCGTCATGTCCCGGAATCTCCACATACATATCCCGAAGCAGGGAGGTCATATATATCTTCTTGGTCTTGTCACTGATGGATAGCAGAATCATGGCATCGGAACGACCGTCTTCCCCATTCTCACGGGAATCATTGCCAATCAGCAGAATATTCGTCACGCCATCTGCCTTCATAGGCTGTCCTGCCACAGCTTCAATGTTCGAATAATTCATGTTCTTGTAGACCAGACCCACCAGATAATACATACCCACGCCAAGCAGCAATATCAGAACTGCCACTTTCACCAAAAATCTCTTCCACTTAGATTTCTTTTTTCTTTTATGCTGATTACGAGAGTTTTCTCTGTCCTTTGTATCGGTGCGTTTGCGTCGGGGCTTGCTGTCCCAATCCTCCACATAATCCTCCCGGTAGGTCTTACGGGGTCTTGTATCTCCGTTGGAGTTTCCACTCATCACATCAT
>CAZPRB010000188.1:0-1268 GCA_964588645.1 uncultured Acetatifactor sp. | reverse complement strand
CATTTATAATTACTGTTGTAGATACACTTTACCGCCTCACAGTCAATGCCGATGGTTCTGCTGGGATGAGACAGAGAACTGGTGTAAGTATCCTGCCCACATCTTCTCTGTGCAAAGCTCTCACAGCAGGTGTCCGCAATACACTCAGCATTTTTGCCGCCCACCATGATATCTCCCTTACAGCAGCACTGTTCCTCATTGTAGGTGCAATTCACCGCGCCACATTTTAAATCCGCCATACAAGCCTCCTTCTGCGCGGCTCTCATTATGCATTCATGCAGAAGCATATGGTTTTAAGCTGCGCAGAATTAGTTTTTCCGGCTTGGATTCTTTTATTCCCGAATCGCAAAAAATTATTTTACTTCTTCCTGCACTTCGATTTTGCGGATTTCCTTTGTGCGGATTTCCTTACAAATCTGGTCGATGAACTCATCCAGAGGCTTCTGTCCCTCGTCTCCTGCGAAACGGCTTCTCACGGACACAACCTGCTCCTCCTCTTCCTTCTGTCCCACTACCAGCATGTAAGGAACCTTATTCAGTCTCGCTTCACGAATCTTGAATCCAATCTTCTCGGAACGGTTATCTGTGGTAGCCAGAATACCGTTGCTCTTAAGCTTCGCTTCCACCTTTGCTGCGTAGTCAGCATATTTTTCGGAAATAGGAAGCACACGAACCTGCTCAGGGCAAAGCCAGGTAGGGAATTTGCCTTCGTATTTCTCAATCAGCCATGCAAGGGTCCTCTCATAGCATCCCATGGAGGTTCTGTGGATGATATAGGGACGTACCTTATCTCCGTTCTGGTCAATGTAATACATATCAAACTGCTCTGCCAGAAGGGCATCCCACTGAATGGTAATCATGGTGTCTTCCTTGCCATACACATTCTTTGCGTTGATATCAACCTTAGGACCGTAGAATGCAGCTTCTCCCACATCCTCCACAAAAGGAATTTCCAGCTCGTTCAATACGTCACGGATGTGCTGTTCTGTCTGGTTCCATACCTCCGGCTCACCGATATACTTCTCTTTATTATCGGGATCCCATTTAGACAAATGATAGGTTACATCTTCATTTACGCCCAAAGTCTCCAGACAGTATTTTGCCAATGCAAGACATCCCTTAAATTCTTCCACCATCTGGTCGGGTCTTACAATCAAATGTCCCTCTGAAATGGTAAACTGACGTACTCTGGTCAATCCGTGCATCTCACCGGAATCCTCGTTACGGAATAATGTAGAAGTCTCACCGTAACGGATGGGCAGATCACG
>CAZPRB010000187.1:0-1300 GCA_964588645.1 uncultured Acetatifactor sp. | reverse complement strand
AATCATGGATTTCACTTTAAGTAAAAAGCATGAAATGGCGCGCGCTCTGTTCAGAGAGTTCGCTGAAAAAGAAGTAAAGCCTTTGGCACAGGAGGTTGATGAGACGGAAGAATTCCCTCGCGCAACTGTTGAGAAAATGGCGAAAGCAGGTTTCATGGGTATTCCTGTTCCCAAGGAGTACGGCGGACAGGGCTGTGATATTTTGACCTACGCAATGTGTGTTGAAGAGCTTTCCAAGGTTTGCGGCACCACAGGTGTTATCGTATCCGCACATACCTCTCTTTGCTGCGACCCTATTCTGACCTACGGTACAGAAGAGCAGAAGCAGAAATATCTGCCTGATTTGGCAAGCGGCAAGAAGCTTGGCGCATTCGGTCTGACCGAGCCCGGTGCAGGTACTGACGCTCAGGGTCAGCAGACCAAGGCTGTTTTGGACGGCGATGAGTATGTGCTCAACGGCTCTAAGATTTTCATCACCAACGGTAAAGAGGCTGACATCTATGTTATCTTCGCAGTAACCGGTATTGTTGAGAAAAAAGGCCGCAAGGTAAAAGAAATCTCCGCATTTATCGTTGAAAAAGGAACTCCCGGATTTACCTTCGGTACCAAGGAGAAGAAGATGGGTATCCGCGGTTCCTCTACCTATGAGTTAATCTTCACAGATTGCCGTATCCCTAAGGAGAATCTGTTAGGTCAGCTGGGTAAAGGCTTCGGTATCGCTATGCACACTCTGGATGGCGGACGTATCGGTATCGCTGCTCAGGCACTTGGTATCGGTGAGGGCGCTCTTGAGAGAACCATCGAGTACACAAAGGAGAGAAAGCAGTTCGGAAGAAGCATTTCTGCATTCCAGAACACCCAGTTCCAGCTTGCAGATATGGCAACCAAGGCTCAGGCAGCTCAGCTCCTTGTATATAAGGCTGCTTGCAAGAAGGATCAGTATCAGAAAGACCACAAGACCGCTTACGGTGTAGAGGCTGCCATGGCTAAGCTGTACGCAGCAGAGATGGCTATGGATGTTACTACCAAGGCTGTTCAGCTCCACGGTGGTTACGGCTACACCAGAGAGTACGACGTAGAGCGTATGATGCGTGATGCTAAGATTACTGAGATTTACGAAGGTACAAGCGAAGTTCAGAGAATGGTTATTTCCGCGGACTTGCTTAAGTAAGACGGAATAAGCTTTTGGAGTGACCGGCTCTGTGCTTGCACAGAGAGACGGGAAAGACAAAAGCGCAGGAGCGGTGCAACGCTGCACCGCGACCGAGGAAATGCGAAGCATTTACGAGGTTCCGTCTTA
>CAZPRB010000186.1:0-1312 GCA_964588645.1 uncultured Acetatifactor sp. | reverse complement strand
ACGCAGAGCGGAGTTGGGCTTCTTGGGAGTCGCAGTTCTCACGGCAGTGCAGACGCCGCGCTTCTGAGGGGAGCTGAGGTCAGTCTCCTTGTTCTTCAGCGTGTTCAGACCCTTCTGCATGGCGGGGGAGTTGGACTTGTAGGTCGCCTTCTTGCGGCCCTGCTTGACCAGCTGGTTAAAAGTAGGCATTTGGTTTCTCCTTTCTTAAAGATTGCGGGAGATGTCTCCCGATTTATTTTCCACGGACAGGCAGAAGCCTGTACCGAATGGAAACGCTGTCATTCCTGCCGCAGCAGTGCGGCGGCGGAGGCGGCCACGTCGATGCCGCAGTCCCGTCCCAACTGCCGCATGGAGCGGCTGTCGTCCAGCGGGACGTCCCCCTGCTGGCACAGCAGCCGGAGGGGCTGGATGAGCTGGGGGTCGGCGTCGTGGGCGAGGAACACGCGGTGCGCCGTATGCTGCTCCAGCGCGCGGCGAACCTGCTTGATCCCCACGACTTTTCCTGCGGCAGCCAGCTCAACGGACACCCTTGCTCCCCCTCTTGTCAACGCATAACAAAACTCACGGGCAATTCCCGCGCAATTTGAAATTATAGCATAGCAAAGGGAAAGCGTCAAGAGGAATTGCAGGGAAAATTCGTGAATCTCACTGAAATTTCCGTGGAAAATATGGCGTTTTCACGAAAAGCGTCTTTTGAGGCAAAAATGAGGAAGCCCGAAGGCTTCCTCATTTTTATTGATCGGGACTTAGTCCTCCATCAGCGCGAAATCCTCCGGCAGAGGATCGCTGCCGCGCATGGTCTCCTCCACGGCAGCTACGGAGAAAGCGGGGTCGATGACCGGCTCCTCCACCACGGCGGGAACTTCCATCTCCGGCACCATGTCCTCCGCCAGCTTGCGGTAGGCCGTCAGGCCGGTACCGGCGGGGATGAGCTTGCCGATGATGACGTTCTCCTTCAGACCCACAAGGTGGTCCACCTTGCCCTTGATGGCCGCTTCCGTCAGCACCTTGGTGGTCTCCTGGAAGGAGGCGGCGGAGAGGAAGGAATCGGTGGCCAGAGACGCCTTGGTGATACCCATCAGCAGCTGGGTATAGGTGGCCTCCTGCAGCGGCTCGCCGTCCTCACGGGTCTCACCGGCGGCGATGCGGGCGCGGACGGCCTCGTTGGCGTCCTCCACCTCCATCACGTCGGCCATGGCACCGGACAGCAGACCCACGGCATCGTTGGCGTCCTCGACGCGTACCTTACGCATCATCTGACGGACGATGACCTCGATGTGCTTGTCGTTGATGTCCACGCCCTGCTGACGGT
>CAZPRB010000185.1:0-1346 GCA_964588645.1 uncultured Acetatifactor sp. | reverse complement strand
TTTCTTGGTTCTAAGATTATTATATGTTTCCCCTTTTCTGCTGTCAAGGTTTCTTGCCATTTTCTCCATTTTAACTTTTCCCTACAAATTGGAAATTTCTTTTTTCTATTTTCTATTATTATAGATGAAATAACAGCATATACGACTGTTGCCCGCGTATCAATGGAAGCCCGTGAGCTGCCGGACGACAAAGACATTATTCAGGTATTTCCGTCACTTATGTCAAATACACACACCAATCTGGTTCTGAAAACACCAAAGACCGAATCCAGTGTCCGTAAAGTATGGATGCCTAGAACGGTTGCTTATATTCTAAAAGAATGGAAAGCCATGCTAAACTGCTTTTTGGTCGCAGCTGCAATCTGATAATTCCATATATCTCCACTTTTCATATTTCTCATCATAAGACTCCGGGGATGCAAACTCCACCAGATGTCCCACACACCAGCTGACGATATAACCATTTCCCTCCAGGTATCCGTCTTCTCTCTTATCTGCACCAATCACCTTCGCTATAGACTGCAGCCACCGAAGGCTTCTCGGCAATTACTAATTTATACGACATTCAAATGCTCCTTCTTTTTATAGTATTTATATCACCTCACCAAATTGTCGTGAGAACTGATACCAATTTATCCGCTTTACTAATTCAGTCTATCATCCCGCAATACCTCTACCAGATTGTTTCGGAACAATCGTTTCACTCCGATATAATACGCCAATGCTACACTTGCAAGAATAAACAATGCAAATATACCCACCGCCACAAACGGCAATTCACCAACTATACGACCGATACTGATATAGCTTGCCTTTGCCGCAAATACTACAAATAGTACGGTAAGCGGAACGGTAATCAACAGCGGACGTACCGCAATTACAAATGCTTCCACCGCAAGCATTCCCACCATATCCTTTGTGGTCATTCCCGTGGATAAATAGCGAGCAAACTCCTTTTTTCGTTCGTTGGCAAAGCACAATGTATAAGAAAACACATTCGCAATTCCGATTACTGCCAACAGGACACACAATGCCCCCACTACATATTGAATTCCAGACATCATCTTCCGGTTGCTGTCTTCTTCTTCAATCCGATTTTCACTCTCTATGGCAAACGCATCACCTAATTCGCTTACCATCTCCTCCTCGATACAGTTCAGTTCTTCCGGACTAGTTCTGTTTTCCACCAATACTCTGATATACGTATCTTGCTCACAAAGTGCTTCTGCCTTCTGCTCTGCCAAAAGAGAAAACGGTACAAACAGTACCAAGGAACCATTTTCATACTCTTCTCGCAGCACAGGTAGCGTGGCAGCAAATCCCGCCCCGGCAACCGTGCTGTCCCC
>CAZPRB010000184.1:0-1364 GCA_964588645.1 uncultured Acetatifactor sp. | reverse complement strand
CAGTGTGGATGAGAACATAGAACTATATACTTATTTTCCATAGAGAGGTGAAAACGATGAAAGAAGGAATCCATCCCGCATATTATCAGGCGACCGTAACCTGCAACTGCGGCAACACATTTGTAACCGGCTCCACAAAGCCTGAGATTCACGTAGAGGTTTGCTCCAAGTGTCATTCATTCTACACAGGTCAGCAGAAAACTGCTAGAGCTGATGGCCGTATTGATAAGTTCAATAAGAAGTACGGTGTTAAATAAGAGTGTTAACGAAAGGTTGAGGTATTCTTATCTCAACCTTTTCCTTTCATGACAGTTTGTGATAAATAGGTGATAAATTATGGCAAGAAAGAAAAACGCTCACTATTCCGGCATCGGCGGACAGGCCGTTCTGGAAGGTGTTATGATGAAGAATAAAGAAAAATATGCTGTGGCCGTGAGAAAGCCCAACGGAAATATTGAAGTTGAACTGGAGAATTATCAGGGTCTGCTCCATGGCAGTAAATTAAAGGAGCTTCCTTTTATCAGGGGTATCTTTAATTTTGTGGATTCATTGGTGCTGGGAATGAAGGCGCTGAATTTTTCTGCTTCCTTTTACGAGGACGAGGAGGAAGCTGAGACAAAATTTGACAAGGCTGTAAACAAGCTGACCGGCGGCAATGCGGAGAAGGTACTTACCACGGTCACCACTGTTTTTTCGGTGGTGCTTGCGGTTGGTATTTTTGTTGTTCTTCCTTACTTTATTTCTTCTTTGTTTGAAGATACCATCAGAAACCGTTCCCTGATGGCGATTATCGAGGGCGCAACCCGTATCCTGATTTTTATTCTGTATGTATGGGGCATCAGTGCCATGAAGGATATCAAGAGACTGTACCAATATCACGGTGCAGAACACAAGTGCATCAACTGTATTGAAAAGGGGCGTCCCTTGACGGTGCACAACGTAATGAGAAGCTCCAGATTGCACAAGAGATGCGGAACCAGCTTTCTGTTCTTTGTCATGTTTGTGAGTATTATTTTATTTTTCTTTATTCGCGTAGATAATGTATTGCTGAAGGTTGGTTTGCGGATTTTGCTGATGCCGGTTGTGGCAGGTATCTCTTATGAGATTATCCGGTTGGCAGGGCGCAGTGATAATATCATCGTGCGTATTCTGTCTGCCCCCGGTATGTTGATTCAGAAAATGACCACGAAGGAGCCGGATGAGGATATGGCAGAGGTTGCCATTGCTTCCGTGGAGGCTGTGTTTGATTGGAAGCAATATCTGAAAGAGGAATTCGGATACGAAGTGGATGAAAGCTGGATGGACGACAGACCGAAGTCCTATATCGATTTTGATTCGGCAGAAGACGTATGATTTACAGAGAG
>CAZPRB010000183.1:0-1369 GCA_964588645.1 uncultured Acetatifactor sp. | reverse complement strand
ATCGCAAAGTGTATGATATACCTGCTTTGCAAGTTCCATCTTCTTTTCTTCAGCCATCGTTACATCCTCCTAAATTAGTTTGCAAGCGTTAAAAGGAACTGTTCGATCGAAATCATTCCCTTAGCAAGCATCAAGAACTTATCGTTGTATTCATCAATAGTCTGGCAAGAACAGTAAAGCATATATGCAAACACTTCTTCGCTGATCTTACTCTCAAGGAAACTGTTGGTCATGCGGAAAAACATATGACCGGATGCAATGTCGTAGTCAAAGCAACCGTCAACAAGTGCGTTGTTGATAGCGCTGACAGCAATAGCAACATCAAGACGTTTATCCTCCTGGATTACGAAAGGCATGCGAGAGATCAGCATTGCAAGCATTCTATCTGCATCAACTTTAACAGTGATCTCCATCGGCAAATCCTCGCCCTGAGCTCCGCACTCAATAGATAACTTCTCCTCATCCTTCTTGTAGTACCACTCGTGCTTGTCGAGGGCTTGACAAAGAGTACCGAAGGTACTCTTTGCCTGTTCCAAATTTTTCTGTTCTGCCATGGTTATATCTCCTATCTAAAAATTATTTTTATCGCAAAGCGATAGAAATCATTAATTATCTGTAGCCATCAAATTCTTTAAATGAATTTTGAATTTTGATAATATTCTCGTTTTTATCAGTTTCTTCCGATATAGTTTCAGAAACAAATTTTCTAAAATCGCCACTCGTATTAAGCCTTGAAAACTCATCATAAATCATTTGGAATGCTCTTACCAACTCAAGGCACTTAGCACACTTGCGAATATGCCCATTTACAGCAGCGGAAAGTTCCACTGCTTCCTTATTCATTTCGGACAAAGATACGAAATTGATTATATCATCAACAGTCAGGTGATTCATCTCCGCGCCTCCTTTTCTTATTTTTCAACTTTTTCGGATTATCTTCACTCGCTTTTTGCGGGAGAGTACCTTTTGCTTCAACTCTTCGCTTTATCATATCATTCATACGGTTCATCCAGTCACTGATTGACTTCTTGCCGGAAACTTCCCCATTATGTTTCATAAAGAATCCCTTGTATTTAGTTTCACCATATGAAACATTATCATTTCTTTTTTTTCGCAACGCCTCCAAAATTTTCTCATTTTGTTCTCGAGTTATGATAATCCAAGGAATTTTTCTTGATGAAGCTAATATCATGTCATACATATCGTATAAGGTTTTGTTCTCAAAAGCAACAATTATCAATTCATTAGACTTGATTTTTGATATGTCAAGTTCCAATATAAATATAAACTGAGCCAGCCAAGTCAACACCTTATAGATTCCTACATCCGACGAAAGGACAATCGAAAAAGCTTGTTTCAACCTATCTAC
>CAZPRB010000182.1:0-1379 GCA_964588645.1 uncultured Acetatifactor sp. | reverse complement strand
GGACACCCTGATTAAGAGTCAGGTGCTCTACCAACTGAGCTAAAGGTGCATATCCATGTAACACTGCTATTATAGTCGATACCGCCCCGTAATGCAAGCTTTTTTTACACAAAGCGCCGAAAAAATCAAAAAAAGCTGCCCGCTCCGGTGGGCGGACAGCCTGTTTCGATAAGGGAGGGGGAACGCGGAGGAGAATCACAACCAAAAACCTCCGCGTTCCCTCAAGGAAGGGAAGAAGCGTCGTTATTTCCACTCCACATACAGCTCGCGGACACCGTTGGTGTCGGCGGCCTTTTCGGGGGCGGCAGGAGCGGGCGCGGGAGCTGTCGGCGCAGCGGCGCCGTCCCGCTTTTCGATGAACTTGGGTGCCACCTGCGGGAACAGGGCGAGACTCAGCACGTCCTCATCGGACTTGGCCAGCCCCTTGAATTCCTCGCGGTACTTCTCCAGCTCCGGCTGCAGCAGATCGGCGGGGCGGCAGGTGACCACGTCCTCGGGGGCGATGCCCGCCTTGGCGCGGACTTCCTCGTTGACCTCGCCGGGCAGCTTGCCGTATTCGCCCTTCAGCATGGCGCGGGACTCCTTGGGGAATGTCTTATACCGCTCGCCCATGATGATGTTCATCACCGCCTGGGTGCCTACGATCTGAGACGAAGGCGTCACCAGCGGGGGATAGCCGAAGTCCTTACGGACGCGGGGGATCTCCGCCAGCACGTCGTAATACTTGTCCTCCTTGCCCGCCTGCTTGAGCTGGGAAATGAGGTTGGACAGCATACCGCCGGGCACCTGATAGAGCAGCGTGTTGGTGTCCACGTTCAGCACCTTGGGGTCGAGAGAGCCGGCCTCCTTCAGCCGCTGCGCCACCTTGCGGAAGTGGACGGCGGCGTCGGACATCTTCTCCAAACTCAATCCGGTATCGCGGGCGGTGCCCTGCAGCGTCGCTACCAGCGACTCGGTGGCCGGCTGGCTGGTGCCGTTGGCCAGAGGGGACAGGGCGGTGTCCACGATGTCCACACCGGCGTAGGCCGCCATCAGCAGCGTCATGTCGCCGGTACCGGAGGTGTTGTGGGTGTGGAGATGGATAGGCACGGACACCGTTTCCTTCAGTGCCTTCACGAGGGAATAGGCGTCCATGGGCAGCAGCAGGTTGGCCATATCCTTGATGCAGATGGCGTCGGCGCCCATCTGCTCCAGTTCCTTGGCCAGCTTGACGAAATACGCCTCGCTGTGGATGGGAGAGATGGTATAGCTCAGCGTGGCCTCCACCTGTCCACCGTACTTCTTGGTGGACTTGATGGCCTGCTCCAGGTTACGCACGTCGTTGAGCGCGTCGAAAATGCGGATGATGTCGATGCCGTTTTCGATGGATTTGGCGCAGA
>CAZPRB010000181.1:0-1389 GCA_964588645.1 uncultured Acetatifactor sp. | reverse complement strand
GCAGAAATTGTAGCGAAATTGGAGAGCATTGATTATCATTATGACGAGGACAGGAATCAGTTTGTCTGAACAGGACAGCGGTAAGGTACGGCAAAAGGAAAACAGAATGGGAATCCGTTGTCATGTCTGCACGGGCTGCGGCAGATGCATAAGCGGACAGGAAGGACTGCAGATATTGACAGCGGGAAGCAATTTGGCGGAGAAATGCAATTTGGTTTCGGAGCGCAGTCCGGTGGAGGAATGCAAGGAGTATATCATCATTACAGATATCGGTACCACCACCATTGCCATGCAGCTGCATGGGCCGGATGGAAGGGTGTTGGATACCTTTGCCACAGTGAATCCGCAGACTGCGTATGGCGCAGATGTGTTGTCCCGGATACAGGCGGCAGAGAATCCGGAGACTGCACAGAAGCTGCAGGAGATGGTTCGTGAGGTACTGCATCAGGGGATAGAGCGGTTCCGCACATGTGTGGAAGAGAACGGCGTGCCCCTGCGTATGGTGATAGCTGCGAATACGACCATGGTATATCTTCTCATGGGCTATGATACCGGGGAACTGGGGAAGGCACCCTTTCAGGCAACACATTTGGAAGCAATCGATACCGAAATGGATGGTGTTCCCTGTCATATTTTTTCGGGATATTCCGCCTTTGTGGGCGGAGACGTTGCGGCAGGTGTTCTGGCCTGCGGAATGGGGGAAAGCAAGCAGCTTACTCTGTTGATTGATTTGGGCACCAATGGTGAAATGGTGTTGGGAAACAGTGAGAAAATGCTTGCCTGTTCCACTGCAGCAGGCCCTGCCTTCGAGGGCGGTGTAAACCGCGGTGTGTGGGGAGCCGACATGGTAAGCCTCTTGGCCGGATTGCGGGAAACGGGAATTTTGGACGAGACCGGATTGCTGGAGGACCCTTACTTTGAGCAGGGAATACGGATTGGCGATGTGCCGGTGACCCAGGAATCGGTGCGCGCTATCCAATTGGCAAAGGGCGCCATTATGGCCGGTATTCATATTTTGACCCGGGAATATGGAACTACCATGGAACAGATTGACCGGGTGGTGCTTGCCGGAGGCTTCGGTTACTTTTTAGACCCCAAGGCAGCAGCGGCTATCAGGCTTCTGCCGGAGGAGCTTCAGGAGAAGACACAGACAGGAGGCAATACTGCTTTGGCAGGCGCGCTCAGATGGGGACGCCGGAACCTGAAGCAGCAGAAGGAACTGCAAACGGAACAGCAGAAGGTACAGGTCATCAATCTGGCAGAGTGCGAGGGTTTTCGGGATTTGTATATTGATTCCGTGAATTTCTAAATCGGATAGAGGAAGGGAAATTGTTTCATTTTTTTATTTTCCGAAGATGTTACATTTTCAAATACGAAATTAAGGTATAT
>CAZPRB010000180.1:0-1407 GCA_964588645.1 uncultured Acetatifactor sp. | reverse complement strand
GCCATGAGTATTACAACCTCAATGCCCCTACCGTCGAAGACCAGGTGTATGATCGTCTCTTCGATGAATTGGCCGCATTGGAAAAAGAGACCGGTATCCGGATGGGCAACTCTCCCACGCAGACGGTTGGCTATCCTGCCGTGAGCAAGTTGGAGAAAACGACGCACGCCATCCCGCTTCTTTCCCTTGATAAGACGAAGAGCAGCGAAGAACTGCTGGCATTCATGGGTGAACAGGGTGTGCTGCTGATGCTCAAATTGGACGGCTTGACCATCAAGTTGACCTACGAAAACGGTGTCCTGCAGGAAGCCTCCACCCGTGGTGACGGTGATGAGGGTGAAATCGTCACCCACAATGTTACCGGAATTACAGGCATCCCGTCCCACATCCCCTTTAAGGGGCGGCTGGTGGTGACCGGTGAGGCGTTCATTCGACCCAGCGATTTTGCCGTATTACAGGCAACGCTGGTGGATAGCAATGGTAAGCCGTATAAAAATGGTCGCAATCTGGCGGCTGGCTCTGTCCGACTGCTGGATGCCAAAGTCTGCAAAGAGCGCAGGATCAACTTCATGGCATTCAGTGTTCTGGAGGGATTTGATAACCTTACCCTCAAGAGTGAACGCCTTATGCAGTTGTGGAGCCTCGGCTTTACTGTATGCCACTACCTCAAAAGCAATCGTAAGATGAAGCTGGAGGAGTTGGAAACGGGTATTAAGATGCTGCGGGACTATGCGAAGAAATATGATGTCCCCATTGACGGCACCGTAATAAGCTACAATGATGTGGCCTACTCCAAGAGCTGCGGTCGCACCGAACATCACTATAAGGATGGCCTTGCGTTCAAGTTTGAAGATGATCTTTTCAAGACCAAGCTGCAGACCATTGAATGGACGCCCACACGCACCGGTGAGATCTCTCCCGTTGCCATCTTTGATACGGTGGAGATTGACGGCTGCTCTGTCTCCCGGGCGAGCCTGCATAATCTGTCCTTCATCGAGGCACTGGAACTGAGACCCGGCAATCGGATCATCGTCTCTAAGCGGAATATGATTATCCCCCATGTGGAGGAAAATCTTGACCGCGGGGCCTTTGATTTGCAGAGCGTGATCCCGGCCAAGTGTCCCTGCTGTGGTGAGCCGACCCGTATCCATATCAACGGTGAAACAAACGGTACCAAGACGCTGTTCTGCGATAATCCCGCCTGCGAGACTCGCCGACTGCGCCAGTTCGTACACTTCGTTGGCGAAAAGGCCATGAACATTGAGGGCCTGTCTGAAGGAACGCTGGAGAAGCTCATTGGACGTGGGTTCCTCCACAGCTTTATGGACATCTATCAGTTGGACCGATACAAGGACGAGATCATCAAGATGGACGGCTATGGTGAGCGATCCTGGCAGCGCCTTTGGG
>CAZPRB010000179.1:0-1412 GCA_964588645.1 uncultured Acetatifactor sp. | reverse complement strand
TCATACATCTTTAAGCAAAGATAATTCTCGACCTGCTTTGAATAAGCCTTTAGATTTGTCTCGGCAGAAAGAAGTTTATGTATCTTTTCAGCAAGTTTTTCGGAGGCATCGGTCACTGCACTGTCCTCAATAATAACACAACTGAGCAGTTCCAATCTGTGTTTTATGGATGGAGCTTTGTCTAAATTCACATTACTATCAAAGACCGGTAAAATCAACGTTCCGTTTTTTTCTGCGCTTTCGAGAGCAAACTGGGTTTCTTCCAGTACCCATGCGCTAGCTAAAGAGTTATCAGTTATTACAGGAATTACTATTTTGGCATTTTGAATTGCATCAGCAATTACACTTGCCCACTCGGTTCCTGCAGACAATTGCCTGTCATCAAATACCGTAACACCTCTTTGATTTAAGGCTGTTTGCATTTGCGAATAGATTGCCGAATCTCTTCTGGTGTATGAAATAAACACATCAGCATAGTGCACTTTCGCTTTGTCTGCGATCGTTCTGGAACCAATAATGCAGTCAAACTGGCGATAAAGATTCCGGTAATCGAACACTGAACCTTCACCACTATATATCACAACATGATCAAATATGTTTTTAAATTGAAGATAGCTTTGCTTAACATCACGACCCGTATCAAGGCGCACCTGTGCCTCATCTTCTGTAATTCCGTCAAGGCTAGAAATAATGCTTTTCAACGTTGCATCATCTATGTATGCATAAATCAAACACACCTTATCGCCATATACTCTTTTAATCTCAGATAAAAAAGAAATATCTTTGGTCGACAGTGTCAGTAGGCTATTTGTTTTGTCACACACAGCATCGGAAATTTGCTTTTGATTGAAGCCAACCTTTATGCCACCAACCTCATATCGAAACAACGAATCGGTATTTTCATAAAACTCTTTTTCGGACACATAATTCCGAGTTCCATATTTGGTTGTAAGTTTCGGAGCTACCGCATAATTGTATTTTTCAACGAGCTGAAAACCGGATTGCATTAAATGCTGACGGCTTTTTAGCCCCATTTCTGCAATTGCTCCATATAGTATCAATAACATATTGCCCTCCAATCAAAATCAAATCAATACACGCTCATTCAATGTATAATAGCAGACGTGCATTTTCGAGTCATAATAGCCTAATCACCTTCACTGACTCGAAACACACTACATTAATGAAATCAAATCATCATAGTCAAAAGATTCGCCCATTTGGTTCGACCACTTGGATATCGTCATGCTCATCTTGGTAACGTTCTTCACAATATACGTTCAAAAACGCTCGTGCCTGGATACAGCCAGAATTAGCAGAGGAACACATTAGTGTCAACGCATATTCTTGCTGATCCTTTGCAGAAGATTTTAAAACTCCATCAATAATCAATCGCGCAACTATATATGTTG
>CAZPRB010000178.1:0-1413 GCA_964588645.1 uncultured Acetatifactor sp. | reverse complement strand
TATCATAGAAGACCCTCGTATTGTTTAATTTACAGAGATTTTTTCACAGGCTCTATAGAATAAGTACTTGCATTCTAGCATATAATATGCTAGGATACCAATAGAAAATCTTATGGGTATGTAAGCTCATATTAGTGTGTGAATCTTTTAAACATAAGCTGCCTGTGTGGTAGCCGCTAGTATGGCAGTACCCATTTGTCATTTACACTTTTCATATTGAAGTATAAAGATGACTCTATTTTCTATCATTTTAAGAGCTTCGTTATATATATGAAAAAGGAATCGTGATTTGCGATTCCTTTTTTTCATTTTCGGTTTACAACATACATATTACTTCTTAAATGGCTTTTTCTCTTTCGCCCCTTTCCCGGTTTCCAAAATCACATCTGCAGATACATCTAATGCTCTACAGAGCTTTACAAACATTTCCAAACTTGGCAGTCTCTCGCCACGCTCCCATCTGCTGATGTCTTTTTGATACACTCCGATTGTCTCTGCTAACTCCTTTTGTGTTACTCCTGCCGCTTTCCTTGCAGCTTTGATATTTTCCTGTATCATTTTCTTCCTTTCTTCTGCTGACGTAACTTCATGATGAAAGATACGCACAATTTTATCATTCCAATGGTTACTAAAAAAATTCCTAATTTCAATATCATTTCTCTTTACTTGGCATTGGGTTTGTGTTATATTTCAAATAGGTAGCGGGCTCACCGCCCGCCTGTTGGTTAGAGCTTTCGCCCTAACCTATGTACTTACCGATTATGATAAGTACAATTCCTATTATCAAGTCTATCAATGCGTTGATTGCTAGGTCTCGCCATTCGATAGGCTTTTTCTTTTGTTTCTTTTTCTTACCCATTGCCTTCCTCCTTTCTATGTTTTAATTGTATACCCTTTTGGGTATATTGTCAAGTCTTTTTTGATACTTAATCATACTACTTTTTATCCAAATAACGATATTCCATGTCAGGCAGAAAAAACGCACTTTGTAGACAGTCACTTTGCTGATAATCTGTCAACATTCTTAGTTGCATATTGCATCTAATTTTTGCATATGCTATAATGCCAGTAGGCAAACGAAATTACAAGTCCATCCGGACGAAAGAACAAAGTCCCTAACTGTGGTGCGAACACAGTTAGGGACTTTTTCTTATCTTTTATAGTGGCAAAGCACCCACTAGGCTATTTGTTGTCCTTTTCATCGCCATCTAATCATTTGATGATGTAGTGGCAGGCTACACCAGCCGCAACGGCGACCATAAACAAAATTACAACTTCCATCTGAACCCCCCTTTCCGTTGCCGGATTGGGTATGACAACAAAGCTATTTTATCACACTTGCTCTGCCTATTCTACAAATTTCTTATTCACATATCCCACCTTGCCATGATAGCGCACTTTTGCATACCAGCC
>CAZPRB010000177.1:0-1423 GCA_964588645.1 uncultured Acetatifactor sp. | reverse complement strand
GAGCAGAAGGATTCCACCGGTCGTGTAATGACTGATGACGTTATCCGTCTTCGTGAAGAGATTTCCGAGCAGATTGTTGCTCTGAAGCTGATGAAGGAAATGGCTGCTTCCTACGGCTGTGATATTTCCAAGCCCGCTTCCAACGTACAGGAGGCTATTCAGTGGACCTACTTCGGTTATCTGTGTGCAGTAAAGGAGCAGAACGGTGCTGCTATGTCCCTTGGACGTACCTCTACCTTCCTTGATTGCTACGCTCAGAGAGACCTTGCTAACGGTACCTTCACCGAGGAGCAGATTCAGGAGTTCGTTGACCACTTCATCATGAAGCTGCGTCTTATCAAATTCGCTCGTACACCTGAGTACAACCAGATTTTCGCAGGTGACCCCGTATGGGTAACCGAGTCTCTTGGCGGTGTTGGTGTAGACGGCAGACATATGGTTACCAAGATGAGCTTCCGTTACCTGCATACATTGACCAACCTTGGTGCATCTCCCGAGCCCAACCTGACTGTTCTCTGGTCTCCCAGACTTCCTGAAAGCTGGAAGAGATACTGTGCTAAGATGTCTATCCAGACCTCTTCTATCCAGTATGAGAACGATGAGCTTATGAGACCTATCCACGGTGATGACTACGGTATCGCTTGTTGTGTATCCTCCATGGTTATCGGTAAAGAGATGCAGTTCTTCGGCGCTCGTGCAAACCTTGCTAAGTGCTTGCTGTACGCTTTGAACGGTGGTGTTGATGAGGTTACCAAGAAACAGGTTGGACCTAAGTATCGTCCTGTTGAAGGCGACGTTCTTGATTATGATGATGTAATGAGCAAATTCCTCGATATGATGGAGTGGCAGGCAGATGTTTATGTAAACACTCTGAACATCATCCACTACATGCATGATAAATACTGCTATGAGAGAGCAGAGATGGCTCTTCATGACAGAGATGTAAAGAGATACTTCGCAACAGGTGTTGCAGGTCTGTCTATCGTAGCTGACTCCCTGTCCGCTATCAAATTTGCTAAGGTTGAGGTTATCCGTGATGAGGACGGCGTTATCGTTGACTTTAAGACCACAGGTGACTTCCCTAAATACGGTAATGATGATGACCGTGTAGACGAAATCGCTCAGGATATCGTTCACAAGTTCATGACCGCTGTAAGAAGACATCATACCTACAGAAATGGTATCCCTACAACCTCCATCCTGACAATTACCTCTAACGTTACCTATGGTAAGGCTACCGGTAATACCCCTGACGGACGTAAGAAGGGACAGCCTTTTGCACCCGGTGCTAACCCGATGCACGGACGTGATACCCACGGTGCTGTAGCTTCCTTATCTTCCGTTTCCAAGCTTCCCTTCAAGGATGCACAGGATGGTATCTCCAATACCTTCACTATCATCCCCGGAGCTCTCGGCAAAGAGG
>CAZPRB010000176.1:0-1460 GCA_964588645.1 uncultured Acetatifactor sp. | reverse complement strand
AAGAGCACCCTGTACTCATTCGCTCTTTAGATCTTACGAAATAGTGAACAAAAACGATTTAGATGATTCTGATTTATTGAACTTAACAATTGAGGACAACAAAGTCATTTCATACTATGGGCATCAACTAGAATGTAAAGCTTGTAAAAAATTTTTTGTAAACGCCCCGTTAAACCCTCAACGAAATGCTCAACAATTTAAAGAAGATGGTTTAAGAAGGCGTGCAATTGAAGTATTAGTTAATAAGTTATTAAATACTAATCTAGTTCACTTTGAATTTGAAAAAAGAACTAAAAAAGAATTTGCTAAATATATATGGGAGAAATTTGATAAAAGATGCTTTAAATGTGGACCAGAGTCTTCCCCTATTTCACTGAATGAGATGGCTTTAGACCATACAATGCCATTAGCTTATCTATACCGTTTAGATGAAACAGCAACGTGTTTATGTAGCAGTCATAACTCTCAAAAATGGAATAGTACCTACTCCGCACAATGGATCAAGAACTATGTCATTTGGTTTGGTAAAATTACTTATTAAAAAGTGAGCTATAGCTGGTTTTAATTTTCCATGATAAGAGCAAAGAGAATGCCATTCATGTCCCCAATTCCTACCGCTGTAAGGTTCTTTTTTATACGGCATATCATTAATAAAATTCTGTGCAATATTTTTAAAACTAGCATATTCATCGTTTACAATATGTGTTTTATTTAATCTAAATCGCATTATTCTTTGAGATAGTTCCATACCTCCATGAGATTTTCTTTTTCGTAACACTTCTTCATCTATTTTGATAAAACCAACTAAAGAAGCGATTTTTTCAAGCAACTCATGTGTTTTAATATGAATTCCGGAAAATTGTGAATCACCTATATCTAGTGATAACATTCCTCCATCTTTTAAAATCCGAGACATTTTTTCAAATACAACATACATATTATCAAAATATCCCTCAATCATTTTAGGAATTCTATTATCATACGCAATAGGGCTCAATTCGTCAATTATACTCTGAACAAAATCAAATTTATTATTAATAACAAATGCTCTATTAGAAACATTATTAATTCCTGCAATTATTCCTTTAGAATGATAGCGTGGCAATTCCGACTCATCATTTATATACCCTAAAATATTAAGTTCAAGTTTTGTGTTACGAATATAATTTGTCCCGTTAAGGTATGGGGGTGATGTAATTATACAGTCTACCAAATTTTCATTTTCAACGTCTCTCGCATCATTGCACAAAAATTCAGAATCCTCTTTTAGTTCCTGACCATGTTGTTTCAAATCATCTATAACACAATTAGCTTTTTCAACAAACAATGATACTATATCTTTATTTTTCTTTAAATATTCTTTTTCTGTTGCATACCTTAAATCGCCATTTTTTATCATTTTTGAAACTTTGACTACATTGGAAATCAATGCAATCATAAAGCAATCTGTTATATACTCT
>CAZPRB010000175.1:0-1467 GCA_964588645.1 uncultured Acetatifactor sp. | reverse complement strand
TTTATTTTTTTAATAAGCCACTCTATTCTGTCCGGAAGTTCCACATTGATTAAATTTTTTGCAAAATCATAATCCTCTACATATAGTTTAGCTCTTCTGCTAATTCCTCGCAAGCTATTTACTTGCTTCTTGTATGTTTCAATATAATCAATCTTCTTGACGAGTTTCCAGACTGCTCCACTCCACGTTTTAAAAAAAGAGCCGACGTCAAATCATTGCTGATTTAACTGCTCGGCTCATAGGCTCTATTGATATGATTGATTCATTTTTACAATGCTTACACCATCCGGGAAAATTGACTGCCTTGGTATCCTCTCTGGCCTTAAGCATCTTCCCACCGCATTTCGCGATAGCCTCTACATTTATTAGATTCCTCTTAATCCGCCATATATGCAACCTTCTGTTTTGCATTCGATAGCAATAGAATTACCTCTTTTTTCATAGATAATCTCATTACCACATCGAGGACATCTAACTTCATTTTCCGGATTATTCAATTTTTCATCTAGTGCTTCATAGTCTTTTTCATTCATCATAACCATAGATTATCCTCCTTGCTGTTTTTATATTTTACTGGTATTCCCGCTTCTTTTGCTCTGTCATAAGCGTCTAACATCAACATTCGACGTTCTTCTTTTGATAAACCAGGAGAGTTAACAGCAGCACAATAACTTGCCCTAAATTCATCTCTCCAGTCTCCAATTCTAAATTGAGACGGATCATTTTTCAGATGTCCATAATACTCATGCGCTAAAACCGCTTTTTCGGATAACAAATCTCGATTGTTAGTCGACTCTGTATCCGGATAAATATCTCCTCTGACATGAATTATTTTCTTTCTGTCCACAAATCCGGTTTGGGTCCCCGTATTAAAACTAAGTACATTCTCTGGAATATCTAATTCAGTGGCATATTTTTTTATCTGCGGTATTTGCTCCTCATCCAATATGATAAATGGACTTTTCCTCATTCCATTTGCCATATTCCTACTATTAATTATACCACTTTTAGCGCTATTTACACCATCATTCAAGTACCCAATCGTTTAATTTCTCGCTCTTCTCTTCTTCCTGCTTAATCTCTTTTTTCCAGCTGCTCCGCTGATTTATCTGTAATATCTACTATATCCTTCATTGTAACTCGCTCCACTCCAAGCCATACTGTTTATGCATCTCGTTTAATGCTCGCACAGTTGAACAATGCACCATTTTGGGAGGGCTATTCAACAAAAGAAGCCACAATATACGTGACTTCTTGAAATACACCTTGCATCCTTAGAACAATAAAGAGATTGTTTGGCAGGCGTGCCATTCTCCTGCATCTCTCGGGTTTCCCCTGTCAAGCCATCGGCGTGTGGACGAACACGAAATTTCCACCTCAAACAATCCCTCTCTTATTCTATTGAAATTATAGCAACACTATTCTCTTTTTGTAAAGAATTTTCTTAATAGCCAAAATACTATTCTT
>CAZPRB010000174.1:0-1469 GCA_964588645.1 uncultured Acetatifactor sp. | reverse complement strand
CAAGTAAAATCCTTCACACTTATGACGACAGTAAACCTATTTTGGATAAAAAAGTTTTAGAAAAATTATTTAAGTCGCCCAACTTTTTCCCTAAACAGTTTATAAAGAGCAAAAAGAATAAAGTGAGTGGCGTTGATGAGATCAATGCTACGGCAAAGTATACTATTCAAGAATCAATTGCTTTGTATAATGAAATTGAAAAATACTACAAAATAATAATTCCAGCTAATAGTCAATATTTGCAAGATTTCGATGCCGAGTTTACTCGTTTGGGACTGACGGCGTATACCAAAATATCCGACACCAAAAAGATAGACTTTTGGATGTGGCTTGCATAAAAGTGTGTAAAAGAGAACAATTATGGAACAAGGCGGAAAACATTATAATAAATTGTTGGAACATAAAGATTTTAAGTTAATCGAATACTACGTGGATAAGAACGACTTTGAATCTGCTTATAAAGTTGCAAATAGTAGTGGAAATCAAACGGCAAGAGAATTAACGTTATATTGTTTATATGAATATGGCGTTTTTAAACTTGACCCGTTAAATCACATGGATTACGTGCCGGAAAATTACTTATACGAAGCAGTCGAAGAAAATTTAACTGTTTATGTGTATGACGACATAGAAGAAATTAAAGACCGAGCATTTGCTTTTTGTAAAATCAAGAAGTTAATCATATCTAATAAAGTAAAAAAAATCGGAGACGGAGCGCTTTCTTTAAATGCAGGCGAGATTTATTACGAGGGGACTAAACAAGAGTTTATAGGTAAGTTTTTAGGGAAAAGTAAGTGTTTTTTGCGTAGTAATAAATCGCAAACTGTAATATGTTCAGACGACGAGTTGGTGATTGAAAAATAGAAAATATTTAACAATATTGCTTTATGAAAAGTTTAAGCAAGCGATTATCTTTCGTTCTACGGCATAAACCCGAATCGATAGGTGTTGTTTTGGATGAAAACGGTTATACCGATGTGGCAGAGTTGATTGAAAAACTCAATAACAATGGCATAAAAATCGATTTTTTTGCTTTGGAGACAATAGTCGAGAACGACGCTAAAAACAGATATTCTTTTAACGCCGATAAAACGAAAATTAGGGCGAATTACGGACATTTTTTCCTGTTAATTTAGCTATAAATCCTTCTTTGCCGACCGAAACGTTATACCACGGTACGTCTATAAACTACGTAAACGGAATACGGGAAGAGGAGATTTCAAAAAGAAGTCGCTATTACGTTCATTTGTCTTGTGATGAAGATGTTGTTTGTTCTGTCGGCGTGCGGCACGGCGAACCGATAGTGCTAAAAGTCAAAGCAAAAAAATGGAAAACGATGGGTGCAAGTTTTATCATTCCGCTATGGTTTAGCTTACGGAATACGTTCCGCCTGAGTATATCAAATTCCAAGATAAAGAAAAATAAAAAAACATTCAAATGATATAGCAATGTCCCTTCTTTGGGACATT
>CAZPRB010000173.1:0-1482 GCA_964588645.1 uncultured Acetatifactor sp. | reverse complement strand
GTGTTATGCAGAAGCTTGAGCCGGTTGCAGGTGCAAAGGCAGAGGTGATTGAGTATAATCCGGGATTTACACCAAATAATAAGTATGTAGAGATTGTTGATATTGTAAAAGAGATTTCTGACACAGTTGATATTATGGATGCTAAGATTCTTGTATCCGGTGGACGTGGTGTCGGCAGTGCAGAAAACTTCAAGATTCTTCAGGATCTTGCTGATGCAATCGGAGGAACAGTCAGCTGCTCCCGTGCCGTAGTTGATAACGGCTGGATGCCGAAGGAGCTTCAGGTAGGTCAGACAGGTAAGACGGTTCGTCCGAATGTATATTTTGCAATCGGTATTTCCGGTGCAATTCAGCATACAGCAGGTATGGAAGAGTCTGACATTATTGTTGCAATCAACAAGGATAACACAGCACCAATCTTTGATGTTGCTGATTATGGTATCGTTGGTGATCTCAATAAGATTGTTCCGAAGCTTACAGAAGAGTTAAAGAAGGTTGTAAAATAATCTGACTGTTCTGTGTGCAGGAAAAAGCGAATACAGTAAAGCATGGAGCACTGTCTGCAGAAGGCAGTGCTCCTTTTAAGGAGGGAAAGCGGAGTGGAATTAATTGTTGCTGTCTTATTTGGAATCATTGAAGGGATTACAGAGTGGCTGCCGATTAGCAGTACCGGTCACATGATTCTGTTTGATGAATTCGTACAGCTGCCAATGTCAGAGGCGTTTAAGGAAATGTTTCTGGTAGTTATCCAATTGGGGGCGATTTTAGCGGTAGTATTGTTGTTTTGGAAGGAAATATGGCCGTTTACGACGCCAAAGGAAGGCTTGATCAAGAAAGATACTTTTTCCATGTGGTTTAAGATTGTGGTGGCGTGTATACCGGCAGTTATCTTAGAGCTCGCACTCGGTGACAGGATTGAGGAAGTATTTTACAATTATCAGACGGTAGCGATTATGTTAATTGTGGTAGGTATCCTTTTTATCATTGTAGAAAATTGGAATCGGAGCAGAGAAGCAAAAATAGATGATATTGCGGGGATTTCGTACCGCATTGCGTTCTATATCGGTGTTTTTCAGCTGATAGCTGCACTGCTTCCGGGAACCTCGCGTTCCGGTGCAACGATTATCGGTGGTCTGATTTTGGGACTGTCAAGAACGGTGGCAGCAGAATTTACCTTTTATCTGGCGATTCCGGTTATGTTTGGTGCCAGCTTCCTAAAGCTTCTGAAATTCGGAATGCATTTTTCGTCATTGGAGCTTGCTGTTCTTTTGGTCGGAATGCTTACGGCGTTTGTAGTCTCGGTTTTTGTCATTCGCTTTTTGATGAGCTTTATAAAAAAGCATGATTTTAAAGTGTTTGGGTGGTATCGTATTGTATTGGGGATTCTGGTACTGGCATATTTTGGCTGTTCCTCTCTGTGGGCGTAACTGCAGTGGTGAGTTTATGTTGCAAAGGCAAAAAGTGTCACGAACAGATGAATTA
>CAZPRB010000172.1:0-1519 GCA_964588645.1 uncultured Acetatifactor sp. | reverse complement strand
GCGTATGCGAAGAAAATGGTGGAATCTGTTGTAGTGAAAGACGGTTCTTTTTAGGCAGATTATAGCTTTACTAAAAGAAATGTAAAGCTATATACCCGGGTAAAGCAGTCTGTTGCCGGCAGGAGTGAGATTTTCAATAAGCAATGAGGAGCCAATGATGAAGCAATCGTTGGCGAAGAACCAATTTTGTTGGAGAGAAAGCAGTGAAGCGTATTGAAGAGAAAATATTGATGGCAGTAGAGAAGGATGAATTTCAGAAATTATTGGATGGAAGTGATGGTTATGCTATTATTCCGGGTCGCTTCGATGGGGCGAGTGTTCCCACAGATTGGATTCCGGTTATCAGAACAATACATGAATTGCATAGTCACATGCCGTACAGAAAAATAGATTGTTTGTTTGAAAATGCACTGGCTTGCCTGTGCAAAGGAAGTGCATATATTGATACACCATGACGAACTTGCAACTTGTAAAAAATGGTTGGGGTTTGGACATGAAGATGGTCTATGGGGTGAGGTGAGAAGGGTTAGCTGTCTTTTGCCGAAATACGGTGTCAATTTAGGATTGCTTGGTTAGAAGTCTATGTGATTTTCGAGTTGCGCTCTGAAGAATTATCATGGACAAACCTTTACTTAGTTATTTGTTTGGGTATCCTGAGATTATATTGATAAGGAGAAAACTCATATGCTGGATACTTATATGCTGGCGAAGATAATATTTGCGGTTCTTGTAGGAATTTTCGCAGGACCTGTGGTCTCTATTGTAATCACCCCTGTGTTTTGCCTGTTAAGAACGATATACTATGTTCCCTTTATTCGTGGAAAGCTTCGTGAAGAAGCCCCCCAAAATGGACATGTTGTGGAAGCCCACCTCGTAAAAAAACATACCATTACTGAAAAAAAACAGTATGGTTATGTGGATACCATGAAAGAAATGGGCAAATATGTCTATTATGTCAAAGGCAGGAAATATGTTTATCATCTTGTCTCATACAATGGCTTAGATAAAACGATTTCTCTTTTTTACATAAAAAATCCCAGAAAAGCCACCGTTGGTGGCGATCTGGGCAATTTTGAAGTGCCGTGGTTCAAGATTTATTTGATTCTTTCCCTGGTGTGTGCTGTTGCTTTAATGATTGTCAGCTTGACGATAGGTTTTGATTGGATATATGCGCTGGAATGAATAACATTGCAAACATTTCATAAATAATGGCTGGGCAGGATGCTATGCCATCAAATATCCCCGCATGGTTCTGAGTGCGTTTTTTTCCAGACGGGAGACCTGCGCCTGGGAGATGCCGATGGCGTCAGCCACCTCCATCTGCGTTTTGCCCTCGAAGAAACGCAGGGTGATAATTTCATGTTCGCGTGTGCCGAGGCGTTTCATTGCCTCGCTGAGGGAGAGATGTTCCACCCAGGTCTCTTCCTTATTTTTTTTGTCACTAATTTGGTCCATGACATACAGGGTGTCTCCGCCGTCTGTGAAAATAGGCTCATACAGGCTCATGGGACTTTGAATG
>CAZPRB010000171.1:0-1539 GCA_964588645.1 uncultured Acetatifactor sp. | reverse complement strand
AATTAACCTTTTGAAACAAAATGTTTCATAGGTTCATTTAAATTATATATCTCTTTCTTCAAAAACTGCGGAAATATAATCACATTCTGTAATTCATCAATAGGCATCCACCCAATAACTACATTACAATTATCTTTTTGGGAAACAAATTCTCCATTATAAGGAATTTCTTGATTTTCACATAATTCAACCAAATAATAAAAAGCAATATTATGTGCTTGTTTACCTTTCCATTCCCAAAAACATTCTTCGCTCCACAATAGACGATTACACTGAATAGTTACACCCATTTCTTCCATTGTTTCACGAATCAAACCGTCTTCTAAGGTTTCTCCTATTTTTACATGGCCTCCGGGTAAGGCATACTCATTTCCATTTTTATCTCTTTGAACAAGAATCTTATTATCCTTTACCAAAACTGCAACTGTTCTCAAATCACATATATATTCATCTGTTGAAAACAACCAATCCTTTTCCATAATCTTCTCCTACAAATGTAATTCGTGTCTCTGTATTACAGAAATTATTTCTCTATATACTTTGTCATGCCTAAACTTTTTGAAAAACCAAATTTCTCATAAAAGGTATCTTTACCAGTTGCAGCAGTCAGACCAACACTTACAAAAGTTCCTGGTGATGTATTTTCCTTGATATAATCTAATAATCGATTAACAATTCTCGTTCCTATACCTTGTCCTTGAAATTGAGGCAACACAATTATTACTTCATCGTTATATACAGCACTTACGTCAAACAGACTATTCTTCAATGCCTTTTCTACTTGTTCAATCGGTCTGTCTCTAAATCCGGTTGCAACTTTTAGTCGGATAAAATCTTTGGCATTTAATTCATTTTCCACCAAATGATATTCAAATTTATTCATAAATACCCCCTCACCAAATTTTGGTAGTGTCGAATTTACTACCTATTTTTTCTAAGCCTTTATTTTAGAGAGTTTGCAAATAAAAAAAACAATTACCTCCCTTTTTCATTTTACATTTTGAAAAATCATATAACGGCAATGCTGATAATAACGTTACAATAATCCTGTTCTTCATCCCAGATAACATAATCCTCAATGGTTGGTACATCTCTTTGTGTAATAACATTTTTATCAATTAATTCCGCATGAATATACTGCCACACATTTCCCAAAACGTTATCACTAATTTTTCCTTCGGCAACCAATTCAATCCACTTAGATTCCGGATAATGAACTACCTCATAATCCTCCACTTTATCCAATTCTGTGAAAAATCCAACCATATTATCGTTATGCCCTTTTTCATCAAATCCGAAGCATAAACCTAATGTTACTTTGTTTTCGCCTGCTGTTTGCTGCATTCTTTCCATGCTGCCATCAGATTTGACAATTCCCCATACACCACCAGCCCATTCAGTAACTGCTCTGATACCTGCTACATTAAATGCTTCCTTTGTTACGTTTCTGTACTCCATAAATACCCTCCATCTCATTCCATTCAGTAATACTCTTTTGTCTCTATCTAACTTCTTTATATAACGAATAGTAATCTGCTT
>CAZPRB010000170.1:0-1559 GCA_964588645.1 uncultured Acetatifactor sp. | reverse complement strand
GTACAATACCAACACAAAACATACCCAATATAATTTCCATAACTATCTGCATCTGCTATCTGTCCTCAACTATCTTCTTTAAGCTTACATTCGATTTTGCTTCTTCCAATGCCTGCTGCTCTTCCTCTGACAAAATTACAAATGCTTCTCCATTAACTACCTCTTTTGCATATGTATAGCATCCTTCCTTTGTACTATGCATAGAATTTAAAATAAAACCGTTATTTTCTGCTGTCAGCAATACCAGTACAAAACTCAGCTTTCCACCAATTTCCTTAAAAGCATCATATTTTACCAAACCGATTTTTTGATACGCAGTAATCAACTGACTATTGATTGCCTTAATGCTTTTGCAAATTTCATCAACATTTTCTTCAAGAGTATCAATCGCAGCAAACTTATCCAAAATAGCCTTTTCCAAATTTTTACCACTTTCTCCATCCATAAATGTCTTATACTTCTTTTTCAGACTGGAATTTTTCGCCATTACAACAATCAACATAATCAGCATAATCAGTATGACACCTGCCATTGCAATTACTACATAACCAATATCAATTCCAAATTCATTCAGTAATTCCATCACTATTTCCTCCATTTATCTTTCTACTGCAGATGATTCATCAATTCAATAATACGATCAAATTCATCTGGAGAATAATACTCAATTTCTATTTTTCCTTTCCTTCCATCCTTATTGCGATGAATGTTCACCTTTGTTCCCATAATTGATTTCAATTTTTCTTCATACTGTGCATATACAATTTTAAGCTGTTCCTCATTATCAGCTTTCTTTTCTTCCTTTTCCTCAGAAGCATCCTTTAAAGCCTTTTTGACTAGCTTTTCTGTTTCTCTTACACTCAGCTTCTCATCAAATATCTTCATTGCAGTTTCATACTGCAAATTCAAATCTTCAATCGCCAAAAGTGCTCTTGCATGACCACTCTTAATTTTATCCTCTATTACCATATCACGAACACGCTTATCTAATTTAAGTAAACGGAGTGCATTTGTAACAGCAACGCGGCTTTTTGAAACCTTTTCTGCTACTTCATCCTGCTTCAGATGGTATTCCTCTATCAATCTTTGATATGCTTCTGCTTCTTCAATCGGATTCAAATCCTCACGCTGCAGATTTTCTATCAAAGCAACTTCCATTACTTCCTGATCCGTATACTGCTTTACCACAATTGGAACTTTTTTCAAGCCTGCAATTTTAGCAGCCCGCCATCTTCTTTCACCCGCTATAATCTGATAAAATCCCTTTTTTCCTTCCAATACAATAAGCGGCTCAATCAAACCATGCTGCTTAATGGAATCTGCCAGCTCCTGCAGAGCATCCTCATTAAAATTTTTTCTTGGCTGTGACTGATTTGGCTCAATTTTGTTGATATCCACTGAATCAGTCTCCTTAATAATTTCCTTTGTCACCTGCTTCACAGCAGTTTTTTCTTCCTTTTTTTTAGGAATCAGGGTATCCAACCCTGTACCTAATCTTCCATTCGCTGCCATTTACTATTCTTCTCCCCTTTCGATTACTTCTATTGCTAAATTACGAT
>CAZPRB010000169.1:0-1573 GCA_964588645.1 uncultured Acetatifactor sp. | reverse complement strand
ACTGCCATCCGTAATAGAAAACATTCCATACAATTCATACTGCTGAAGTTCTTCTTCTGAAATCAAAAACCACGATTCATCAAAAAGAACTTCCTCACCGTTTATCTCTTCCTTCCAGCTTACGGAGCAATCAGGTCTCCTCTCACTTCCTTCTTCCTCTTTTAAATACACCCGGATATGCCGACTTGCTTCGCTGAAATTACCGCGGCACTGTTGCACACGCAGCACCCCTTCATCATATGCAACACCGGTAACCGTCAATGTTTCCAGCAAAGCTTCCTTCAGCTCTGCCGTGTCCATGACCTGTACCATTCTGCCGGAAGCATTCTCTCCACCCACAAAAAAAGGAATCAGACTCCTCATCTGAGCCGTCCCTCCGACTCCGTTATACTGCACAGTTTTTTCTTTGGGCGCTTCTATCATATTTTCAAGACCAATCTCACGTTCTTCCTCCACACAATTCGTTAACAACCGGGTTACAGATAATTTCACTCTATTTCGGTCAAATGCGTCATCAGAAGTAATGTCCAGCTTAAAATACGCCTTGTCCTCTATTGCATCATACGCAAGAAAACTGCAGCCTCCAATCACTCCGGTCTCCCCATAATTATAGATTCGATAGCTGTCGTATAAATCTACTTTCCCATGAATCTGATTACGCTCACTGCCCTCTGCATCTTTGAATGACACAACAACCTCTGCCCTACTTCCTGTTATATTGATTGCCTCTACCTGTAAGGTAATCCCTTGACTGGTATTGCTGAAATTCTCCGGCAAAATGTATTCCGTCAGAGCCGGAGCATACTGCTGAAGCACCCGATAGACAGCCGGAATCTGCTCCGCCAAAACAGGCAATGCCATCATACAAAACAGACACAGAGACAATCCTACCACTGCGATAGGGCGAATCCAAGATAAAAAGCTTCTTTCTTTTCCCGTATTCAGGGAAGCTGTCTGCGCCAACAACTCTTGTATTTTCGTTTCATGGATATTGATTTTGTCATACGCTTTTCTGTATTCCTCTTGAAACATCATATTTCCTCCCGCAACATTTCACTCAATTTCTTTCTGGCTCTTGTCAGCTGAGTCCGCACAGTCGATGCCTTTCTTCCAAGAATGCCTGCTATCTCTTCCACAGACATTTGTTCATAATAAAACAGATGAATGACTACACGGTATTTCTGCGGTAAAGCTTTCACGACTTCAATAAGCTCGCTCCCTGTATCTGCCTCTTTGCTCTGCCGGGCTGCCAAGCCCCTGTCCTCTTCATATTCAGACCAACTGACCATCCTTCTTCTCCATGCCGTCTTCCACCAATTCCTGCACTGATTTGTAGTCACCCTGAGAAACCACGCTTTTTCATGTTCCGCATTTTCAAAACAAGGCTTATACTTTAGGTATCTTATAAATACCTCCTGATGAATATCATCTGCATCAGCACTATTTTTTACCAATGAATATGCAAGGCGATAGACCATCGGAGAATATGTTTCAATTTTATGTTGTACCGTTTCTTTCCCGGAATCATCTGCGCACCATGATTTCTTTGGCATATTCTCACCACCCTTCACCC
>CAZPRB010000168.1:0-1580 GCA_964588645.1 uncultured Acetatifactor sp. | reverse complement strand
CAAAACACAAGGTATCGAAGATGCTATTAGCAAAATATTTTCGGATAGCTTGATTTTTGATCTCGCCGAAAAATATGATCAAAAAGAAAAGGTAACGGTGGTTACTGGTGATATTGTTACTTTGAAACCACTTTTGTCAAGGGTAAAGTGTGTATGTTAACAAAAAATTAATATTCGGGCGCATTATGTCGAAAATATTTTTCAAAAAAATGTACTTACCCACTTGAAATATTGTCCAAAATACGTTATAACACAAGTACGATATAATAGCCGTAAGAAAACGAACAACAAACCCGACAACAATGCGCAAATAGATTATAGTTGCCGAGTTGTTCTCGCAAGGATGCGAGGAGTCCGTGCGAGGATATTTGGCATCACAAATAACGATAAGCACATAAAGATGTCGGGAATACAGCCCGTTGATCTTTATGCGCTGTTTTATTGAATGTGATTATTGTAAAGGAGGAATTGCACATCCTTTGTCATCACGGCGAGGCTTCATATTAATTCTTCTGCCGCAAACGGCAAAAAAATGGCAAAATGGTATTCTATTTCACATACGCCTCAAACACATACAGATTGCCGTAGCTCCAATTGCAGAAAGAAGCGTTATGTCGGTCAAAGGTCAGCCAAAAGCAGCGTGTGCGACTGCCCTGTTTTATCGGCATGACCGTCCCCCAGCCACGGAAGCCGCCATCGGGGTAGTCAAATTTCGGCTCGATAATACCGCTCTTTGAATAGATCCGATAATCGGACTTTTTATCGAAGCTGTTGCCGCAAATAAAATACAGCTCGCCGTCAACACGCACGAAAGATCCACCTGTCTCCGCGCCGTCAAGCCCCTTGCCGACAAAACGGTAACCACTAAAAGGCGAGCTTGACTCGAAAAACACATACCTGTAAGCGCGTATCACGGGGTCGAGGCGGCAGATCGCCATCAGCCAGCGGCGGTTTTCGCTGTCATATATAAAGTCCGGATCCTCATCGCCCGCAAATCCGGCAAATTCGGAAATATTCGCTCCTTTGTCGGCACTTTCCATAAGTTCGATATCGATGACATTCACGCCAAAGCGAGGGTCGCCGTCAAAGGCCGCGTGACCGAGTATGTGACCGTGTGAGAAAGAGCACACCCAAAGATACCATCGCCCTTCGGTTCTGTGAAACAAGATCGATGCCGCGACGTCACCGCACCATTTACCGTCTCCGCTGTTATAAAAGAGCACACCGCACAGCTCAAATTCTGCCGTACTCGGGATCCACGACAGGACGCCCTGAATCGCCCCCTCTTCCATTCGAAGCGATGCGGTTATATACACCCTGCCGTTTTCCTGCATTATCTCGCCGTTTTCACAACGTATCGGGCGCATATCGGCGATCGATATCCCACTGTCGATGTATGCGATTGCATGATCCGCCAAAATGTCGCCGCTTGCATAAAGAGCGGCACATCCGTTTGAAAAGACATCTTCCGAATTTGAGTTTTCAAATTTCGGCTCGGATATCGTTGTGAAGCATTTGCCGCCGTCAAGATAAATGTCGAATTTGCCCGGGCGACAGGTCACCGCAAGCGAGGATGGGGT
>CAZPRB010000167.1:0-1601 GCA_964588645.1 uncultured Acetatifactor sp. | reverse complement strand
AAGCTAATTATATCGTCAAATATGGATATGATTACTGGTCCATTACTTATTATCCCGGTAAAGGTGCAACAGGATTTCAGGATAAAACGGGAATGCTTGCAGAAATGTATGGCGAACAGGAAGAAGATATAGAATGGGATGAGTGATAATTCTAACTCGGAACCTATTATTAATTCGGAATTCGGAATGCGTAATTCGGAATTAAAATATTGATTATTTCTTTTTGATATAGACCAATTAACGACTTTAGATATAATAAGCGAGGTGATTAGTTTGAAACAAAAATATGAATTATTAGAATTAGCTATTGAAAATGACGACATGGATTTGTTTTTTCAAGGAAGTGGAATATATTCATTGGGCGATAACAAATTTTATCCAGTTAAGAGGTCTGTTATGGCAGATGAAGCATTAGATATCATTTATCGCTATTATGAAGAAACCTCCAACGAATCAATCATAAAAGAAATTGATAATTGCATTTGTGAATGGCTAACTTATAAAAGTGGTAAAGGGATTTATAAAGCATTTGAAATACTTGCCTGCATGATGAAAAATGAAAAGGAAGGAAAAGCAACATTTCGATGTAATGCAAAATATCTGTGTCAATCTGTATCTAACGCTTTTAAAAATAATGCAGAGTTGTTGAGAACAATACAAGAGAACGAATCCGAATCAATTAATGAAGGCATGTATGAACTCATTTACAATGAAAATATATATTACTATAAAAAATATGGGTTCCTAATAATTAGGAATGCTTCGGAGGCAGATATTGAGATTATTCGTAAGTACATTTCAGAAGAATTTGGATTGAGAGACGAGCGATTAGAGAAAGCAGTTGATAAATTGACTTGTTATAGAGATATATGTGAAGAGTGCTTGTATTGGATTAATAATAAATCTTTTATGAAAGAAGATTGCTGTTTAAAAATTGAAGGACTTTCAGCGAGAGAACTATGCGATAGTACTTATTTAAAACCAATCGGAGCATATAATTATTTGGTTTCACTAAGAAATAATCCTACTGTTGCTCTTGCTGATTTAAAGGCTGGTTTACCAAGAAAGTAGGCGTTATTATGAGTAAACATTCTTAGGAGGATGATGAAATAAATGCTTATGTTAAACCTATTCAAGCAACTCCAATTCTTACCGGAGAAGATTCACTGTGTATAGTTAAGCAGGTAGTAATAACACCATCACCGGAATCCATTTAAAAAATAAAAAATGTTGGAAATGAGAAAAAATATTATGCAAAAATAGAGGAATGAATATTTGCTTAAAAATTATAATGAGTAAAATAATGAAAGGAATATAGTAATGCAGAAAAATCAAATTGCAACGCTTACAGGAACAGCAATTCAGGATGATGAAACGTTTCTTTCAGAAGGAGGTTTTCTTCCCGAAAGAGACCAGTATTATTTTCAATTAATAAAAGATAATGATACATTTTTTCTTGGATTAAAAGATATTCTCTTATGCCTGCGGTTAATGGAAAATATGGGAGAATTACCAAAAATAAAACATCACAGAATCTAAAGATTCTTGTGTGTTTTGTTAATGAATTTGGAAATAAACCTAACCTAAAGGTTAGGTGTTTT
>CAZPRB010000166.1:0-1603 GCA_964588645.1 uncultured Acetatifactor sp. | reverse complement strand
TAATCAGGATTGTAAGGACAAGGATATGCTGGCGCTGATTAAGTATATTGCAGAAGAAGATAAGTTGGAGAAGATTCTGGAAAATCCACAGGTGATTAAAACTCCGGTGGTTAGGAACGGGAAGCAGTCTACATTGGGATATATGCCTGAGGTTTGGAAGGGCTGGAATTAAAAACGGGGGTGATTGTATGCCGTTTAAAATAGTGCGTAATGATATTACCAAAATGAATACAGAGGCTATTGTAAACACTGCCAATGATCATGCGACTGTCGGTACCGGATGTGACTATGCAGTATATATGGCAGCAGGATATGATGAACTTCTGAAGTATAGAGAGGAAAAGATAGGGTTTGTTCCTGAAGGGGATGCCTTTATTACACCCGGCTTCAAGCTGCAGGCAAAATACATTATCCATGCAGTAAGTCCAATATATATGGGAGGAGATCAGGGAGAAGAAGGTAAACTGCGTTCTTGTTATAGAAAGAGTCTTCAAATTGCGAAGGAGCGTAATATAAAATCCATTTCATTTCCGCTCATTTCTACCGGAGGATTTGGTTATCCGAAGGAAGAAGGAATGCGTATCGCAGTAGATGAGATTCATGCATTTCTTTTGGAAAATGAAATGCAGATATATTTGGTAGTCTTTGATACCAAGGCGACTATGCTTGGAGAGAAGATATATCCGGATCTGGAAGCATACATTGACCATAATTATGTCAAGGACAAGCGTGAAGAGGAATATGGAACTCATCTCTCTAATGCGCAGCTGATGGGGAGACGTACCAGGAGAAATACAAAAAGGGCAGATTATGCAAAGAGTACAATGCCTATGGTGCAGGCTTCTTCAGCTGACGTGGATGAATTCGAGGAGGATTCATATTTTGATTTTGAAGAGCAGCATGAGAGTAAGCTTGAGGAGAGAATGACGCATATTTCGGATACCTTTTCTCAATACCTGATGTATTTGATTCGGGATAAGAAGATGGAGAATGCCGAAGTTTATAAGAGAGCCATCGTTGATAAAAAGATTTTTTCAAAAATTAAAAACAATGTAGATTATCATCCGCAGAAGATTACTGCTCTTTGTCTTTGTGTAGGAGCAAAGCTGAATTTGGATGAGTCTAAGGATTTGCTGGCGAGAGCAGGCTATGCATTGTCTCCTTGTGATAAGACTGATATTATTTTTTCGTACTTTATTGAGAACGAAATATATGACATGATTGAGCTGGATATTCAACTGGAGGAGCATGGTCTTCCTTGTATAATTTCATAAAAGTTGTTACATATTTTAGGGTCGCTCTGTGAGCGACCTGTTTTTGAATGGCCTAAGGTATAATGAGTCCATCAAGGAAAGCACAGAATAAGTGCTGCGGAATAAGGAGGACAAATATTATGCGTAAAGGATTAACAGAAATAGTTTTTATTTTAGACAGAAGCGGTTCCATGAGTGGATTGGAAGCAGATACTATTGGCGGATTCAATTCCATGATTGCAAAGCAGAAAAAAGAGGATGGAGAGGCGTATGTTTCTACAGTTCTTTTTGATGACCGGTGCGAAGTGCTTCATGACAGAGTGCCAATGGACAAGGTACCGGTAATGACG
>CAZPRB010000165.1:0-1651 GCA_964588645.1 uncultured Acetatifactor sp. | reverse complement strand
TTTGATGTCATCTCTACAGAAGGTTCTACATATTTAATTTCTTCGATTGTTGGAGGAGAAGTTACTACTACAGTACTCTGCTTCCAAGCATTCATAAAGTTCTGATGAGCATAACTTAATTCGGGAAAGAAATCTTTATTATAATCTTGCCCCATAACTTCCTTACGCATCTTCTGATGGATAATCTTTTTACCTTTTGCTTTACTATTGATTCTATCTGTGTCAGCAAATGTATCAAGCATACTTAAATCTATATATGCACGAGCAATAGGAGATACACCATATTTACGATTAAGATTATTGATACGAATAACACCTGTATATTTAGGGTCTAACTTCGCATATTTTTCTTTCGCAACAAAAGCGTCATAGACTTCTTTTGGGTAATTAGCCTTTACTTCTTCCTCCATAGTATCAAAGAATAATGCTTTGTTTTTCTTGTTACGTTTGTATGTTTTTGTTAATCTACTTCTAAGATTGTTTATGTCAAAGAGAACAACAGGTTCTCCATTAACATTGTAATCAGAAATTTCACATACACCGAGAGGATAGAAGTCTACAGTATAATTATCCTTATTTTCATGTCTTAAATATGCAATCCAATTACCTTCAACATAGGAAGTTGTTACAGCATTTCTTGTTAGTTGCTTTGTTTTTATTCCTTCATTCGCATCTTTAATGAGAGATTTACAAGCCTCTAACTGTTTCTTTTTATTTCTACCTTCTTCAGCACGACCATAAGTAATCTTGATTTCTGTGTTGATATTAGTATCAATAGATTCGACTGTCTTTCCAACAATATCATTCTTATTTATCAATTTTCTGTTATAGGCATTGATTTTTAATACCTTTGACAAATCATTCTGAGTATTGGTTAGTAACTCGTCAATCTCAGCAACAGTAAGAGTTTTAGACGGTGTAACTCCTTCATTCAAATATACAGAATAGTTGTCGTTCTTTGGGTCATATACACTAAGAGCAATGGATAATTGTCTTTGTGTAAAGTTTTCGGCAGAAGTGGTTATAATTGTTCCATCATCTGTCTTAGATGCAAAAATCACATCAAAATCTTCCGTTGATGGAGCAGAAGTAGATGTGACAGTATCTTGAGATATATTATTTTTATCTTCTGACATTTTCGTTTATCACCGTCCTTTCTTAAAATTCTATTGTAGATGAGAAGAGTGGAGCAGTATCATATGACTGTTTTGGTTTCTTATCTGTTAATAAGTCGGTTCTTCTCAATCGTGCTAATGCAAAACTACCAGTAGCCATTGTATATGCCATATCATCGTGCATATTTTTCTTATCTTTTGCTAATTCATAAGTAACGCCACCATTTGGAGTGTCATATCTACACATATACGACAACTGCATTTTAGCAAGATTCATATTTGCTAATGCAATTTTTTCCTCTAATGTTAATTGAACTGTATCAAATCCACCATCTTTATTTTCTACTAAGATATAATCCTTATTATCATAATCAGAAAACTCAATAAGGTTTAACTTGACCATTTTTGACACAGCATCATACATAACTCTCTTATAACCTTGTGGGTCTATAAGATGAACTATTGGCATTGCATTAGGATATGTTTTTCGTGCAGTTTCATACTGTTTGTGGTCTGGATCAATAATACCTCTATGC
>CAZPRB010000164.1:0-1663 GCA_964588645.1 uncultured Acetatifactor sp. | reverse complement strand
CTATCAAAAGTCAAAATGTTTTGCGATTACAAACCGCAAAACATTTTGATAATTTCCTTAGGGAAAAATACCTTTATAGAATCTCAATCCTAATGTACACACCAAAACACTCCACTTCCTTCGGCTGGATCAAATTCTGCAAAATGTACATATAACAATTCGTTGACAGCATCAAATTTGTGCTATATAATAATATCAGGCAATGACACAGTGCTATCCCAAGAAGAAAAAGTCCATCATGTTGAAAAAGAAAGAAAGGAAGGTTTGCCATGAAAAAAATTTACGCAAGGAAAGTTGATGAAGAAAATAACAAGTTTTATGCTCATTTTGGCGTTCGCCTGCTTCCTTTGTTCAACACCGGCCTATGCCCACGGTCTGAGGTCCGACGCGGAGGTTACCGAGGGTCTTGAATTGATTGAAAGTTTCATGAAGATTCCCCGGAGTTACCTGACAGGTACGACCGTGAACCAAGATGGAATGGTTGTGTTTTCATATGACATTGACGGGGTAGCTTCTGCTATTACTGTCACTCAAGAAAGTGACGGCACCACTTTTGAAGTTTCCGAGGGATCAACGGTAGCTAGTATGAAGTTTACCAACAACAATGAGTTGTATTTGAATAACAAAAACATCGGAACTGTCAGTCCACAGATTCAGCCTATGGCTGCCTACGAGATTTATTGGACTCAGACGTGTCCTTATGGTCGCGCCTCGGATTATTCAACATATTACAGATATGATGAACATAGTAATGTTCTTCTTGAAAATGCACTACTATCCATAGGGGTTACTATTTTGACCTCAATCCTTATTGCCGAAGTTCCGGCCCTTGCTCCCTGCGGATTTAGTGAAATACTTTCTATTGCGTCGGTTATGATTGATAAAGCGCCGTATTCGACTGCAGCCTCTTATAAGGATACGATCTATGTGCACAATGTGAAAGGTTATTGGATTTCCGGTTCTATTGACCCGCTTGGTGTGGAAAAGCATAGTACAGTATTATATGCAGGGGCGGGCTTCAACCATAAATCTACCGATTCTCCAGTCATAACGTTCCGTTGTCAGGACTTCTGAGGTTGCAGGAAGGAACAGCAAAATGAGCAAAAAGGAAGATAGCCATTCTACAATACCGCAATTTGAGTTCTCGGGACTGCTTTCATCTGTGGTTCCTCTTATTGTAGCCGTTTTTGTCTTCACAAACCGTAATGAGTATAATTACACAAATATATATTTAAAGATATCCATGATCCTTGCTGGCGGATTCGTCGGAGATTATTTAGGCTTATTATTGCACAAAAAAAACCGCGAAAAATGCAGCAAGAATAAGCAATTCGCATGTGTCATTGCTGTATTCGGGGGACTATTTCAAATCATTTTTTCGTTCGTTAACCTTTTGAATGCACCCCTTGATACTACGATTATCAGGCTTGAATTTTTTGAATATCATTTTTTCATCCTAATCATTACACAATTGGCGCTTTTTTTACTTTCGCTTTATATCCTGAAAGCAAAAAAATAGTGGCAGGAGCGGCAGCTATCATTACGATATCTGCCGCTCTTTTTTTGTGAAGTGACAAGGTTTATTATCTTCCACCATAAAGTGGCCCCTAGGGTTTGGTGCAGAGGAGTATCTCTGGAAGCAACCATTTTCGTCAAGACGGAT
>CAZPRB010000163.1:0-1679 GCA_964588645.1 uncultured Acetatifactor sp. | reverse complement strand
GTCTTGTATATGCCCTGGTATATGTGTGTAGGGATTCTCTGCCCCACACTTTGCACATGTCTTGTTGATGCGTCTGGTACTCCAGTAGCGTTTCTTGCACTGATTGCACTCGACAACAAAGAATGGATCACCGGGACGATATACGTCTTTTTCTTCTTTTTTATCCATAAAACCTCCGATTTGACGAACAAATAGAAACATGATAGTATAACGACATAACCATCTTGTCCATTTATTTGGACATCCTCGGCGAAGCTTGTGCAGGGCTTCGCCTTTTTTATTCCAGAGATTTTTTATCTTTTTATGTCCCACCCGGTCAGATCCAAGTAAACCGGGCGGGATGTGCTGTTACACTGCTCTTAGCTCGCAGTAAGCTGCGTATGTCGTGGGTAAAGACTGCGACAACACTCACTATTGCGCATTGGCTGCATACGCTCAGCCCAATCCGTCCTGCAGCTTTGACACCGCAGAACGGCTCTAAGGAGGTCAAACAAATCATGACCAATTCAATGTATGGATTTGACACCATACATTGACAACACAACTATAAAAGGAGCTTCTTGCCCGTCATGCCGGTAGCACAGCATCTGAACCAATTTGACGACTTCTCCACTATTTTCTACAATATTTTCACAAGGTATTGCCGTACCTTGTAGAAAGGAGAAGATATGCTATATAATGTACCAAACGAAACTGAGGAAAATTGGAAAGAAAAATATATCGTACACAAAGGACAATATCTATGCTACTTTTGCAATAAACCTCAAATCGTTAAAAGAGCAACAGGCTATTTAAAGCCCTGCCGTCATTGTGGTAGTACCATATTTTGGAGTCTCTAATATCTAGGCGATGTCTTTCAGCATCGCCGTTTTTTTCTGATTTTAGCTACAAAAGACAATTCATCTTTTTCCATCTTATGTAGCATATACAATGCTTTTATTTCATTAGTTACATCGAACGTATTTATCTCCTCATCCTTAATACGTTTGCACAGCTTTTCAGAATAATATGCTTTCATTTCTTGCAAAACAGTTAGCTGTCGTGATGTAATCAATGAAGAATTATTCTCTCTTTTCATCATTACTCCTCTTCATTAGGGCAGTAAGTGTATATATTGCAAATGTGGTTTTCCTAACTTTCGCATTGTAGTTGATTTCAATGCGAAAGTTTCTTTTTTTGAACATTTCACTCATTGCCATTTCTGACCAACGGTTTAAAAGAACCACTGTTTGTTCAAAACCACCTGTATCCACTCTACTGAAGTTCTCTTCTCTCAGTTCTTCATCTGGAAAAACTGCTGCCTGCGCTTTTCCAAAATCCTCATCATAGTGAACCATCTTGTGTTCAAAACGTTTCCCTGTTCCGTAGCGTGAAATTATCTGGTCATATTCTTCCTGTGTCATCTTCAAAATTTCTGTACTTTCACCGTCATTTTCCTGACGGTGTATTGATATTGAAGCTATATTACCCACTCTGCCACCTCCATCTTCTTCAAATGTGTGTCGGAATCCGACACCGTTCTTACTTTTTTTTCTGCTGTTCAATCCATTCTTGGAGTATTACCAGGATTAGTGCATTCATTGTAATTCCTATCGCCCCCGCCTTATCCTTTAAAAATTCTTTTACTTCATCAGGTGTCCTAATCATTATCTGCATAATCCTTCTCCTTTTGGTGTATT
>CAZPRB010000162.1:0-1697 GCA_964588645.1 uncultured Acetatifactor sp. | reverse complement strand
GTTGCTGAACTCTCCATACCCTTATCTCCTATAAACCTCTTGTACAACTCTCTCGCAAATTCAAACGGATACAGCTGCATAATCTGACTGTCAATCAAATCCCCGATTTTCATGTCAAAAGCAACCTGTACGATTTCATCATCCAAAAAAGTTGCGATATCCTCGTCCTCTATTGTATCATTCAAATCAACCAAACTTGCCGAAGGAGGACTGATATCAACCTTTCTCTCCAGCATGGACGAAAGAGACGTTGCTGCGGAACCCATCATCTGATTCATCGCCTCACTGATCGCACTCAGGTGAAGCTCCGACAGTTCACCCTCAGTATTGGTTCCGTCTCCTCCCATCATTAAATCTGTAATAATCTTAACATCCTGTTCCTTCAGAATCAGAATATTGTTGCCATCAATACCATCAATATACGAGATATGAATAAACACACATGGTCTATTGTACTGCTGTGACAGCTCCTGTATCGTAACATACGATACCCGCGGTGTCGTAATCGTTACTTTATTATTCAACAAAGTAGACAACGTCGTTGCCGCAGTTCCCATGTTAATATTGGCAATCTCGCCCACAGCATCCCGTTCAGCGTCTGTCAGCGTCTCCTTTTTCGAAGCCGGTTCACTACTTTCCTCTGTTGAACTGCCCCCCGTCAACGCATCAATCTCCTCCTGAGATAACATTCCATCCATAGTTTACTGCTCCTCCCTTATTACTGAAGTGACTCTGACTGCATATGCCTTTGAAGTTGCCCCAGGCAGGGCAGTAAACTTCTTAATGTTACCAACATACACTTCCAATGCATCATCAACCTTCGTATCTAACTTAATAATATCCCCCACCTGCAGATTCGCAAAATCATTCACGGAAATCGAACTCCTGCCAAGCATCGCCCGAACAGGAATCTTCGCAAAATCAATCACATCCTGAATTGCATCCTGATATTTACCGGATAAATCATCCTTCATTGCTGAATACCAATATTTCGTATTCAAGCGGTCGATTACACTCTCAACACATGAATATGGAATACAGATATTCATAAGACCTTCGATATCACCTATCTTTATATTTAACGTCACAATCGCTGTCATCTCACTCGGTGAAATAAACTGTGCAAACTGTGAGTTGGTCTCTATACGTTCCAAACGCGGCTCTACCGCCAGCACACTTTCCCACGGTTCAATCAGAAGATTCGTACAAACCTCCATGATACGCTCCAAAATTACCAGCTCAATTTCCGTGAACTCTCTGTTTTTCTCTAAAGGATTGCCAAAACCGCCAAGCATGCGGTCTACAACCGTAAAGCCCAAATTCGCTGCCAATTCAATAATAATATTGCCATCTAACGGTGCAAAATTCACAACTCCCAATAATACCGGGTTGGACAATGCGTTTGAAAACTCCGAATACGTAGTTGCCTCTGCGTTCATTACCTCTACCTGAATATTTTTTCTCAAATAAGCAGGCAGATTCGTCGACAGTAAACGACCGTAGTTCTCAAAGATAATCTCTAAAGTCCTTAAATGATCTTTAGAAAATTTAGATGGTCTGGCGAAATCATAATTCTTTATGGACTTCTCCGGTGCATCATTCAGTGAGTCCAAATCCATCTCACCGGAACTCAATGCACTGAGCAAACTATCTATCTCAGCCTGAGATAAGGTATCTCCCATAATTGTCACCTCACA
>CAZPRB010000161.1:0-1720 GCA_964588645.1 uncultured Acetatifactor sp. | reverse complement strand
ATGAAGAAAATGGAGAGATGTTTATTAAGATGAATCTGCAGGTAAGGTTTAGATAGAAGCAAAAATAAGTGTGAACGTTTATTATTTTAAGAAATACAATATTTATTCGGATTTTCAAAGTAATGCGTGTAAGGAGGCAAATTATGTCAGTAAGCAATGATTTTTCAACTTTTTGTTCGAATTTGAGAATGGACAACGATACTGTGTCGATAATTCAACGCAGATATCATCAAATAACAAAAAGAATAAATTTAGATTATTGGAACAGCTCATCGGAAACAACACACAGCTTATATGTTGGTTCATATGGACGTGGAACAGAAATATGGACTAGTGATATAGATATCATTGTACAATTGCCGTATTCTACATATGAGAAATTTAATGCATATCAGAGTAATGGACAGTCAGCATTATTACAGGAAGTCAAAAGAGTCTTACAAAAAACTTATAGTGAATCTTATGTTAAAGGCGATGGGCAGGTAATAGGAATAAATTTTTTAGATGGAATAAATTTTGAAATTGTCCCTGCATTTATTAATGAAGATGGAAGCTATACATATCCTGATTCTAATGATGGAGGAAGTTGGAAGACAACAGATCCTAAAAAAGAAATTGATGAAATGAACAATAAAAATAAGGATACAAACAAAAATTTGAAACGTCTTTGTAGAATGGTTAGAGCGTGGAAGCGAAAATGCGATGTACCTATGAGTGGAATATTGATAGATACATTAGCTTACAAATTTATAAATAATTGGGAATATAAGGATAAATCGTATTTGTATTATGATTTTATGACTAGAGATTTTTTTAAATATCTTCAAGAATTGGATGAAAATCAAAGTTATTGGTGGGCACCTGGAAGTCAGCGATTTGTATGGAAGAATGGTGATTTCCATGCAAAAGCAAAAAAAGCATACAATAATGCAATTTCTGCCATATCATTTGAAAGTGATGGCTATTCATATTCAGCAAAACAGAAATGGAGGGAAATTTATGGAACGAAATTCCCGGAGTAGTCAAGGATATAAATTAGAATCTCAGATAAGGGAAGCATATGGAAGAGTAACCTATTCACAGACTTGTCATGATAAATTTATAAACCGAATTATAAAACTAGAGGATAAGGTAAAGGTATGGCAAATTGTGTTATCAGCAGTCACTACAAGCGGTTTTGTCGTGACAATATTTTCAGATGATAAGATTGCCAGTGTTTTGGGGGCAATAGTTTCGTTAGTGTTGTTAATATTAAACACATATATGAAAAATTTTGATCTTTCAGGAATGGCTGAAGAGCACAAAAAAGCATCAGTCTTACTGTGGAAAATAAGAGAAGAATATGTGTCGCTGTTAACTGATTTTGAAATGTTAGATGCAAGTGAAATCAGAAATAAGCGCGATGAATTGCAAGAAAGAACATCGGAAGTATATAGTAATTCACCGAGAACAGATGCAAAAAGTTATGCTGCTGCTCAAAAAGCATTGAAAACAGAAGAAGAACAGACATTTTCAGACGATGAAATAGACATTATGTTGCCTAATTCGATTAGGCGTTGTAATAGACAATTACTGGATTAGTTGAATAAATATTGTAAGTTTGTAAATTACTTGTTATTTTCAATGAGTGGATGATTCTGGAAAATATTTAGAGGGGAAATTTTCATTTCCCCTCTTTACAAATTCGGGTACTGGAAAAACCTATGCTTCTGCATTTGCG
>CAZPRB010000160.1:0-1726 GCA_964588645.1 uncultured Acetatifactor sp. | reverse complement strand
TGTACCTATGAATCTGATGGAAAAAATCCTGAATTATTGCTTTATAAGAAGAGATGAATTGGAAGTAAAATAACACAACAAGCACTCTTTATATACGTGCCTATTTTGTTATTCCCGGTGGCTTTGCATTGCTTGTCGGTTTCTTGCTCGCGTTCGTATCCTCTCCGTAGCTGTGGTTTTCACTGCCGAATTCAGGTAAAACAGTTGAAGAATAAATGAAACTCGCTATAATAATGATGGGTGATGAAATGATGTTTCGGATAGGAGATGGTTACGGTAAAATAAGACTAAGAATCAAAAATAAGGATATATGTAGATAAGTTTCAAATCGGTATAAAAAAAGTGAATTGCAAAAGAGAACAGACGAGCGAAAGAGTTTAAAATACTAAAAACAGTTGTCCCTAATGACAATCACTCGTGTTGGGTTCTCCAGAGCTCCAAAATGGGCGGATTAAATTGCTTGCGTGGGTATTTTTCATTGAAATTCCTGAAAAATACCCACTTTTTCTCTAATTAGCGGGTATTTCAAGCACTTTTTCCTATAACATACCCACAGCCGCCATATTTTCTTAGAAAAATAGGTTTTTTTCATCCTTCCGTGGGTATTTTTAAGGAATTGAGGCTGTATATACCCACAAGTGCTCCCTGTCACATTCCGCCACGCAGAATCTGCAGTGACTTTCGTCAAATTGTACCACGTTAAGGACAACAGTTTTAGGTGCAAAATAGCTATTTATCGTTAATTGATACCAATCATAATTCTCCTATGATGAAAAAGATAATAGAACTACAAGATAACTTTTGTAAAAATTACATTAGAAATTACACTCATTGTAACAGTGTATTCCAAATATAGCGTACCACCATCAGAGTCTGACCAAGAAGTTGCGGCAGTAAATGCGTTGAACCTAAGAACATTGAAGACAAGAGCGAAGGATAAAATGGTGGAAATGAATTTGACAAAATTCTTGTTTGTTATAAGGCTAATCATCCCTTAGTAAATGTTGTTATGGGTATAGTTCATCTCTTGTTTGTATGTTTAACTATTATAACGAATGAGATAACAAATTTTGGACAGTTGTGAGGAAAATATTTTATTTCATTTCAATTTTAAATTACATAAAAACGTGTAGATGCACATAAAATGGGAATGGACATTGAAATTGAGTTTTCTCTATGATAGAATATCATTACCAAAAAGTGTGCAGATGCACGGAAATAGGGAGTGTAATTATGGAAATTAAAAGAGACGCTTACCTACAACAGCTGATTGAGCGAAAAGATAATGGTATGATTAAGGTAATTACCGGCATCCGCAGATGCGGTAAATCCTTTTTGCTGTTTACCATCTTCAAGAGATATTTATTGGAGAACGGAATTGGTGCTGACCATATTATTGAGATTGCATTAGACGGTATCGAAAATGAAGAATTGAGAGATCCCAAGGTATGTTTCAAGTACATCAAAGATGCCCTGAAGGATGATGACAAGTATTATCTTCTTCTGGATGAAGTGCAGTTCATGCCACGATTTGAGGAAGTGCTGAACAGCCTGCTCCGCATGAGCAATATTGATGTGTATGTCACCGGAAGCAACTCCAAGTTCCTGTCCAGCGACATTGTGACCGAGTTCCGTGGCAGAGGTGATGAGATCAGAATCTATCCCCTCTCCTTTGCAGAGTTTTATTCTGTCTATGACGGTGATTATGATGATGCCTGGGATGACT
>CAZPRB010000159.1:0-1734 GCA_964588645.1 uncultured Acetatifactor sp. | reverse complement strand
TGTACGTCACGGACGACAAGGGCGAACCCTGCTGGTTCTCCGACCGCGTGGAAACCCTGTTTGCGCTGGCGAAGAATCAGACCTCCGGCACACCTGCGGGGAGCATCAGCGACGCCGACGCGAAGCTGAACGACGATTTCCGCAAGGCAGGGTACAAGGCGCCCACGCTGGGCGTGGACTTCCGTTTGGAGTTCCCTGATGCGCTGGCGTTGGGCAGGGACTATGACTATACCTATAACAGCACCACAGGACATTTGATTATTACCGTCAAAACGCCCACTGAGGATGCAAGAGAGCGCTGGTTGCAAGCAGCAGCGGAAAGCTACGCCGACGGCCTTGTGCTGTGCCAGTTCTACTGCGACAATGTGATGGGTAAACAGCTCAGCAGTTCTTGGTGCGGTAATGGCAACGAGGGCTGGACGCCTTATCTCAATGGCAATATCAATTTTGAGGGACGAGGCAGCAGCCAAGTGGGCAACGGCATGGCGATGGCCATTTTTAACACGGTGGACGATGTGCGCGGCGTCAGCTCCGTTGAGGATGATGGCGTGTACCGCTTTGTCACCGTCTGGGCGAATGATGGGGAGATATTCTCTGCCATGGATAAATATGTGCTGACCTTCGAGGTGAAGACGGAAAGTCCCTTCTACTTCGAGGAAGAGGGAATCGAGATCATCGACAAGGTCAATCTCAGCCGTGTGCATTTGATCTATGACACAAGCGTCCCAAGTGACTGCTTTACCGAACGGAGAAACGAGATTGGCACTCTGACGTTGCAAAAGAAGCAGCCCTATACTGGCAATTCTATCGGCACGTTTACGGTTGATGCTCCGGAAGGCTACACGCTGGATCGGTGGGAAGAAGGAAATAGCGGCAATTCTGGCAATGGGACAAGTATTCCTTTGAACAACCGTGAAAGCAATTTCTATCAGTTTATTTGGACGGATGGAAAGGGCGGCTTCATCAAGGAAGAACTGACCATCTATGTGGCGGAGATGGGCTTTGAGGCTTTGGGCAGCTATGATGAAGATGGCGCCCCGCTTAGCAGTAATTCGGTGCCTGTCAATAAGCCGAGCAACGGCCAAGTGAATTCTCCCAACAATACGACCATAACCGTGAGTTACGATCAGAGCAGCGGCTTCTTCTACACCTCCTTCAACAGCACAAAACTGCCCAACTATCAAGAGCTTAACGCCGGTGTCAGTTTGACACCGGACGGCTTGACCGGCGTGACCCACTTCCGAGTCAACGATCAAGTCAGCAACGACTATCCTGGACGCAGTGATGCGGAGATCAAGAAGATCGTGGCGGCGCTGTACACGGCTGAAGACGTGTATGCACTGAACGACCCCAACAGCGCACAGAAATTGATCTTCCCCTATGTTCACACCAACTATAAGAATGTGAATGGCGTGAACGTCAGCTATGCCGGCAGTCAAGCGTATCGCTTCAAGATCGTTCAGTGGCTGCATTACGATGAAGTAACTGACAGCTATGAAGTGCTGGGCTATAGCTACGTCAGCGGCAGAAACGATGCGTTTATCAGCAAGACCGTGACGGATAGTGTTTCTGCTCCTATGGAGAACAGCGAAGCACCGTTCATCATTGGCAGTGACATGGAATTCTGCTGCAACCGCTACCCGCAGATGGAAGGTGACGATGAGGTACAGTACTTCCGCTTCCACGTTCGCGGCGAGGGCATGAACCACCAAAGCAGTTACAAGGTCTACATCC
>CAZPRB010000158.1:0-1739 GCA_964588645.1 uncultured Acetatifactor sp. | reverse complement strand
AAACTAATCACTAATATCCTTCCATTCAAAATCTAATACTTTTTTCAATTCATCTAACGAGATTTCCACTTGATATCCAATTTTACCCCCACTAAATATGATGGTAGTAAAGTTTGCAGCTGATATATCTATTGTCGTCTTAAACTGCTTTTTCATTCCTATCGGAGAGCAACCGCCATGTATATATCCGGTTAATGATAACAAATCCTTTGCCTTTATCATTTCTATGCTTTTCTCATTGACAGCTTTTGCCGCTTTTTTTAGGTTTAGCTCCTTGCTGACAGGAACTAAAAATACATAATTACGCTTGCTGCTCCCTACTGTCACCAATGTCTTAAAGACTTGATTTGCATTTTGATTTAATACATTTGCTACATCCATACCGCTTATGGCATCGGTATCTGTATAATAATGGCTCGCATATTGTATTTTGTTTTGGTCTAAAATCCTCATGACATTTGTTTTTTCATTATTCTTTTTCATGTCAAACCTCGCTCTAAATTCCGATTTCTTGTACTAATATAATAAGAATCTTCCTCTTCTTTATATACAAAAAGATACCGCCATTGATATTTGCATATAAGCATAAGATATTTACCAAACTTCGAAGCTATTCTCCTGCAGATACAATGTCATTCATATTTAGAGTTTAACCGATAAATTCCACAATTGGCTCAATATACTTCTTATCACTGATATCGTATGACTGAGACATCATTTCTGCCTGAAGCTTCTCTGCTTCGGTCTGATTTTTTTTTGCCTTTAATGCACTGACAAACATTTTCATCATTAATTTAGAAGTACCCGACATTCTCTCATAATTAAATCCACCCGGACAATAAAATGTCTTTACCTTTTGATGCTCTTCTTCGGTAAACCACTTTTGCATCGCCACTTCTATTTCGGGATTTTCTATAGGACTTCCGCCTACGCAGTATACTGCCAATTTTTTGTCGTTCCATTTTTTAAGATTGTTCTTGAACCATTTCAGTTTACTAATTCCGCCTGCACATGCCCAGCTGCCAAATATGATTGTATCATACTGCTCAAAGTTCCGTTTGCCAACTTCAGAAAGTGCAACACTTTCACATTCCAATGCTTCGCTAATCCACTGTGCGTATTTCTTTGTAAATCCGGTCTGCGAATTATAAATTACAATAATGTCTTTTCTCATCTCAATATGCTCCATTCTTTACATTAATTTAAATTTTTCAAATTGTCTTCCATTTGTACAATCGTCTGTATTGTTACCTGTAACTGCTCCTCTGAAATACCTGCAAACATTTTTGCCAAAATACTCATAGACATTTCATCTTTTTTTTCACAGAAGTCTCTACAATAATCTGTAAGTTCAATGCGTTGTTTTCGCTTGTCATTTTCATCTATGGAAATAGAAACAAAACCTTTCTTTTCCAGTTTCAATAAAATCTGTTTTACATTCTGATGTGAACTGCCCATTATTTCAGCAAGTTCTTTAACCGTTGGCTTGTCTTTACACAGATTAATACATATGATTGCAAAAAATTGTTTCCAACTGACTTCCTTCATCGTGCTGTCTGCAATAGCCTGAAATCTGTTATCAAAAGCACTTAACAATCCCAGTAAAAAATAAGAGGATTCAATCCCTGTAAAATCTACCTTGTCACTACGAATCACTTCTTTAATATTCATATCATCCTCCGATAGGTAATGTGTTACCTTATATAAAGTAACACATTACCTATTATTTGTCAATAAAA
>CAZPRB010000157.1:0-1754 GCA_964588645.1 uncultured Acetatifactor sp. | reverse complement strand
TCTTTTGATGTGCGCTGCCTCTTTTGATGTGCGCTGCCTCTTTTGATGTGCGCTGCCTCTTTGGGGCTTATTTTGAAATAACCCCCCCGGATATGCCATTTTGAACTTTTCGCCTTATTTTTTGGTTATAGGCGGCTAGATTTGGGAATTTAGTGTTTTCTAGATGCTTTATTTGGGACTTTTTCTTTAATTTGGGTGTTTTCGACGGCTAGATTTGGGAATTTGATGATTTCTAGATGCTTTATTTGGGACTTTTTTCTTTAATTTGGGTGTTTTCGACGGCTAGATTTGGGAATTTAGTGCTTTCTAGATGCTTTATTTGGGACTTTTTTCTTTAATTTGGGTGTTTTCGGCAGCCAGTTTCCGGGATTTAGCACTTTCTAGATGCTTTTTGATGCTTCATCGGAACTTTTCTTCCTTAGTTGGGGAAATTCAGTAGCTAGATTCTTACCTTTTAGAAATTCTCTTTAAATTCGATGATCACAACAAAATTTGACTCGAGTTCTACTCAAATTTGACTCGAGTTCCATTCGAATCCTGCTTAAACTCTACTCGAATTCGACAAAGCCTAACACATTTTGTTTAGGAATCATTCTCTGTCGTGTTTCTCGTTCTTTTGATTATTTGATATATCCATATTATACTGCCTATACGAGCTAGTGTTATCATTTCGTTATCGCTGTTGAAAACACCAACTCTGTAACTGTGAATAATATTAATATGCTGTGTTTTAAATTGTAACTGCTTCTTCTTAAAGAGACATTCTCTTTAGTATTTCTTTTTCAAAGCTTTATGATTCAATTTTTGAATTCCATAACAATTTTCTAAATGTAATCTCAATTCTTCCATTTTATTGAATTTTCCTCCACATCCCACTATACAAGTTAACGCTTTATCGTCTGACTCCGATTTATACCTATCGACCTCGATAGGTTTAAAATCTATTAATCTTCAATCAGTGGCATATTAACCAACTCTTGTAATTTCTTCTGCAATACTGCTTTGTCAGGTAACTGTAGTTTGTATTCAGCCACCATCATAGGCGATAAGGTTCTGCTCATTGCATATTCCACCACTTCATCGTCCTTGGAAGCACAAAGAATCATTCCCACGCTCGGATTCTCATTTTCTTTCTTCTTCTGACGGTCTAATGCTTCCAGATAAAAGTCCATTTTAGAAATATATTCCGGTTTGAATTTGCCAATCTTCAACTCAAAAGCAACAAGGCACTGCAACCCTCTGTGAAAAAACAGTAAATCAATGCGAAAATCTTCTCAACCAACCTGTACTCGATATTCTTCATCAATGAATGTAAAATCCTTGCCAACTTCCAGAATAAAATCTTTCATATTCTGAATAAGTCCCTTACGCAAATCAGCTTCTTTAAAATTCTTTGGCAAATCTAAAAATTCTATTACATATGAATCCAAGAACGGATTTTCCTTTAATCCTCTTATCGGCTCTGGAAGAAGTTTTTCTGTAGAAAGCATATATCTTTCATAATATCCGCTATTGATTTGTCTGTCTAACTCCCTAGCGGAATACGATTCTTTTATGCAAAGCGTTATATAGAAATGTCTTTCTTCTCGCGTTTTTGCTTTAGACATAATAGCAAGATGATTACTCCAACTAATTTGTGTCAACAGTGTTGACACAAATATATAGATACGCCCCCCCAAATTTCATCACGAATTAAAGATCCGATATTATCTTTCTTATTTCCTCGACTTTTTCTTCTAATTCTTTTGTTCCAT
>CAZPRB010000156.1:0-1758 GCA_964588645.1 uncultured Acetatifactor sp. | reverse complement strand
ATATTTAATGATTACATCGGTGGAAATTCCGATAACTGGCGAAAAGTTTGGACCATTTATACCTTTCTTGTTTGGTATGAAGAATACTTCGTTAAAAGATAAAAATATTGTATGAGGAAAAATGAAACATAAAATTCAACTTTCGGACCATTTCGGATACAGACTGTTATTTCGTTTTACCCTGCCCTCCATACTTATGATGATTTTCACTTCCATTTACGGTGTGGTTGACGGATTTTTTGTATCGAATTTTGTGGGCAAAACGCCCTTTGCCGCCGTGAATTTCATTATGCCGTTTTTGATGGCAGTTGCAGTAACACTTCTTTTCCTCGTGTTTAAACGCAAGAGATTTGGATATTGGTAAAAAATAAATATTCCTATATAAGAAATGGGCAACCCAGCATTGGGATTGCCCATTTAAAATTTTTATTCTGTGCCACATTTCAAAGCGTATTTAGTCAGTATTTCTACTGCTTCTTTCAAATCCTTATCCCTTGTCTGCTTCAGCATGAATTTCCGAATTGGCTGCAAGCCCTTTTCCACTGCCTGCTCCTGCGTGATTTTCCCTTTTGTAAAAGGCTGTACCGCATTATCATTTACCTGTGTCATAACCGGCGACATAATCGCCAATGTTATAAAAAGAGCAAGTCCGACCAAAACCTGATTTGGCGGTGTTGTCTGTGTTCCCAAAGCCGTACGCAAAAAATGGAATACAACTATGATTCTGGTAAAGGAAGTCACCATAATTAAAATAGACGGAGCTAAGGATAGTACCGTCAAAATAATTAAAATCTGCAATGTAGATTCCAAATTCGTACTACCGGCATTTGATGTAATGTTCAAATCAAAGCCATCATCATTCGTTGTATTAGCACCCGTAACCGACTGCTCATTTGACTTCGAGCCTGTTGCCTGCGCATATCCCGGTGCTCCCGCAAAGAAAATTACGCAAAATAAAATAATCGTTACAAAAGACCGAACGATTGCTTTCCTCTTTCTCTTTCCCTTATTTCTATTCCACATTGATTGTTCTGCTCCTTCATTTGTCCTTCTTAACTTCTTTGTTCTTTCTCTGAAATGCTTTCGCTTTCTTTAACATCTCCTGAAACGTCACATTTGTACCCTTCTCCTCCGGAGTCGGAAAGGATAACTCCTCCTCCTGAAGCTCCGTCAGGAAAACCGCATTCTCCTTAAACAACACAAAGGACACATATTTTCCACCTACCCTGGCTATCACAATACTCTTGCCGGGTGAAATCTGCTGGGATTCCATAATGGAAATGTTGGAGGATTTTGCATGAACCACCCCTGATTTTGCATACCATTTCGTAAAAAGATGTGCACCATACAGTAGCGCAAAGAATACAAGTAAAAGCCCCAGCAATTTAAAAACGCTGGAAAGCGTAGAAAACTCAGACAGAATCAAAAGCATCACTACACCTCCAGCATATATTATTTCGCAATTTCAACTAAACGAATACCAAAATTTTCTTCGATGACAACAACTTCACCCTTCGCAACAAACTTGCCGTTCACCAAAACATCTACCGGTTCACCTGCAAGCTTATTCAGCTCAATAATCGTACCCGGTGCAAAATCCAAAATCTCTTTAATTGACTTATTGGAACGTCCCAACTCAACCGTTACCTCCAAAGGAACATCCATAATCAAGTCAATATTTTCCTGTTGAAGCAACGGAGCAATCGCAGGATTAAACGTCTGGAACTGCGCCGGCTGAACACTTACATTCGGCTGCAT
>CAZPRB010000155.1:0-1782 GCA_964588645.1 uncultured Acetatifactor sp. | reverse complement strand
TCGCCCTATCTCACCCAACATAAAAACAAATGCGCTTGCAAGCAATCGATTTGTCAGTTTTCGTCCGTGCAAGCCATGTAACCTTCGGTTCCATGGCTCACGGGCTTCGCCCTATCTCACCCAACATAAAAACAAATGCGCTTGCAAGCAATCGATTTGTCTTTATGTTGGATGAGGCACGGACTCATTGCCTACGTGTACATTATACATTAAAAATAATATGGGGACAAGGAAGAGTTTATCATTGACATTTTAATACAATATTTTATACTTAAATAAGGTAGCAAAATACGGAGGGTGTGAATTTGAAGGTTATAACGAAAATGGAGTTACAGCCGGGGATGATATTGGGTGAGGATGTAGTGAATCAAGGGGTAATCCTCTATCCGGCAGATACAACTATCGACGCTAATATCATTGATAAATTAAACAGATATCCTACCATTTTATGTGTGACTGTCAAGGAGAATATCGACCTTGCAACTACGCATTATGAGCGGATTCGGTACGATGAAAATTTTAAAGCTTTTGAAAAAACATATAATGTGGTGCTTATGAAATACAAGGCTGCTATGTTCCGGTTTTTCAAAAGCGGGGAAAAAATTGAGGATGATTTCTTTATAAACCTTTATCAGGAGTTGTATCAGTTAATTCCCAGCGGAAGCTCCTTATTGGATTATCTCTATAACATGATGCCGAATGAGGATGAACTGACATTTACACAATGCTTGAATTCTGCACTTTTGGCCGGGGTTTTCGCCGATTGGCTCAGCATGCATGAGGAAGCCAAAAGAACTATGATTCTCTCCGGCTTTTATTATGATATCGGAAAATTACAGATTCCCTATCATATTCTCTGGAAGCCCGGTCGACTCACCGACCAGGAATTTGCCTTAATTCAAAACCATCCCAACGTGGGATATCAGATGGTGCATACACTTAGCTTGGAGGAACATATCAAAAATGTGATTCTCATGCATCACGAGCGCATGGACGGTACGGGCTATCCCCGCCAATTATCCGGCAATGATATTGATATCTATGCCAGATATTTTGCTATCATCGACTCTTACGTAGCAATGGCATCTCCCAGAACCTATCGCAGCGCCTTTACCCCCTTGCAAATTCTGGGTATTTTCGAGCAAAGTATGGAGAAATTTGATGTTGAGCTCTTGCTGCCACTGATGAAGCGTATCGCTGATGCACAGATAGGCAGCCATATACAATTAAGCAACGACACCGTGTGGGAGGTTCTGATTATCCATCCCAACAAGTTCTCCCGTCCCATTTTGAAAAATGCCCAAAACGAAATCATTGATTTGGTGGATCATCCCGATTTACTCATTATCAAAAACATATAACATCCCTTTCGGACAGATAAAAGGAAACCGAGGTCATCAAAATCGACTTCCCCGGTTTCCTTTTTGTTTTCTTATGTTTCCCTATCTCCTTGTTAGACATTATGCCATTTGAAACAGTTCTGCCTCAGTCTTTACAGAGTCTTATTATTTGATTTCTTTCCGCAGATACCTGCACCCATGCAAAGTCCGCCCAAAAGAAGAAGCGTTATCCACAGTGCAATATTGTTACCATCACCTGTTGCCGGAGAAGTCTTCTCCGCAGCTTTAGTCACTATCGGTTCATTAGCAGGAGTGCTTGCCGGTTCATTGGTAGGAGTGCTTGCCGGTTTATTAGCAGGAGTGCTTGCCGGTTCATTGGTAGGAGTACTTGCTTCCAAAACGGTAAATGTAGTGGAAGCTGTACCGAATTCGGAAACAATGC
>CAZPRB010000154.1:0-1789 GCA_964588645.1 uncultured Acetatifactor sp. | reverse complement strand
TTCCCGAGATTGCTCCTATTTCCATCACCAACGACAAGCTGCTGGAGCAGGAATATCGAGGATGTATGAAGACGAATTGCTGTGAAGAGTGGATTAAGATTATCAAGACCATCTATCTGCGCAAACAGAAGCGTCTGGAAGCCGGAAGGAAGGTGACGGCAGTGGATGCCAAATACTTCCGCATTGCAGAAGACAATCTCTATGGGGAGCTGGCGGTAGTACTGCACATTCCCAGAAGTGAAGTGGAGACCTATATTACAGGTGAGATTGATAAATTATAGAAAAAAGTAATGAAAAGAACTTGCCTTTTTGAAAAAAAAGTAATATGATAAGTCCATGAGTTTTAAGCAGTATATAAAGTAATATATGTTAGAAAACGTTGAAGAGAAGAGTAGCCTGCGGAGGACAGCAGAGAGAACCGCCCCGATGAGAAAAGGGTGCTGGAAGCGGTTTTGTTGGAAGCATGTGAAGACCGGCTCAGAGCGGCTTTAATACAGCCCGGTGGCTCCCGTTACGAGCAAATGAAGTGGTGGTTTATCGATTGGATACACAGTACGAAGGTGTGATGAACGTCTGATAAATCGCAAAAAGGGTGGAACCGCGTATCTTACGTCCCTTGCAATTGTGAAGATTGCAAGGGATTTTTTTATGCTGTAAATGAGGTAGAAAGAAGGAGGAAGAACCATGAGAATCACATTGAAGGATGGCTCGGTAAAAGAGTATGCAGAAAGCAAAAGTGTATATGAAATAGCGCTGGATATCAGCGAAGGATTGGCGAGAGTAGCCTGCTGCGGTAAGGTGAACGGCAAGGTGGTTGATTTGAGAACCGTTATCGCAGAGGATTGTGAACTCTCCATCTGTACGGCAAATGACAAGGAGGGTTTGGCAACCATCCGTCATACCACCTCCCATGTTATGGCGGAGGCAGTGAAGAAGTTATTCCCGGATGCAAAGGTGACCATCGGTCCCAGCATTGAGACCGGCTTCTATTATGATTTTGACCATGCTCCTTTCTCCAGAGAAGATTTGGATGCGATTGAGGCAGAGATGAAGAAAATCATCAAGAAGGGTGCAAAGCTTGAGAAATATACGCTGCCCAGAGAGGAAGCCATCAGGTTCATGGAGGAGAAGGGTGAGCCGTACAAGGTGGAACTGATTCGAGACCTCCCCGAGGATGCAGAGATTTCCTTCTATAGCCAGGGAGACTTCGTAGATTTGTGCGCAGGTCCTCATCTGATGAGCACGAAGGGCATCAAAGCCTTTAAGCTGACCTCCTCCTCAGGCGCATACTGGAGAGGCAAATCCGAGAATGCCATGCTACAGCGTATCTATGGTACGGCATTCAACAAAAAAGAAGAGTTGGAAGAGTATTTGGCTTATCTGGAGAATATCAAGAATCGTGACCACAACAAGCTGGGTCGCGAGATGGAGCTGTTCACCACGGTTGATGTCATCGGTCAGGGTCTGCCTCTGCTGATGCCCAAGGGCGCTAAGATGATCCAGACCATGCAGAGATGGATTGAGGATTTGGAGGATAACGAGTGGGGTTATGTGCGTACCAAGACTCCTCTGATGGCAAAGAGTGACCTCTACAAGATTTCCGGACACTGGGGACATTACAAGGAAGGTATGTTTGTTCTGGGAGATGAGGAAAAGGATAAGGAAGTGCTTGCGCTTCGTCCTATGACCTGCCCGTTCCAGTATTATGTATACAAGGCAACCCAACATTCCTACCGTGATCTGCCCATCCGTTACGGTGAGACTTCTACATTATTCCGTAACGAGGATT
>CAZPRB010000153.1:0-1821 GCA_964588645.1 uncultured Acetatifactor sp. | reverse complement strand
ATTGGTGGTTAAGAACTCCGAACTCGTCGGGCTCGTACGTCGTTCGCTATGTCCATTCGAACGGTGCTCTGCTCGGCAACCTTGCGTACGGCGGTGACGGCGGCGTGCGTCCGCTTTGTAACCTGTCATCTGACACTCTGGTATCTGATGAAGTTGATTCTGACGGTTGCTATGTAATGTTCCCACCACCTGACGCTCCTGAAATCAATCTAACAACACCTATATATTGCGATTCAAATTATAATACAGGTGGAATTGAGGGTGGAAAAGCAAAAATTTCTTGGTCGGAAGTAGATTCTGCTCACTACGTTTTGGAACGCTCTGTAAATGGTGGCAGTTGGCGTGAAATTTACTGTGGCGATAGCGTAAATTATGAAGATTCCGTATCGGACAATATGAATACGCTACAATACAGAATTAAAGCTGTAACAAATAGCGGTAGTTCAGACTATGCAACAACTGAAGTTGCTGTTGTGCAAGATAATTATCCACCATTTATTTCAGGCGATAATTCAGCAATAGGCGACGTTGCCACACGAATTAAGTATAAATACATAGTCTATGACGGAGATGATGCAACTGTAACTGTTAAGGAATATGTAAACGACAAACTTATAAAAACGTTTACAGCAACAGGTTCACAGGAAAACGTGCTCGAAATAGACCTTGAAACGTGGAACGGTTTATCTACTGGCGATAACTATATTAAAATTGTTGTTACCGATGACAATAACTCATCTGTAACACAGACCAAACATTTTAACAAAATAGGTGGAATTATTGACCTTGTTTATACGCCATTTGGCACAAGTTTAACAACCTGTCCTAAAGCGATAAATGTTCAGTTAGATTTAGTTAAACCACTTGACGCAACAATTCAAGTTCTTGCGACAAATAATGCAAATGATACACAGCCTGTTTGGGACGATATTACAACTGCTGCACTTAGCAAACATAATCACATATTTAGCAATACTGCTAAACAATCAGGAGTGGCTTATTATGCTGTTAAAGTAAGAGTAATAATCAATAGAAACAATGCTGACGGAGAAATAAAACTATATGCAATCAGATGTCAAGTCGATTGTTCAGTAGAGTAAAAGGAGTGAAAGATTATGAATATGGAGTATAAACTTTTAGACGACAATACTGGTATCATATTAACAAGAAATCCTGAAAAGGTATCAAAAAATCTTTTCATAACTTTTACAGGTGCTCCTGCAGACGCAACGGTTATCTTTGAAAACAGAGAGGGCGACTCTTTGTATAGAAAACTTGAAGACAATATGTGTGCTGTTCCTACACGTTTTCTTTGTCCTATTTTAGAAGACGTAATTAAAGTTACTGTGTGTGTATTAGACGGAGTGTTAAAAGATAGGTGGAAGTGCGAAGAAATCAAGACTGGGTTGCTTGTTTCTACAAATGAGGTTTTGGTTCAGCCAAACGATATGAATATACCACAACAGATGATAGAGTTAAAACTTGAAATACAAGAGATGAGAGAAACTGCGAAAAAACAGCAAGAAGAAATATCGGAGCTTAATAACAAACTAAACAGGCTGCTTGAGGGTTATGACATAACGTAAAGGAGGGTTATATATGACTAAAAAATTTAGTAAAAAATTGTTTGGGTTTGTTATCTGTGCGGCATTGATACTTGCGTTTGGAATTGTATGTTTTGGTTTTAAACCACAATCTAATGTTTGTGTTGCTGCTACCTCTACACAAGCAGTAGCGTTGGCAGAAACTTCAGAAAGCGAACAACCACAAGAAAGTGAAGATACCGAAGAAAACAAAACTTTTCTTGGTAGAGTTCAGGAA
>CAZPRB010000152.1:0-1824 GCA_964588645.1 uncultured Acetatifactor sp. | reverse complement strand
TCATCAGTAACGGGAGAAACATTTACATATGCTATTACTTTGTTTGTTCGATTATCCTTCGCCATAACGTAAATATCCGGATTAACCGCAAACCATTCTTCACACTGAGTCGTATCGACATGATAGATATCATCATAAACCAATGTGTCTAAAATAACAGCTTCGCGGATATCTTCCTTGGTTACCTGTCTTCCGGTAATAATCGAAATATTCCTCTCGCCAGCATCAACTTCGTTTACCGGTTCCTCCTGCTGCACCTGTTTGGGCAGAATATTTTTTATGTAGCCACACAGGTGGCTTAAACCCTCAGAGTAATCAAAATTCTGAACGTTTCTAAGTGTTCTGGGCAAATCATGCACGGCAACACCGGATGTTAAAGTAAACAAATTAGCTTCACTGCGTACACCTGAGAGATAATCATTATAAAAACTATCCCACTCATACTGGACCCAATGAGACGAAGCGTACTCTGCTTTACTAAGCGCAACCACCATTATTTTGGCAGTATCAAGTGCAGAATCGATATCCATCTTGTACCTGGAGCTGCCCAACTTTTCTAACGTATCTGAGGAAAAGAAAACTTTGTACCCTAAATCTGTTAGTGAATCATATAATTCTTTTGCTATTGCATAATCCGGTGTTTTATTTCCGTGATCATCAGAGCACTTATAAGAAATAAAAATTTCGCAATTCATATAATGTTCCTACCTTGAATCTTATTTTTTCATTTCACGTTCGGCAGCAATGCGTTCATCTACCCACTTTATGGGAAAAAGCCAAATATCCTGAGTTCCAAATCGCATCGCCCCTTCAACTTTGCCATCATTGCAAAGCTGCTGAACCCAACGAACTGTTACACCAAGCTTGGTTGCTGCTTCTTTGGCAGAAATGTACTCGAATTCCATTTGCATTCTCCTAATCTTTTAGTTTTGGCTATATAATTATTATATATTCGCAATCGCGAATTGTCAATTCTTTAAAACTAGCTTTGTTAGCTTTTCCGGAAAACCTTTGAGCTTCCGCTTCGCAACAGTTCGCTTGTTCTAAGAGAGGATCTACAGTGACGCAAACCGTTCCGTGTCCGCCTGGATATCTACCGTCACTACGTAGAAATCTGTCAAGCCCCCTAAGCAAAAGCAGATTATTCTCTTTGTCTTCAAGCAATTCTTCACGTAATTTACGAAGTGAAGCTATCTTTGCATCAGCAGATGTTTCGACATTGTGCTGGGAGGCATCAGCCAAAGCGGTCAATAACTGAATCTCAGCATCACGTAAGACTAACAGTTTCTAAAATGCTTTTTTCAATAGCTTCTACTGTTTTATCAATACTTTCAATATTCTGTTGAGCTGTAAAAAACAGTTTTTCTTTGATCATCTCTACCATAACGATACATCCATACAGTTACCTTAAATACGAGAGAAGTCTGCTTCTGAACTCACTCATTTTTACTATTTCTTTTGCTCGCAATTCGATAGGTAAATTTCCTTTGTTAGCAACAATATCATCTGCCAAAACCAGTATCAATGCGCCTTCTTTGCGACCGTCGGTCACTTCATTATCAAAGGTATCCCATTCTTTTTTTACCCACTTAGTCTTGAGATAATCGGGTTGCGAACTCACGACAACCATATGCTTAGAACGCTCTATGGCATCAAATATTGCCGTTCTATACTCACTGTCCCCGAGCTGCGGCAGTGTCTCTTTTGCAAAAAAAACCTCTTTGCCACTCTGTGTCAAATAATCATAAACCTTTTTGGCGAGAACCTCATCTTCGGATTTATACGATATAAACACATCATATTCACCGGATCTGGGCAAAGCCT
>CAZPRB010000151.1:0-1825 GCA_964588645.1 uncultured Acetatifactor sp. | reverse complement strand
ATGCGAATGTTGTCGGCGATAATGCAAAGGCAGCAGTAGAAGCTATGAGTGATGGTGATGTGATTCTTCTTGAGAATACACGTTACAGAGCAGAAGAGACAAAGAACGGAGAAGCTTTTTCTAAGGAGCTTGCTTCTTTGGCAGAGGTATTTGTTAATGATGCATTTGGTACAGCACACAGAGCACACTGTTCTAATGTAGGTGTTACTGAGTTTGTAGATGGTGATTGTGTAGTTGGTTATCTGATGCAGAAGGAAATTGATTTCCTCGGCAATGCAGTAAATAATCCTGAAAGACCGTTCGTAGCTATTCTTGGCGGTGCCAAGGTTTCTTCTAAGATTTCCGTTATCGAAAATCTCTTGGACAAGGTAGACACGCTGATTATCGGTGGTGGTATGGCATATACATTTATGGCTGCTCACGGTGAGGAAGTTGGAAAGTCACTTTTGGAGGAAGACTACAAGGACTATGCACTTAAGATGGAGAAAAAGGCAGAGGAGAAGGGCGTTAAGCTTCTGATTCCTATTGATACGGTTGTCGCAGATGACTTCTCAAATGATGCAAACTTCAAGGTGGTTGGTCGTGGTGATATTCCGGCTGATATGGAGGGTCTTGATGTGGGACCTGAAACAGCAAAGTTATTTGCAGATGCTTTGGCAGGCGCAAAGACTGTTGTTTGGAACGGACCGATGGGCTGCTTCGAAATGTCTAACTTTGCAAAGGGAACAATCGCAGTAGCAGAGGCGATGGCTGACTTAAAGGATGCTACAACAATCATCGGTGGTGGTGACAGTGCGGCAGCTTGTAATCAGTTAGGCTTTGGCGACAAGATGACACACATCTCTACAGGCGGTGGTGCTTCTCTTGAATTCTTAGAGGGTAAGGATCTTCCGGGTGTTGTAGCAGCAGACGATAAGTAGTTACTGCTTACGGACACTTAAATATTGAAATTCTGCTGTTTGCAGCTTTGGCTGTGAACAGCATTTATAAATCAGCAAAATGATATGTGCCGTTTGACGGGCACAGAAATGAGGATAAAAATGGCAAGAAAGAGAATTATTGCAGGAAATTGGAAAATGAATAAAACTCCTAGTGAAGCAGTCGCTTTGGTAGAAGAGTTAAAGGATTTAGTGAAGAATGACGCAGTAGATGTTGTTTACTGTGTGCCGGCTATTGATATTGTACCGGTTGTAGAAGCTACAAAGGGCACAAACGTTGCAGTAGGTGCTGAGAATATGTATTTTGAAGAGAGTGGCGCATATACAGGTGAGATTTCAGCAGCTATGTTAGTAGATGCCGGTGTAAAATATGTTATCATCGGTCATTCAGAGCGTCGTGATTATTTCAAAGAAGATGATTGTCTCTTGAACAAGAAGGTAAAGAAGGCATTTGAAGCCGGTTTAACACCGATTCTTTGCTGTGGTGAATCCTTAGAACAGAGAGAGATGGGCGTAACAATGGATTGGATTCGTTACCAGATTAAGTCTGACCTTGCAGGTGTTACGGCAGATCAGGTTAAGGAAATGGTTATCGCATATGAGCCAATCTGGGCTATCGGCACAGGCAAGACAGCTACTTCCGATCAGGCACAGGAGGTTTGCAAGGGCATCCGTGACTGCATCGCTGAGGTATATGGTGCAGATACGGCAGAAGCTGTCCGTATTCAGTATGGCGGTTCCATGAATGCAGGAAATGCAGCAGAGCTGCTTGCAAAGCCTGACATTGACGGTGGTCTGATTGGTGGAGCTTCCCTGAAGGCTGATTTTGGCAAGGTTGTAAATGCATAACAGCTGTGCAGAATCGGGTCTTTGATCTATTGCTATAG
>CAZPRB010000150.1:0-1827 GCA_964588645.1 uncultured Acetatifactor sp. | reverse complement strand
CTGTGTTTCATGTAGCATTTTGCAAGCGCCTCCTCCGGATTATCGTCAGAGTAAATCTTATCGTAATCCTTGACCGCAAGAGTGGTAAACTGCTCTCCCTGCCAGAGTTCTGCCTCACTCCTCTCATAGGTCTGACGGTCAACCTTTTCTACCTTGATCTCTTTGACGCAGCCCGTCTGTTCATCCCGTACAATTTCAGAAACATTGACATAATACGCTACACTAAAATCTGCATCTGCATACGCTTCCTGTTTTAGTTGCCCGATTTTCTGCCAGCATTTGAGAACCGTTTCCTGTATGGCATCTGCTGCATCTTCTTCATTCTGCAGCATAGAAATCGCTATGCGATACATTCTTTGTAATTCATTTCTCATTAGCCGGTCAAAGGCATCGGGATTCCTGTTTTTTGCCTCCTCAATAAGACTCATATCTACCTCCCATTATCCGAACGGAAATCCATTCCATCCTTTGTTTCTATCTATTAGACATTCCCGAAACGGATTATGTGACAAAATCTTCTATTTGTGTATACGAAAATGCCGCAGATTTCTCCGCGGCATTTTCTATGCTTTTTAGCTTTATAAATCATATTTTGATACAGTGTGCGACTGTTTTTTGTAGCTTTAGGCTTTACCGTACATCTCTTCCAGCTCGTGTTGGATTTCCTCTGCCCGGGCAATCTGTTCATTTAATTTCCACTTTCCGATGTTTTCACCGTCACGCAGAAACATGGAGCCGCATTGATGAAAATAAAACTCAATATTTCGCTCTTTTGCCTCCAAATACAAATCACGGACCCACTCCCACAGAATCGGACGCACCTCTCCCTTCGGTGACATCTCACCGCCTACATTGACACATTTAATCAGACCGGTGTCCAGATATTTTCCAAGCTTGATTGGCTCAATCAGCGGAGAGCAGAACACCTCGCGATGCTTCAACGGAGCATTCAAAAAATGCGGCAGACGTTTGTCCGCCATTTCCTGGTTCTCAATCGAAATACTCAGATGAAAATGTTCCCAACCTTCTCCCCAGTCTGCCGGAACACAGTCCTTAATTCTTTCGGGGCGTTTCGTGGTTGTGACAAAGATACAGTCCTTGCGGCGACGGATAAAATCCCAGCAGCCCTCACGCCATTCATCTGCTTCCTCAATGAAAAAGTCAGAGGAAAAGCACAGCTTTACCACGGAACCGTAGGGACAATCCTTATCCTTGAGCTCATATGTGGTTTTTCCCTTTGTAATAATTGTGGTGTCTCTGCCATATCGGCGGTCCATTTTGTATACAAAACAGTTTTTACAGCCGGGACTTACTTTTTTACAGCCATGCCAGGGATTCCATGCCACGGCTTGACTAATCTCATTATTCTGCATTTAGTTTTCCTCTTTCGTTTTTGGGTTCTTATTGTAGTAAATGTATTATAACATCGCATTCCTAATATATGCAAACTGTTGATTCAACAACTCAATATCTACCACACCGTCACTGTCAAATGCGGTTGCCTAGATAATGTTTCTAACAATCTGTAATTTCTATTGTACCACGCCCATCTCTTGTCTGCTACTGATTTCTAATCAACATACCGATATTTCAGTCTTTTACTCGACGCCTAACTCGCTCCATACAGACCTATTCTTTTGGCAAGCTCATGCGCAAGTGTAGATTTTCCGCACCCGTTTAATCCCATAATCGCAATGCCTTGACCTCTCTTTGAAATCTTTCCAACCGCTTCATTGGGGAAGGCTGAATGTCACGTCCCAATTTCCTTTTATACTGCCATCCGTAATAGAAAACATTCCATACAATTCATACTGCTGAAGTTCTTCT
>CAZPRB010000149.1:0-1873 GCA_964588645.1 uncultured Acetatifactor sp. | reverse complement strand
TCCATTATAAATTGCGAACGTAACGTTCCTCATGCATTCTCTCCGTATTTTTGATAAATTATAACCTACACATTTATACTCCGGAATTATTTCTCCATTTGTTGCTTTTGTTACAAACCCTCCCACTTGTCAGATAAATCCGGGAGTTCATAAAAACGCAAAAATGTCGAAATATTTCTTTTATTATATTAAAATTCAGATGACCTTACTTTATCACATTATTCAGTTTAAATCAATGACATCTTCAAAGCTTGTTCATCCGCTTCCTTCTTGTTTTGCCCCTCCATGAATGTTTTAAAATCAGCCACAGAAACGCCTGACCGTTTGACAGCATCTGCTTCTCTTCAGAACACGGTTAGTTATATTGGTAGCTTTTATCACTATTCCTTGCAATATTTCTTACAAAGCTCCAGTTCCTTCCGCCATCCTCTGACTGATACAATCCATGACAATAGCCCAGTTCATCATCATAGTAATCTCCGTCTGCTCCCTGTCCGGCTTCCAGAAACAGCATTCCATTCTCCTCATATACCTTTTCCGGCATTACGAACGGATTATAGTAGGATCCATCAGGAAGCTTTGCTTTCGCCGAAGGATAATCGACTTCCTCCCAGCTCACTCCACCGTCTTCTGTACGGTATAAGGAACCATAGGCGCCGGCAGCATGAGCCAGACAACTAAATCCTCTGTCTTCATCCAGGAAAGCAATCCATCTCGACTCACCACCGGAACCATTATAAGGGTCCGGATTTATAAATGTGCAGGTCTTACCCCCATCCTCCGTGCCAATCAAAACATAAAAATCGGAACCCAGAGCGCGGTCCACCGGAATCATACGGTATCCCATCCCCTTGTCAGTCAGAAAGCTGCAGGAAGGTTCAATGGTCATATAATAATCCACCAGCTCCTGCGTGATTTCCATTTCCTCCGAGGTCACAATATTGCCATCTCCGACTCCCTCTTGGGGCGCATGCAGCACCTCATCAATCCTGACATATAATTCATTGTACATTTTTGTCCGCTCATACTCTTCCACGCTGAAGGTCGGTCGGAAAGTGAAATTGAATCTCGCAACAGTCATAGAAAACATCTGAAAATATTGTGTTTCCTTCCCAAATGGTTCCACAGCGATGCAATACTCTACATAATCACAAAACCTTTCACAAAAGCTCATAATTTCCCTGTCGTTGTCGGAGGAAAGCATAAAAGTCGGACTATACTGCATCCTTGCTCCCGTTTGGAATTCCTGCCACTCTACGGGCATATGATACTTTTCAAAATAAATATCTGAGATGTACTTGAAATAAACATTTCGATAATTATCAACCAGTAAGTCTTTGTCCTGTTCCACAGCAAAGTCGAATGTACCCTCTTGGGGCTGGCTGACCTGTGCACGGAAGTGATATACGCTGCCGTCTTTTTGCAAAAAAGAAGTCTGCGTGCCATATAAATCCTTCACCATGGAAATGACTTCCTCATCAGTATACCATGGTCCTGCTTTTTCGCTGTGACAGCTACCGTCAAACCTCAGGGTATACAGCATATCCTCCTGTTCTTCACCGCTGACTCTTAATTTTACGCAGTCCTGCTCCCACTTTACAAATACATTTCCGGCAGAAAGGCTTCCGCCGTCATTCGCTACAGCAAAGGAATATGTATTACACTTTTTGCCGTCCTTACGCAACACAAACTGCCCCTTCACCGGTCCAAAGGGCCATCCCGGTTCACCGACCTGATACATGGTCAATGTGTAGGAGCCCTCCGAAGCCTTCACAATCTCTGTTTTCTTATCATTAAATTCATACCTCAGCACTGCAATTCCTATACCAATCAAAAGTATAAATGTTCCAAGGATGATACCAAATGTTTTCAA
>CAZPRB010000148.1:0-1910 GCA_964588645.1 uncultured Acetatifactor sp. | reverse complement strand
TATGAGGATACAGAGCGTAGTTCTGGAATACCATCGCAATATCTCTGTCCTTAGGCTCTACGTCGTTAACGACTCTGTCACCGATCTTCAACTCACCGGAAGAGATATCCTCCAAACCGGCAATCATACGAAGGGTAGTAGATTTACCACAACCTGAAGGTCCTACGAAAATTATAAACTCCTGATCTGCAATCTCAAGGCTGAAGTCTTTCACTGCTTCAAAACCGTTAGGATATACTTTGCAGATATTCTTTAATGATAAACTTGCCATTACAGTAAACTCCTTTCGCGTTCACATAATTATGTACTTTTCTTCAACGGTCTTCACCGTTTATTCTTACCATAGTATAACGAAAAACTATTTTCTTCGCCATGCCATAATTTCACAAAGATTTTTCGTCAGATTGTATGAATTGCTTATAAAGTTTCCTTTTTTACCCATCGCTTGTCATTTTGACCAAAATGTCCCTGACTAATTAGACATTTTACACAAGTGCAGGCCACTTAATTAATATTATTGTTATTTAAGATAGAAGAATCCAGCTCATCATGGAAGATTCTTTCATCTTCCTCCTCCGAAGGCTCCTGTTCTTCCTGTACATCGGATGCAGCTGCATTTGCCTCCATAATCTGGTCTTCCATCTTTTTGAAGAAGCCGTTATAAAGATATGCCGACGCAAAGGCCGGTGCAGAAAGCCCGAAGAAAATGCACAGAGGAGCAATCTGAATCACAGAGAACATCAAAACCCAGGGCAGCCAGTTCATAACGAACATTACAACGGTCTTGGGAAACTGTATCACACTGATGAGAAATGCATTCTTTATGGTCTGCTTTACGGTGTTATCAAACTTGGCAAGCACCGGAAATACAAAGGTAGCAGCACAGCATACCACAATCGCGGTCACAAAAATGATTGCTCTGAGCACCATATGGAGATTCGGAATCACCATCAGAAGATAAAAATCACCTGCAAGCAGCGCAAACACCACCAGACACATCAGCCAAATAATGGTTGCCTGTTTGAAATTGTCCTTAAAGGATTTGAAAAATCCGCGCACCACATAGGTTTCTTCATTTCTTGCCATCTTCAGACACATATAGTGCATTGCTGTAAACGAAGCTCCTGCAGTGACAATGGGAATACAGCAGATTAGTGCGAAGAAATTTAAAATCAACAAATCCGCCATTCGGGACAGCGCACGCATCACGGGGCTGTCTAAGTTAAAAAGTTTCATACTACGTAAGGTTCCTTTCTTCTTATGTTATTGCTGATACAGAATTATTTGTTCAAAACATCTTCTCCATGGGTGTGACACGGATACCGGAATACACTGTCTCCGGTGCCGTCGCACGGAATCCCAACCTGCGATAAAAATTCACCGCATAGGGTGCCGCCTTCAACGACATGTATTGTTCACCGGCTTCCTTTTTCAGATATTCACATAAATGTTCTATCAAGGACGCTCCGATTCCTCTGAGATGATACTCCTCGTCCACAAACAGGAGCGATAAATGATTGCCGTCACGGATACTTCCCGCTCCAACTATGCGGTCACCGTCCAATGCAACCATCAGCTGATAACTACCCTTCAGAAAAGCCCTGTACAAGTCATCATCCGTAATAAAATCAAAGAAGTTATCAATCCCTTCCTTTGTATAATCCTTGCCTTCAAATTTCATAAAGGTTTTCCAAATCATCTTCATGGCAGGTGCCCACTCCTCAGCCCTTGCCCATCTGATTTCATATGAAGTCACGCTGTTCTTCATTGTTGACCGCCTCATTTTTACGATTTGTTCCCACTTACGCAAAATACATGGTTCCCCAACAGAACCATGTATTATTATAGCGTATCTTTTATGAAAAATTAACCCTTTTCCCTAAAATTAATAAAGAGTTTATAACTTGCAG
>CAZPRB010000147.1:0-1914 GCA_964588645.1 uncultured Acetatifactor sp. | reverse complement strand
GACATGAGAAAAGCGTTGGTGCTGACGGAGCGGGAAATGGTGCGGTTTGAGCGGTATTTGCGGCGAGACGAGCGGGAAGAGGCCACTATCGAGGCGTATTTGCGGGCGCTGCGGCGATTTGCTGTGTGGGTGGATGGACGAAATATCACGAAAGAGCTGGTGCTGGCGTGGAAAGCGGAGTTGTCGGCGGCGGGGTATCGGCCGATGTCGGTGAACGCCATGCTGGCAGCGGTGAACAAGTTCTTCGTCAGCGTGGGACGGGAGGACTGCAAGGTAAAATATCTAAAATTGCAGCGGCGGATGTTCAGGCAGCCGGAGCGGGACTTGACGAAAAATGAATATATCAGGCTGGTGCAAGCGGCGCGGGAAAAGGGCGATCTGCGACTGGAACTGATCTTGGAGACGCTGTGTGCCACCGGTATTCGGGTAGGGGAGCTGAAATACATCACGCTGGAGGCGGCGCGTCAGGGCGTGGTGGAGATCGCCTTGAAAGGCAAAATCCGCACCATCTTGCTGCCACACCGACTGTGTCGCAAGCTGCAAAAGTTTGCGAAAAAACAGAAAATCGCCTCGGGGAGGCTGTTCCTCGCCCAAGACGGAAAACCGGTCTCGCGGCAATATATCTGGTCGCGGATGAAAGCGCTGTGCGGCGCGGCGGGCGTGGAACGGTCGAAGGTGTTCCCCCACAACCTCCGCAGCCTGTTCGCTCGCACGTTCTATCAGGCGTGCCGCGAAGTGGTGCGGCTGGCCGACGTCCTCGGCCACAGCAGTATCGAAACAACGTGCATCTACCTCATGTCCACCGGAAAAGAGTACATTCGCCAGCTCGACCGACTGGGACTGGTGGGGTAGTTTTCATAATTGTTATTTCGTCTCGCATTTTGCATTTCGTATCTGGAAAGGGCGCAAAAAAGCGCCCTGCAAGGACTTTGCAGAGCGGGAAGTTGAAAATCGGAAAAGGGTCGCTTCCAAATGATGGGAATCGGCTCCGTACTGGCTGGTCAATTTCGCAAAAGGCTTGCCTTTTTCGCTGAAAAGTGGTATCCTAAACGTGGATTTCTGCGCCCTTTCGTTGCAGAAAATCCAGCAGCTTTCTAAACAACAATTATGTCACACACGGAAACGGAGTGGAGCGATGGGGCGGATCAAGGCGGAGACAATTCAAATCGCGCCGGAGTTGCTGCGCCGGTGCGAGAGTGGGGCGGCGCTGACGCCGGAGATTTTGCAGGACTATATAGCGAAACTTCGTCAGCAAGACCGCCGCGAGGAGAGTATCCGAAGCTGCCAGCGGACGCTGCGGCAGTTTTACGACTTCCTGCCGGAGGACAAGCTGATCGGCAAGAGCACACTGGCCGGCTGGCGGGAGAAATTGCTTGCGGAGGGCTACGCGCCCCGCAGCGTCAACAGCAAGGTGTCCATGGTGAACGCGCTGCTGGCGTGTATGAATTGTCGTGAATTTCAAATTTCCCGCCAGCTCCCTACGGAGACTTTCGAGGTGCCGGAGCTGACGCGGCAGGAGTATATCCGTATGCTGCAAACTGCAAAAATTCTCGAAGATGAGCGGGCGTACACACTGACGAAACTCTTCGCCACCACCGGCATCGCCGTGCAAGACCTGCCGTTGGTGACGGTAGAGACGGCGCGGGATGGCGAAATTACGTTAAATACAGAAAGGCGAAAGGTTTATATCCCTACCGACCTGCAAGCTGATCTGCTTCGTTACGCGAAAGCGAACGGACGCGCAAGTGGAATGATCTTCACGAAAAAAGACGGCTCGCCGCTGGCGCGCACCCAGGTCGGTCTGTTTATCCAAAAGCTGGCGCAGGAGTCCGGCGTCCCCGCCGAAAAAGCCAACATCCGCGCCCTCCGCCAGCTCTACAAAACCACAATAACCGCCATCGAAGCTAACTTCGA
>CAZPRB010000146.1:0-1922 GCA_964588645.1 uncultured Acetatifactor sp. | reverse complement strand
CTTTCGGACATATGAACTTTTTTCGGTTATTGTTGGGACAATTTTGGAAACTATTTTTTCACCACCAGCCGGACATTATCTACCTTCACGCAGTCACCTTTCTTCAAAGTAAGCTCAAACAGCGCATCCCCATCCGTAACTTGCTGCGGGACTGTAAAGGTGTACTCTGCGGTTTCCGTTTCTGTGCCTGAATAGCTGTAGGTCTCATCCACATAAACCGTATTATCTGAACCGGTCAATGCAACTCCTACTTTCACCGATTCATCGGCTGTAAGCTCCAGACTCAACACATATTCTTTTTCTCCCTCCAGCGGAATACCTGCCTGAGAGAGACCGGCATCTTCTGACCTTGCTACCAGCTGAGCCTTTCTGCTGTAATCCGCAGTTCCGTCCTCCTGCACCACATAATCCGGCACGGTCACCTCCATGCCCTCCACCGTCCAGTACGCAAGTCTGTCATTGCCCTGGTCAAATGCACCATTGAAGATTCCGTTGGTGCTATAGGAAATCTCCTTTTTCAGTTCAGGGGTCTCTGTCCGCAAGGATGAGGTATCATAGCCTTCCTCCTTCTGATATACACGGACGAAATCCACCTCCATCTCAACGGGAAATTCCGTATTGTCCAAATCAGCCTCCGGGTCAAAGGTTCCGCCAACTGCCATATTTAATATAATGTAAAAAGGAACATCAAATGGTGCCGGCTCCGCATAGGCAGTGCCCGGCGCTTTCCCCTGACTAAACCAGTCAGTCAGTGTAAAATAGCATTCATTATCTACATACCAGCGAATCTCATCCGGCTCCCATTCAATGGAATAGAGATGATAATCCGTGATGTCCGTCCCCTCCGGGAAGAAATAATCCTGATTCTTATAAGTATTGTTGGGCCACACTTTGCCGAAATGACAGGCTCCGCCGATTTGCTTCGGCAATCTGCCTTTCGCTTCCATAATATCGATTTCTCCGGAAGCTGCCCAGGCTCCGTAAATAGACGTATCCACCGGCAGCATCCAAAACGCCGGCCAGATTCCCTCTCCCACAGGCATCTTAATACGAGCCTCCACTCTTCCATAGGTGGTTGCAAACAAAGTCTCACCCCTGTTTGTGATGGTTCTGATTCTCGCCGATGTGTAAGGCATCGGCGTATCCTCCTTCCATGCTGTAATAATCAGCCGTCCATCCTCCACACGCACATTTTCCTCACGATTCAGATAATACTGCACCTCTGAGTTGCCCCATCCGGGATTGCCGTACTCTCCGCCGTTGCCGTACTGATAGTCCCATTTGGCGGTATCCAGAGCATCCCCTTCAAATTCATCATTCCATACCAGAATAAGACCTTCGTCTGTTCTGTCCAGCTTGTCCACATAGGGCTTCGGAGTCTGCGCCTGACCTGCTGCCTCTTCACTTTCAGTCTCTTCCATTCCCATTTCTTCGTTTCCGCTCTCCGCTGTCAGACCGTCTCCCACCGAGCCGTCCTGCTTGCCCGTCACTGTTTCCTCAGTCGTTTCCACCGCAACATGATTCTGTGCAGTGCCGCCGCAAGCAGACAAGCACATCACGCTGCCCCAAATCATTGTTGCCATCCACAAAAGCTTACTATATCTTCTCATATACCATACGCCTCCTGCTGTCCAGTATCTTTCTCACATTGTAACACAGATTGCCCGCCCGGGAAATCACTTCCTTCAACATCTGTCCGCCTGCGTGAAGCTTTTTCTCGGAATAGTTGCGTACAGAAATTTTTATCATATTCAATCCTTTCTTTCTGCGGTATAATTGATGTATGGTATTTCCAATACACGCTGATTGTAACATAATATCAAAAACTGACAAGAATGCAATTTTTAGACAGATGACAGGAGATGAAAGCATGAGAAACGAACCACTTAGATTTTACCCTTCCCATCCATCTGACAGGAAAA
>CAZPRB010000145.1:0-2015 GCA_964588645.1 uncultured Acetatifactor sp. | reverse complement strand
CCTCAATGCCGGCATCGACCATAGAGTCTCCGTGCGTCCGCAGGATAAAGAAGTCTCCTTAACCAAACAGAGCGACCGGAAGTGCGATAAATTCCTCAAAATCTTCTTCGGTCAGTTCGGGCGATCCGCAAGCGATGCTGCCGAGAACGGGAACACGGTTCATCTTATGGCATATTGTTTTGAACGCACTTCAACGACAGATACAGTTCATTGGCAATTTCGTCAGCCGTTTTCCCCTGCTTTGCCAGCTTCACGATCTCTCGGCTCCGTTTGCTTTCCCAACGGCCTTCGGTAATAAGGACGCGCTGCTCGGTCATTTTTGATACGCCCAGTTCAAGAGAAAAGGGCTGAACCGAATGACATTCCTCGTAGGCTTTCACTATTTGATCATATATACTCCCACTCGGCTGCCTCGCCGCCATGATTGCACCTCCACATTTTCTGTTAGCTATATTATACCACATATTAGTAGCGATGTCAACCTCGACTTTTAACAAAAATAGCGCAATAGATAATCAAACCATCTAAATCATTCAAAGCAATTTTTACAGTGCCTGCAGGATTGGCATGACATGAAAAAACAGCATGCCGCCATTCTAATGCAGCACGCCGTTTTGATTATTCGATTATTTTGAATCTATGTAGCTAAAGAATCAAAATTCAGCATCATTTCAAGATACAGAGAAACGCTTTTGTCATATAAATAATTCAGTTATAAGAAGTTTTCTCTGGCAGATTTTGCATTATATTTTGTTATAACAACTCGTCTTCGAGCACAAGAATATTCATCCTACCACTCCGGATGGTTCCTGCATCCAGCGCGATCATCCCTTTCCCATAATAAATACTGGAATCGGTCGGCGAACGCGACAGATCAAAACTTGCAGCCAAGCGCGTTGGACGATGACCACAAACGATCGTCTTTTGCGGTATCATATCGTTGATACCTTGAAAACTTGTCCATTCAGCAAAGCGAGCACTCGACCAATGCGCACCGTCCGCCTGTCTCCAATCGGGCAACAGCATAGCATTGCCGCCTTCATCTTTTGCGGTTGGGATCCAACCGTGAACGAAAATATAGTGTTCAGTCTCGTAATAGTCCGCCATCGAATCAATGAGACGCTTTCAATTTCCTGCCATTTTCCCGTATTTAGGCAATATCAGTTCGCACGTCTCCGTCAAACACCCCGGACCGAAGAACTCGGTCACAGTCTGCTCTGTGCCGTTATACAGATCGTAGACATTCATCCGTTTGTCGCGAATGATATGCAAAAGCCTTTCGTCATGATTTCCGCATACGAGGACTTTGTGTTTCAACTTACGAACAAAGTCGTACACTGCGCGGTTCTCCCTGCCTCGATCGAACAAGTCTCTGCAACAAACGAAAAGATGGTCGTCGTTCTTAGGGTCATATCCCGCCCTGCCCAGTGTATCTTTCAAAAGCGGACAGTGCCCGTGAATGTCCGACGTGACAAATATCCGTTTGATTGTTCCCATATGATCCTCCTCGCGCATGGGGCTACATTCCCCTGCACGCTTTGCTTTCACACTTGTGCGCCCAGTGCTTTCAAGACCGCCTGCGCAATCATTTGCATCCCCTTAGCATTGGGATGCAAGCCATCGTAGCTACTGTATGGCTCCATATCGTGGATATCGATCAGCCTGCAACCACACGCCGCGGCACATTCTGTGATCACGCCCGAATATGCTTCCGTCTTCAGTTTGGCGGTGGCGGACGGCACATATCCGTCATGATCGGCAAGCGGCAATGTCAAGCACCATAGTTCCGCATGAGGATATTGTGCTTGCAACTTTTCCAGCATCATGCGATATGCCTCTGAAAAGATACTCTCATCTCCGCCTTGTTCCTCATTAAACGGGCGAAGTTTAACGCCATAGCCACGGTCGTTCAGCCCCATAAATATCATGATGACGTCCGGGGCATGTTCGCCCGTACCGAGCGCCGATGTTCGCCGATCTCCGCAAGCACACATCTCCATCTCCTCGTGCGAAAG
>CAZPRB010000144.1:0-2083 GCA_964588645.1 uncultured Acetatifactor sp. | reverse complement strand
GGATTATTATACACCGTCATTGTATGAGATATTAAAATCAAAGATTAACTAGGAAGGATGGTCTGAAGAAAGTAAGCGGAAAGGGGTTATGCTTTATGAAGTTGATGTTTATAGGGGCTGCACATGAGGTTACGGGAAGCTGCCACTATATGGAAGTGGGGGACAAACGTTTTCTGGTGGATTATGGTATGGAGCAGGGCGTTAATACCTTTGAAAATGTATCCCTGCCGGTGAGTGAGGCGCAGATTGATTATGTGTTCCTAACGCATGCGCATGTGGATCATTCGGGACTTTTGCCCTTGTTGTATGCAAGAGGCTTCAGAGGACAGGTATTCACAACGGAAGCATCTGCAGACCTATGCGGCATTATGTTGCGCGACTGTGCTCATATTCAGATGATGGAGGCAGAATGGAAGAATCGTAAGGCAAAGAGAAGTGCCGATATGCCGGCACAGGAGCCTCTTTTTGATATGGAAGATGCGGATGGGATTATCAAGAGAATCGTTCCCTGTGATTATAATCAGATGATAGAGGTTTGCGACGGGATTAAGGCGCGTTTCACGGATATCGGACACTTGCTGGGCTCTGCCAGTATAGAGCTGTGGCTGACGGAGAATGGAAATGAGAAAAAGATTGTTTTTTCAGGTGATATCGGGAACAAGAACCAGCCTATTCTCAGAGACCCTGCGTATACGGAGGAAGCGGATTATGTAGTGATGGAGTCCACCTACGGCGACAGACTTCACTCTGCTGAGAGATCGGATTATGTGAAGGAGCTTGCGGCTATTCTGAAGGAAACCTTTGACAGGGGCGGTAACGTGGTCATTCCTTCCTTTGCGGTGGGAAGAACACAGGAGATGCTGTATTTCCTGCGCCGGATTAAGGTGGACCGTCTGGTGGAAGGACACGAGGACTTTACGGTCTATGTGGACAGTCCCATGGCGGTGCAGGCCACAAGTATTTTTACGGAGAACAGAATGGATTGCTTCGATGAGGAAGCGATGGAACTGGTGAGGGAAGGAATCAATCCGATTTCCTTCGGCGGGTTAAAGCTTTCCATCACCAGCGAGGAGTCCAAAGCCATTAATTTTGATGAGAAACCGAAGGTGATTCTGTCTGCCTCCGGTATGTGTGAGGCGGGAAGAATCCGTCACCATTTAAAACATAATTTGTGGAGACCGGAATGTACCATTCTCTTTGTGGGCTATCAGTCCGTGGGCACTCTGGGCAGGATGATATTGGAGGGAGCGCAGGAGGTGAAGCTCTTTGGAGAATCCATTCAGGTGCGTGCACAGATTAAGCGCATGGAGGGACTGAGCGGTCATGCCGACAAGGATGGGTTAATCCAATGGATATCCGCATTCAAGGAGAAGCCCAAAAAGGTATTTATCGTGCATGGAGAGGACAGTGTGTGTACTGCTTTTGCCGAGTGCCTGAAGGTGGAATACGGACAGCGGGCATATGCTCCCTACAGTGGTACGGAATTCAATTTGCTCAGCAATAAGTTCGAGTATGAGGCTGCACCGGTGATGCGCAAGAAGAAGGAGAAACCTGCTTCCGGTGTATATGCGAGACTGCTTGCGGCAGGACGGAGACTGGTGGCAGTGATTGCCAAGAGCGATGGTCTTGCCAACAAGGATATGGCAAAATTTGCAGACCAGATTAATACCATATGCGATAAGATGGAGAATTAAGGAGATACAAATTATGAGTTATGCAGATAAAGTATTTATAGATATGTGTCAGGATATTCTGGAGAACGGAACCAGCACAGAGGGGGAGAAGGTCAGACCGCATTGGGAGGATGGAACCTCTGCCTACACAATCAAGAAATTCGGTGTGGTGAACCGTTATGATTTGTCCAAGGAGTTCCCTATCATGACGCTGAGACGGACTGCCCTGAAATCCGCCACGGATGAAATCCTATGGATTTGGCAGCAGAAATCCAACAATATCAATGACCTGCACAGTCATATCTGGGATGAGTGGGCAGATGAGGACGGTTCCATCGGAAAGGCATACGGCTATCAGCTGGGAGTGAAGCATCAGTATAAGGAAGGCATGATGGACCAGGTGGACAGAG
>CAZPRB010000143.1:0-2138 GCA_964588645.1 uncultured Acetatifactor sp. | reverse complement strand
GCTTAAACTAAGTCCAAGCCCACAATTAGGTCAATACTATATGCTACCTTTTAACAAAAAAGACAAGCAAGGAAATATCCTTGAAACAAATGCTCAATTTATTTTAGGTGCAAAGGGGTATAAGCAACTTGCTATGCGTTCAGGACAATATGCAGATATTGACGTTATGGTTATCAAAGAGGGCGAGTACAAGGGTAGAGATAAACTTACTGGAAAGCAAAAATTTGAGTTTGTAGAAGATGATGACGCAAGAGATTCACTTCCAACTATCGGATATATGGCTTACTTTGAATTGCTTAATGGTTTTAGAAAAACTGTTTATTGGACTAAACAAAAAATGGTAAAACACGCAGACACTTATTCTCCTGCATTTAGTGCAGAAAAGTTTGACGACTATGAGAATGGAAGAATACCACAAAAAGAACTCTATAAATACAGTAGTTTTTGGTATAAAAACTTTGATGAAATGGCGTTTAAAACATTGCTTAGACACTTGATTTCTCAATGGGGTGTAATGAGTATTGAAATGCAAAAGGCTATTGATATTGACAATACTGTTATCAATGAAAATGGCGAACGTAGTTATGTTGAGTTGGAAGACCCACTACTTGCTGATACTCAATCAATAACACCTGTATCAAACGAAGAAACAAAGCCTGAAATAATCACTCCTGATGAAAAAGAACAATTTGATTTCTTTGCAGAGAATAAGGAGTAGTAATTATGGAATTTGAAGTTATCGGTGCTCCTGTTGGTAAAAGAAGACCTAAATTTTCCACGATACACGGATATGCTCAAGCTATAAAACCAAAGGAAGACGTTTATTACGAAAATTTGGTTAAAATCTCTTTCCAACAGGCAAAAGGAAATTATGACCTGTTTAACAAGGCAATTAAGATGAAGATTGAGGCATACTTTGCAATACCTAAATCTTTCTCTAAAAAAAGATACAGCGAGGCGTTAGAGGGTAAAATTCTCCCTCTAACAAAGCCTGACGCTGACAACATTGCAAAGATTATTTGCGACGCTCTCAATGAAGTTGCATATAAAGACGACACGCAGATTGCAGAACTTACAATTATTAAAAAATATGCAGGAGAGCCAAAAGTAAAAGTTACTCTTGATGAGTATGTTTAGGAGGAAGTAAATGTCAAATGAATATTTCCCACACGATTATGGTGCGAGGTTGAGTTTAAGAGGTGTCAGAAAAGACTTTGGTCTTGAGGGCTTAGGGTTCTACTGGTGCTTTGTTGAAATATTACACGAAGAAGGTGGCTATATTAAAGAATCAGATATTGAAAACATAGCCTACGACTTACAGGTAAAGCCTGAAATGTGTGAGTCTGTAATACGCAATTACGACTTATTTACAATTAAAAAAGGCAAAATCTACTCCGAAAGAGTGCTTAAAAACATAAAGAAACGTGCAGATATTTCCGAGGCGAGAAAAAGGGCGGCAGAGGAGCGTTGGAAAGGCGAAGAACAGCCCATAAAACAGGAAGAACAGCCTGATAAAGGTAAACCTGCTAAACCAACACAAAAACCAATAGAAGAGCAGTTTGAGGACAGACAACAATGGGAGAGTTTTGAGGCTGCTATAAAATGGTATCGAGAAGTTATTGACGAAAAGTTTGAGGAGTGGACGAACTCTTGTACCGTAATGAGTACCGAATTTGATTTGGCGTTCTCCACAAAAGAACTGATTAACAATATTCTTGATGAGGTATCATCACAAAAGACGCTGAAAATAAACAATCGAAACATTGACTCAATTAAATTTTTAGAGTGTTTAATTAAATTTTTCAGAGATGAACAAACGAGAAACGAACTCTGTAACGCTATTTACGAAGTGGAAAACAAATATCAGAGTGGCGAAATAAGAAATAAGCAAAACTATTTGATTTCAACGTTGTGGAATAAAGCACAAATGCAAATAGTGTAATGGAGGAATTATGAAAAACAAATCAAATAAAGTTATTTTAGCAGGAGAAGTCAAAACAACTCCTGAATCTTATAATTACTTGGGAGAAGACTTTTACGAATTTCAACTTGCAATTAAAAGAGAAAGCGGAACAGAGGACATTATCCCAGTAAACATTTCTCAATATTTAGTAAATAAACTCACTATTGGAGATAAG
>CAZPRB010000142.1:0-2185 GCA_964588645.1 uncultured Acetatifactor sp. | reverse complement strand
CGGAGTTTACCACATGCTCCAATCTCTCGATTAATCCCTTATCAACAAACTGGTTAAAGAACGCCATCTCTTCGGGAGCATTGTCAAGCACATAACGGATGACATACTTTAACATACTCTCAGCCAACATCATATCGTCCGTCAAATCAGCGAACGCCATCTCCGGCTCAATCATCCAGAACTCAGCCGCATGTCTGGTGGTGTTGGAATTCTCTGCACGGAAGGTGGGTCCGAAGGTATACACATTTTTGAATGCGAAAGCATAGGTTTCCACATTCAACTGACCGCTTACGGTCAGATTGGTGGATTTGCCGAAGAAATCCTTGGAGAAATCAACCTTACCGTCCTCTGTCGCAGGCAGATTGTTCAAATCCATGGTAGTCACCTGGAACATCTCGCCTGCACCCTCACAATCACTTCCGGTGATAATGGGAGTATGCACATATACAAAGCCCCTGTCCATAAAGAAGGTATGAATCGCATATGCAATCAGGGAGCGCACACGGAATACTGCCTGGAAGGTATTGGTTCTGGGACGCAGATGGGCAATGGTTCTCAGATACTCAAAGGTATGACGCTTTTTCTGCAAAGGATAATCCGCTGTGGAAGCACCCTCCACCAGCACCTCCTCAGCCTGCATCTCGAAGGGCTGCTTCGCCTGAGGTGTCTCTACAATCGTTCCGCGGATAATCAGCGCCGCACCTACATTCATCTTGCACAGTGCTTCGAAATTCTCCAGCTTATCCCCATACACTACCTGTAGGGGCTCGAAAAAGGTACCGTCATTAATCACCAAAAATCCAAAGTTTTTGGAATCACGGTTGCTTCTGACCCAACCGCCCACGGTCACTTCCTTGCCAATGTACTTTTCTTTTTCACGGTATAAATCTCTGATATCTGTTAAATTCATTTTCCCATCCTATCCGCACGCTGCAACGTGCTCAACCTCCGAACCGGTCCGCTTATTTCCGATTCTCACAATCAGTTACTTCCTATTCGGCTGCTGCCGCATTCTCTACCATAAACTGCAGTACCTTATCATACATCAGATACTCTCTGTACTCCTCCTTGGGAGTATCCCCTATGAATTCCTCAATCGTGGTGAAGCCATTCTGCTGCGCGGACTGAAGCAATGCGGAATCGAGTTCTTCGTCCGACACATTTAAGTTTTCATTGTTTGCCACTGCCTGAAAAGCAAGATACTGTTCCGCTGCTCTCACGGAATAAGATTCTACATACTCATCCTTACTCATATTGTAGTAGTAATTGGTATAAGTATCGGCATCCGTACCTGCATTTGCCGCAGTCGTTTCAAGGGACTTTCCGGTAATCGTCGCATACTTCTCTACAATCGCCTCAGGCAGCTCCTCAAAAGCACAACCTGTCATGAAGCTATTGACGACTTCATTCTGTACGGTGGTCTGGTATGCCTGCTCCGCATATGCCTGCAGATAAGTACGGCCGAAATCATACAATGCCTCTACCGTGTACACATCCTGCACGCCCATGGCGGCAACGATTTCATCCTGCTTCTCCTCCGGCATAATGAAATTTACAGTGACTGTAAACACTACATCCGCTCCTGCAAGGTCCGCATTGTAATACTCAGTGGGGAAGGTCAGGTTCAAGTCCACGGTTTCCCCGGGCTTCACACCCACCAGACCATCTTCAAAGCCGTCAATGAAACGACCGGAGCCGATGGTCAGGCTCTGACCGGAAGCAGTACCTCCGTCAAAAGCCACATCATCCTTTTTACCCACATAATCAATGCTTACGGTGTCTCCCATCTCCACTGCACGGTCCGTTACACCGCCAAGATCAGCAGAGATACTGTTAAAGTACACCTCGTCCACCCATGCATTCACATCATCCTCAGTGATCTCGGGTACCGCAGAGGTAACAGCCAATCCCTTGTATTCACCGATGGTAACATATTTCTCTACATCCATGTCCTTCAATACTGTGGTATTTTCAGAACCGCATCCGCCCATCATGCCAACCACCATCAAAGCTGCCAATGCGCCAATTAATTTCTTTTTCATAAATCTAAATCGTCCTTTCATTTCTCAAATAAAGCTAAAATAATGCATACTATTCATTTATACCACAAATATGAGATATTTGAAAGTATTTTATTTTTATTGCCTATTACTGCCCAACTGTGTTACAATGTGCTATGCGGGCA
>CAZPRB010000141.1:0-2204 GCA_964588645.1 uncultured Acetatifactor sp. | reverse complement strand
CTTCTACGTTTGGTGGCTTTACTTCACCAAATGTCTTTCGATATTTTGCTCCTTGAGTTAAAACCAAGCTACCGTTATATCTGAAATAGTGTGTTTCGATATCATCCACATCATGTTCACGCAGCCATCGGTAATCCATTCCATCGTTTTCAACGGAATCTTCGCCCTCATACTTCCATGTTCCGTTCTCTCTGTAAAAATGCAAAACTCTATTTGAAGAAATAATGGAATTGACCGCATGCTTTCCTCTTTCCAGAATACCAAGTTCAGAAAGGACAGTTTCACTTCCGCCGCATCCTTCACCACCATATCCACATGTAAGACCATCAAACCAGTACTCATCCTCATTATTTAAAATGATAATAAAACGTGCCGCTTCAATGTTTGTCAACGTATCTGGCATTTCTACATCCCTAATGTTATAAAAGTTCTTTTGTATTGCATCTCTATCACTAAGGAATACATATACCTGTTCAACATCATCCGGATTGATTTCTAATCTTTTAAATGCCTCAACAGATTTACTTGTAGAATAACCGTGAATCTCATGGTACTTTCTACCACTGTCTCTGTTAATCTTACGAAGAAGCTCATATACTTCCGGTTTCCAAAACAGATTCCCGTTTGATGTAGCCTTAAATACTTCTATTTCATTTTTACGAAGAAGATTATTAAGCTGCTGTCTTGTTCTATTCAATATGCTGCAAGTTTCTTCTGTAGTAAGAACATTTGCCTGTGCCATTGCTTTAAGCCCAACATCTCTAAATTCCACATTATCACCTCTTTCTGTTAACATCTTAATACATATATCGGTCAATGTCAATCAAGACTTTACAGGGCTGTAAAATATTTTTTCACATTGTTTGTTTCGGTGCAATAATCTACTATATATCCCCCTTGCCAAGTTTCTAATTATACTTTATCATAATCTTAAGAAAAGTAAATTTACCTATTTGTTACCTTTTGTCGACTATTATTAAGGAGTTGGTTAAATATGCTTAACTATTATTCAAAACTGCTTACAACCACTGATATGCATGCAAGCATTGCCAAAAGACTTCATGATGAACGACTCTCTGCGAATCTATCATTAGATAAGCTTGCAGAAATCTCAGGATATTCCAAACCAACAGTTCAACGATGGGAAAAAGGCTGGAAAGATGGTTCAGGTCAAAACATCATCCCTACTCTTGACCAAATAATCACTCTATGCTCTATTTACCATTGTTCACCCGGCTACTTACTCTGTGAATATGATGAACGGACAAAACAAGCTACTGATATTTGTTCTGAAATTGGTCTGACAGAGGACTCTATAAAAATATTGCAGGAATACTTTTCTCCTATAGTAACGCCGCCTTATCATGCCGGTGCCAATAATATATTTCTTGCTTTTTTAAATTTTTATATACAGAATATCAGCCTAACATTCGAGTTACTGTTTAATCGCCATATTCTTGCCTGTCAACTTGATGATTTAATACAACATCCTGACAAAGAGCAGCTTATCGAAGGTTTTAAAGCAGTATCCATGAATGGGCTTGCCGATGGATTATTTAAAGATAACATTTTCCCACAGATGGCGTTAAACAAACAATTAGAACGCACATTGCGGGAATATTACGATAAGCAAGAACATCTAACTGCCGAGCGAAAGGAATACTTAATAGAAGAAATTCTTCGTAATTTAGATGCACTTTCCCCAAATAAATTCAAGCAATCAGATTTCGCATTTAGCGATACGTTTTTGGGAATAGTAAGAGACTTTTTTGAAAACTACTTCCAACATATAGATGATTATGATGAATTTCTTGACCTGCAAAAAGATAAACGTGATAGATTTAATATGTTAGAAGAAGGATAAGGCATTTGCCCTATCCTCCTTTTTTATTCCGTCTTCAAATACATCTGAATTCCACCATAGCATACCGCCATGTTAATCTGCTCTACTTCCTCCGGTGTTACATACACAGTAAAGGATGTGGCTGTCTCATCTTTCCCGGTGACTTTGTTTCCGGTGTTATCATATACCTCATATACATACACGTTTTCTGCCATTAAAACAAGCATATCTGTGGTTGGGTCAACTGCGTACACATCCACAATATCTCCTCGTCTTAAGCAACCGTTTACACCACCGGCAAAGTTCTGTGCCTGAAAGGATGTAATCTCATATCCGTTTTTGTACTTGTCCATGATCGCAT
>CAZPRB010000140.1:0-2303 GCA_964588645.1 uncultured Acetatifactor sp. | reverse complement strand
CATACAAACAGATCCAGATTTTACGCAAAATTTCACCAAGATCAGAAAAGATCATACAACGTTTTTGCAGGATGAATCTGAACGGGGAAAACACTATCATAAAGGAATATTTGTTGATATTTTCCCTGGAGATCGAGTTGCCCCCAGCAAGTTTGGGAAAGTCGTTCAGTATATAGCTTGCGCGATTGATTTGCTGTACAGCCGGGGACACACCAGCGGTTTGGGCGGGTTAATTGGAACAGTTGAAACTATCTTGCTTAGAGCTCCGAAAGCGAAATACGCTATACGGCGTGAACGTGCGGAGAAATCACTTCGTAGATGGAACGGAAATGCAGCCCTGCAATATGTATTTCCAAGTACAATTGCGTGCAGTCGCAGGTATTACCCCGCAGACTTGTTTGAAAATATGAAAACGATTGAGTTTAATTGCAAGCAATATATGTGTGTTGCCGATCCGGATACAACACTGCGAATAGAGTACGGCGACTATATGCAGCTTCCGCCGGAGGAAGATCGGGTATGGAAGCATCATCCAGTCTTGATCGATTTTGAGCATAATTATGAGAAGTAAGAGGTAAGAGTATGGATAAACCGATCCGAGTGCTCCAAGTCATCGGCACCATGAATCGCGGCGGCGCGGAAACGATGATCATGAATCTCTACCGTAAGATTGACAGGACGAAGATTCAGTTTGATTTTGTGCAAAATGAGAATTCCGGTGCTGCCTATGATGATGAGATTCTTGCGTTGGGCGGGATGATTTACCACTGCCCCCGTTACCGGGGAAAGAACCATTTCTCCTACATAAAGTGGTGGCGCACCTTCTTTGAAAACCACAAACAGGAATATCCTATTGTGCATGGCCATATCGGTTCAACTGCGGCGATTTATCTTTCCATCGCAAAAAAACACGGTGCTTATACGATTGCCCATAGCCACAGCGCAGGTATCGGTTCTGGTATGTATCGTTTTTTTTCATACCCGACCAGATACATTGCGGATCAATTTTTCACTTGTTCGAAGGAAGCTGGTATTTCCCGGTACGGGAGAAAGATCGGAACTGATAAAAAACGCTGCCAGACGCTGAACAATGCAATTGATACCCGTAAATTTGTTTTCGACCCGAAAATCAGAGGCCAAGTCCGAAAAACACTGCATATCGGCGAAAATACTTTGGTTATCGGTCATGTTGGACGCTTTGCGGACGCGAAGAATCACAAATTCCTGCTTGAAATATTTGCAAAAGTGCATCAGCAGATGCCAGACTCTGCCTTGCTACTGGTCGGCGATGGAGAGCGCCGCTCGCAAATCGAGTCTATGATCGCGCGGAAGTATTTGGAGGGAGCAGTTATCCTGACCGGCGTGCAGCCTGATGTATGGAACTACTATCAGGCAATGGATGTGTTTTTGATGCCGTCACTTTATGAGGGGCTGCCCGTTTCTCTGGTGGAGGCACAGACAGCAGGGCTCTCCTGCTGTGTTTCGGCTAACGTACCTCGCGAGACAGCAATCACTGAACTTGTGCAATTTCGTTCTTTAGAAGACAATGCAGAGCACTGGGCTGAGTGGATCATTGCTCAGGCAAAAACGGATCGACAGGATATGCACGACGCAATCTGCGCCGCTGGATATGACATTTCTACGACTGCGCAGTGGTTGGAGAATTTTTATATGAAAGTGGTGAAAAGCCGTGGCTGAGTCTATCAGACTGACAATCTTTACCCCCGCGTTCAATCGAGCGCATACGTTGCCACGCACCTACAAATCCCTGTGCAGTCAGAGCTGCAAGGATTTCATCTGGCTCATTGTAGATGATGGCTCTGAGGACAATACTGCGGAATTGGTCAAGCAATGGCAGACCTGTGAAAACGGGTTTGAGATTCGCTACGTCTATAAAGAGAACGGCGGGATGCACACTGCCCACAACACCGCCTACGAAAATATTGATACCGAATTGAATGTCTGCATTGATTCTGACGACAAGCTTGCTGTCGGGGCTGTGGAGAAGATTCTGTGCAAGTGGGAGCAGGTGCGAGACCGGGGGTATGCCGGCATCATCGGTTTGGATGCCGATTATGACGGTAAAGTTATCGGCAAGGGTTTCCCTGACGGTCTGACAGAAACTACTGTTATCGACTACTATGCCGCTGGTGGTAGCGGTGACAAAAAGCTGGTTTATCGGACTGAGATCATTAACCAGTTCCCCCCTTACCCGGTATTTGAGGGAGAAAAATATGTGGCTCTGTCTTACAAGTATCGCCTGATTGATCTAAATTACAAAATGGCCGTATTGAATGATGTCC
>CAZPRB010000139.1:0-2303 GCA_964588645.1 uncultured Acetatifactor sp. | reverse complement strand
CTGTGCTTTTTCTTATTGCCTTGCAGCATGACTACGGGTGCCTGCAGTCAACATATTGTGTCCTATATTTCTCACAGCTGCGTGGATATACAGATTGACTTATCGTATAACATTTTATATAATTTAAGACAGAACAAATGTTATAAACTGTTGTGAGGCATGGAGATGATATTATGCAAGATTTAATCAAGAAAATACGCTCACATATGAATATGAATCAGACGGAATTTGCAGAACTTTTGAATGTAACGTTTGCGACTGTAAATCGTTGGGAAAATGGGCGCGCGTTGCCGAATAAGCTTGCACAGGACAAAATATATGATTTATGCAAGGAGTATGATGTTCCGGTATACCACATGGTTTTGGAGAAGATAGAAGCAGCTTCTGGAAGCATTGAACTTGAAAAAGGGAGAATGCTGCTGTATCACGGTTCGAAATCAGGAATAGAGGGGGATATTGCACCACTGAGCCGAAAACAGTGCGATTTCGGAGAGGGATTCTATATGGGAACCGAACCGAGCCAAGCACTGACTCTTATCTGTGATTATGAGAGTGCAAAATTCTATATTGTTTCCATATCTTTGAAAAATCTTGCCGTATTAGATGTTCCGGCTGATTTGGAGTGGGCGATGATTGTCGCATATCACAGAGGCCGAATGGAAAAAATAAAAGGAACACCTTTTTATAGCAAGTATCAAGAAATGACGAAGGATAAAGATTTGGTTATTGGAAGTATTGCAAATGACAGAATGTTTTTTGTTATTGACAACTTCTTTATTGGAAACATAACTGATGCAGCACTAATAAATAGTTTGTCGGCATTGGAACTTGGAAAACAGTACGTTGCAGTTACACAAAAGGGATGTGATGCAGTGCGGATTGAGAAAGAAATCCCGATTTCTTATTTGGAAAAATTGTTTATAAAGGAAGTCTCAGAGGCAAATCGTGTAAAAGGTTCTTCGTTGGCAAATGATATCTGTAGAAACTATCGTAGAGAAGGATTGTTTTTCGATGAGATTTTGGACCAGGCGGCAGTGAGGTAAAATCCTCCTCAATAATACAAGAAGATGATGATATGCAGGATAAGGAGGATTCGCATGAATGAAATGCAATTAAAACTGTGTGATATTCAGGGCAGATTATTTGAGCTTTCTGTAGATAGACAGTTAGGAAGTGCTGGTTTTATAAAGGCATTTATGAATTCTGAAACTGCAAAGGCTTTGGACTCTACCTACAACCGCATGCAGTGGGCAGGAGAAGAATACTTGCTGGAAGAGATTATCGAAGCTGCAGGAGATAAGTTGGTTGAAAAAGGTGAAGTGTATTCTAAAGATGTGATTTATTGGATTGGATATATTTATAGATATTGGCATTACTATACGGAAGAATCCAGTAAAACAATTTATAAACAAGCTCCGGTGGAAACAATGAAACGGAATTATTTGATGTTTCACACAATGGCTCCTGAGGTGGCGATAGAGGATTTGAAGGAAATATATAAGCAGCATATCAGTTGATTTGTGCTAAAAAATATGATGAATTATAAAAAGTATTGAATTAATGAAAAAGAAATTCAGATATAGAGTTTTACGGAATTTGGAGAAAAAATATGCGTCCAGTATATGATTCTGCAAGAAGACAAGGTTATTATGTGTGGAATAAAAGGCTTGTGATGTTGCAATTCGAAAGTGTACAAGGTGTATGCAGTAAGAGAGCTGTCTAGAAAGTTTAATGAGCAGGGATTAAGGACTATTGCATTAAGTGGTGCAGATTCTGAAGAAACACGAGCAGAAGCGATTGAGCGTTTGACAATGGACGTGCAATCAGATGATGATAATTATTTGGATTACATTATTACCGTAGATATCTTTTCAGAAGGTACTGATATTGTAGAGGTGAATCAGGTTATAATGCTTCGTCCTACAGAGCGTGAAATGACAACTCCGTTGTTCTTGCTTAGGTGTGTGCAGTTAGGTTTATCGATGGCAGACTTGGAACTGCTGTCGATAGGTCTTATGGAAGATACGAAAGAGAATGTAGTATATCTGAACGTGGAGGAGTATTTGAAAAAGTTGTAGGTTACTTTTGTTGAGGATATTGTTGGTAAAACGTAAAAATCTATTTCCTGAGCAAAAAATCAACGAAAATAGAATAAAAAGTGCTTTGTAAAACGAATATTTGATTTACGAAGCACTTTTTTGTTTTCTCAGGAACAATTTCTGATGACAATTTTACTTAATAGTGAATACTGAAAACGGCAAAAAAGTTATCTCTATAGGACAATATATTGTTTTTGTTGCCGA
>CAZPRB010000138.1:0-2358 GCA_964588645.1 uncultured Acetatifactor sp. | reverse complement strand
GCGCTTTGTCTATTTCCTCGCAGGCCTCCATAGTGTAAGCTGCCTCATGGTCGATCCTCCAGTACTCAATTCCCAGAGAATCCAACAGATCATAAGTTCTGATTTCTTTAGCAAGCCGTCCCTCTGTATCGGACGGTCTCCCTTTCACCAATTCCATATTCTGCCTCACTTTTTCCATCTATTAAAGTAGAAACATTGTAGCATCTTCTCACACTTCAATCAACTCTTTCCTGCTGCAGCTGTAACGGTAAACACGATTTGACAGTACTTCGTCCCTCTCATACAGAATATTGGTGCGCTGAATTGCCGCCTTCAATTCACGCAACGCCTTGTGTCTGGCCGGATATATCACAGCCTCATTCACGCTTGTAAATCCTACGTAATAATCTCCGTCCAACAGCGACGACAAACGTTCCCTGACACCGGGATAAAAGAGTGCCACCGCACCGTTTTGCCCGTTGACGGTGGTGACTCGATACCCATGTAAGCCCTCTTGCTCATCATCCGGGTGAATCTCAATCCGTTTTCCCCTCTCCCCCGGCATGAACACACCATACTCTCGGGGATACCGGTGACGGATATCCGTACCGTAATATAATCTGGGTGGCATCTTAGCACAGGTGTTGAGCAGAGCATTGGTCAACAGCACTTCATCCGTCACATCACCGTCTACCATATCGTGATTGATTTCCACCGCAAGAAGCTCTTCTCCCGCATCACAGACCAATAAATACAGTGTGAGTGCAATATCGCCGAACACCCAGCAAATACTGTTTTTCAATTCCTCCCGACGACAGGAATCAGGCAGAGGTCTGATGACAAGCCTGCCGCCCACTGCGTCATTCGCCCATCCCGGCAGCATCCCCGCCGGAACGGTGGTTCTCTGTATTTTGGAGACCATTTCCGGCAATACCCCCTGCCAGCCCTCACGCTTGAAGCGTTCGTACATGGGACGTATGCTCCAGTGAAGCAAGCCTTGAATCCCCTGTTTTTTCCAAACTACACAGATGGTATCTTCTCTGAGTATGGTATCCTCCCTCCCATAATCCCCCAGATTAATCAGGCGTAGCAGGGTGACAGCGTCTTCTCTTATGAATACGCCTCCCTTCTCCAATAAAAGCACCTGCTTCCCTCCGGACATGCCCTGTGATTGCAGATTACGATACAGTTCCTTCTTAAATTCTTCGTAGGTCATTTCTTTTCTCCTTTTGTGAATGTGCTGAAACAGCGCGATGTAGTGATGTGATGACAGAATTACATATGCATTACTAAAATAAAGATGGAAATATCGCCGAAACGGCTTAGAAAACAGGAAAACAATAAGAAAACATCCTGCCTTGTAACTGCAATCGTAGCACAGACAGGATGTTTTGTCCACTAAATTTTATAATATGATTCCAAATTAAAAAGGGGGACTGTGATTACAACAATGCCTCTAGGGAACGATTCTCCTTACTCCTATGATAGTCCTGTAATTTGCATTGTTAACCTTAATACCACCGCTGGGGTAAGGTTTACTGTTACTTGCATGGACAATCTTCCCGTCACCGATATAGATACCGATGTGTCCGCTGTAGCAGATTAAATCTCCGGGCTGAGCATCACTGTAATTAACGCCGGTTCCCGCATTCACCTGCTGATAGGAGGTTCTGGGAAGGTTATATCCGAAATCCTGATATACACGATACACAAAGCCGGAGCAATCCGCTCCGTTTGTCAGACTGGTACCGCCGTATACATAGGGGTTGCCGATATATTGGCAGGCGTATTTCGCCACATTCTTTCCCGCTTCACTTCCGGGAGCATTATCAATCGTGGAGGTATAGCTGGTCGAGGAATAATTTCCGTTATTTGCCGTGCCGCCTCCGGAGCCTGACTGATTCTGCTGTGCCTGCAGCTTCTCCAGCTGCTTGCGTTCCTGTTTCAGCAAGGTCTGCGCCACTGCTGCCTCCTGCTTATACCGGTTAATCTCCGCTTCGTAATTAGCAGATTCCCGCTTCTTCTGAGCAAGCATACTGTCCAGTTCCTGCTTTTGGCTCTGCAAATCCGCTCTGTCTGCTTCCAGCCGGGTTTTGTCTGTCTCCAGCTGCGTCTTCTCCGCCTCCAGCTGTGTCTTCTCCGTCTCCAGCTGATCCCATAAAGCATGAACCTCTTCCTTGGTGGCTTCGTACTCGGCCAGCTTAGCCATACCATACTCGTAAACCTTTTCAATATAATCCATGTGGTTCAGCATGTCAGCCAGACCGCCTCCCTTCAGGAATAGTCCCAAATAGGTGGCATTATTGTTCTCATACATGCATTTGATCCAGACGAGCATATCCGCATACTGTTTTTCCTCGCGTGCTTTGGCTTCCTCAT
>CAZPRB010000137.1:0-2424 GCA_964588645.1 uncultured Acetatifactor sp. | reverse complement strand
AGGATTTCTTCCTTGTTTGGAATTAAGATTGCGAACTTGTTTCGCAATTACCTATATATAGACCATTTTTCCCGGAATACTTCTTTACATTTTGATAAGCTCCAAATGAAATCCCTTGCGTGTAAAAGACTACTACTATATACAATGCCATAATCATGGCAGAAAAGTTAGTTTGTTTATTTTTTTATTATTCATTATTTTATCCCTTACTTGTTTTATATATTATATCTATAAACATATGCTACAATTACGTAATACTTCCATCGTTTTATAATCAAACTTATCGTCAATTTGAAATGTTAATTCGGGCAATTTAACGCTTGAATTAAGTGTAATTAACTCAATATTGTGCAGCAACGTTTTGCGATTTTCCAACAAGATATTAGCAATCTTATTATTCAAATTATCTACATTTGCATAAATTTCATTAACACTACTATAACTCCGGAGTAATTTTGACGCCGTTATTCTGCCTATTCCTTTTAAGCCTTCAATATTGTCAGATTTATCTCCAACAAGCGACCTATATATCACATATTTACTTGCTTCAATCCCCAAAATTTCTCTCACTTTTTCTTCATCATATAAAATTGATAACTTTCCTCTTGGTGATAGCACTCTTACGTTGTCATCAATTAATTGAAGGTAATCTTTGTCCGTTGAAACAATCAACACTTGTTTAAATTTCATTCGATAATTAGACACAATTGTAGCAATAGCATCATCCGCTTCTACTTTTTCTATTTCTATGTATTCTATACCCATATAATCCAAGCATTTCTTGATTCCTGGTAATTGCGAAAAAGGATTTTCATCTTCCGGATATGCACTGTAATCTTGAATTCTGTTTTTTTTATAATTAAAATCATTAAACTTATCTGACGGGATCTCGCTATCAAATACAATGACCATATTTTTTATATCATTACTTTGAACTAATTTTATTATACTCCCCACAAAACCAATAATACCATGAATTGGTTGTTCTAAGTGATTATAGACTTTGTTTGGAAACCCATAGAACATACGAAACAACAAATTATGCCCATCAACAACCATCAATTTATCCATACGAATTCTCCTTTAGATTTTACAAACTATTATGTAATATTTAGCACATCCGACTTATTGTATATCTTACTTTTTGCATGATTTATGTAAAGACATTTTTCTTTTAACAATCGTTCCAATTCAAGTTGAAAATATTCTATTTCCTTCTTACTCTTAATTGCAAAAATATAATTATCAGCAAATCGAACTACTGAATAGTTGCTTAATGATTCATCTATGCTTCTTAAATATATGTTCGATAAAAATGGTGATAATACATGCCCTGCCGGTAAGTTGAATCTTTGTTCACGAAAAACTAAATTATCTAATAAAGATAATATGTCTTTATCTAAACATTCCTCTAATTCCAATAACAAAACTCTCTTGTTAATATTAGCAAAGAAATTCTTAATATCAAAACTGACAAAATACTCCATATCAGATTCTCGAAACGTATCTATAACTTTATAAAATCTCTTAATACTGCCTTTACCTGTATATCCGCATACACTTTTCCAACTCTACGTCCATTCTGAGCATTCTGTGTTTCAATTAAAGAAATCCAATATGATGGATTTTGACTTGTATACAGAGATATTAATTCTATTTTTCTCTCAAAATTTTCACTAATATCAATATATTGATTCGGCATAAAGACTTCATTTATGCTCTTTCCAAGTCCGTTAGCGGGTTCACAACTATATAACTTGAAATTCATTTTATTACTAAACACTAATTCTGGCAATATCTTATCAACAATACTACTCATGCAATCAGACATACCTTTGCAACTAAGCTTCTAAGTAAGACAAGTAGCCATCAAGAAGTGAAAGCGGTAGCAGAGTTACTTGGAGATGATTACAAGGTGGTTATTAAAACTTATCTCCATACAGATAAGGAAGGCAAAACAAATTTGGTTAATTTGTTGAATGACTAAATTTACTCAACCTTATTTCCACCTTATGAAACAATTTTATTTGATTATAAACGATATAAAACGAAGTTACAAAATTTAAGAACATGAGAGAAATAGAGCAGTTTGAAAGGGGAGGCATAGGTCTTTACTGTAAAGGGAAAAATAAAACCCCTAAAAATTAAGGTTTTTAGGGGTTCTGAGAGGCGTGAGCCGGATTTGAACCGGCGGATGACGGTGTTGCAGACCGGGGCCTTACCACTTGGCTATCACGCCATATGAAATTACAATGACTCCAACGGGAATCGAACCCGTGTTACCGCCGTGAAAGGGCGATGTCTTAACCGCTTGACCATGGAGCCGTCTTTATCGCCTTCAGGCGTTCACAAACAATCATTATCTTAGTCAAAAAACTCCCCGAGTAGGGCTCGAACCTACAACAACTCGGTTAACAGCCGAGT
>CAZPRB010000136.1:0-2518 GCA_964588645.1 uncultured Acetatifactor sp. | reverse complement strand
GCTGAGCGGCTGGTACCGCGACGCAGCGCTGACCCAGCCGTGGGACTTCGACCGCGACACGGTGACGGTGAACACCACCCTTTACGCCGCTTATGAGCCTATCGAAAGCCAATCGACCGCCCTCTCCCCGCTGTGGCTCCTGCTCCTCCTGCCGATCGTCGGCGGTGCGATCGCGTGGCAGAAACGCGGGAAGTGATTCGCTCTTGAAAACGCAATTGCACCGTGTATAATGTAATCAGCGCTATGAAATGAGGTGCAACCATGGACGTTAAGATCAGAAAATGGCGGTTGATGGATGCGGCGGAACTGGCAGCAGCACTGTCAGATTGGCAGGTGCAGGACAATCTGCGTGACGGTTTGCCGTATCCTTATACGGCAGAAGGCGGAAAAGCATACATTTCCGCCATGCTGGATGCCAACGAAAACGACACTTTCGCCTTCGCCGTGACGGTGGACGGCCGTGTGGTGGGCAGCGTCGGCGCCTTCCGGCAGAGCAATATCCACCGACAGACCGCCGAGCTGGGCTACTATGTGTCGCGAGACGCCTGGGGGCGCGGCATCATGACCGAGGCTGTCCGGCAAATTTGCGAACATATATTCACAAACACTGGTATTATCCGTATATTCGCAGAGCCATTTGACCACAATATCGGCTCCTGCCGTGTACTGGAAAAGGCAGGCTTTCAGTGCGAAGGCACGCTCCAGCAGAATGCAGTCAAAAATGGACAGGTGCTGGATATGAAGCTTTATTCGCTCTTAAAGTGCGATTATACGCGGTAAATAGGAGATAAGAACCAAACCACGCCGTTGATCGGATAATCTGTTCAACGGCGTGGTTCTTTTTCTGCGGTAGATATCCAAAAGATGGATCAAACCGCATTATTGTATTTTCGATAATTCTTATCTGCCGACTTTTGCGACGGGTCCATCATTTTTCGGTGTAGGGCGATCACTGCCTGTCGCCTGCTGCAGCAACAGGCGGTCGGAGATCATGGCGATAAACTCGGAGTTGGTTGGCTTGCCTTTTGCGGAATTAACGGTATATCCGAAATACTTTTGCAGCGTTTCCAGGTCGCCCCGATCCCAAGCCACCTCGATGGCGTGGCGGATCGCACGCTCCACGCGGCTGGCGGTGGTGCCGTACTGCTCCGCCACCTGCGGGTACAAAACCTTCGTTACAGCGTTAATTACGTCCATATCGCGGACGGCCATGGCGATGGCGGCACGCAGATACTGGTAGCCCTTGATGTGGGCGGGGACACCGATCTCGTGAAGCACGGAGGTGATCTGGGTCTCCAGCTTCGTGGGAGCCGTTATCGTCGGTGCAGGACGCAGCAGCGCCCGCATGTGTTCTATTACCGGTTGTTCGCTAACGGGCTGTTGCAGATAGACCTCCACGCCCAGCCGCTGTGCCTCCCGCTGGTAGTAGCCTCCGACGTAATGGCCGATCATGATCACCAGCGGCTTTTCAATGCCTTCCTTTTCGATTTCTCGCAAAACACTGATGCCGTCCAGCTTCGGCAGTGTGGCGTCGATGACCATCAGCCGCGGCTTCAGTTCCCGCACCAGCTCCAGCGCCGCCATTCCGTCCTCGGCCTCTCCTGCGACACAGAATTCCTCGCACTCCTCCAGAGACCGGCGCAGCGCCGCCTTCATCGTTACATCGTTTTCAGCCAATATGACATTTACTTTTTCCATTTTTCGTTCCCCCTATAAAAAGGTTGATTTTGTCCGACTCCAACAGGAATCGTTGAACTGTCATAAAAACTACCACAAATGGACATACTTTTCAAGGGGAATCTTGTCGAAACAGCGAAAAATATTTCGACATTTTTCGACATCGTAGATCAGGTATTTGATCGCACTTTTCTCGCAAAAAACTGGTTTTTCCTTTCTTTTGCTATAAAATAGTTCAATTCCTCTATTTCAGTACGGTGCAACTTAAGCAATCAGAGCGCTTTCGCGAATGCAGGTCACCCGCTCTTTTCAGCAAGTACGCCTTTTCAAATAGGGAATATCTGCTTTTTCGCTTCCATCATCGTCTTGTAATTTCCTCCAACAACCCCCGGCATCCCGCCAGTACATCCTGCCAGGTGGCCTCAAAATCGCCGGTGTACCACGGGTCGGCCACTTCCGCATCGGGGTGGCCGGCGTATTCCATTAGCAAATGAATCTTGTTATCGGGATCACCGCCGGAAACACGGCGCATATTATTCACATTTGCCCTGTCCATGCCTACCAACAGGTCGTATTTCTCATAGTCCTGCGCCGTAAGCTGCCGCGCCGCATGGCCGCTGCAGCCGATATGGTGCTCCGCCAGCTTGCGCCGCGCCGGTGGATAGACAGGATTGCCGATCTCCTCGCGACTGGTAGCCGCCGACGCAATATGAAATTCCCGCTCCAGACCCGCTTTTTTCACTAAATCCTTCATCACGAACTCGGCCATGGGACTGCGGCAGATATTGCCGTGGCAGACAAACAGGATTTTAATCATGTAATCCCTCCTGTATACGAAATT
>CAZPRB010000135.1:0-2590 GCA_964588645.1 uncultured Acetatifactor sp. | reverse complement strand
CTATGGTTGGGGATTATCGCGATTGGCAGCGGCTGGGAATGCAGTGTATTGATAAAGGAGTATACCAAAAATGGATTCATAGAAATGAAGCAAATATTATTTGTGAAAAAAAAATAATTTATTCGCATCCTTAATGAAGAACATCAGAGAGAAAATATTGATGGCTGATGGGTGTTATGCTTATGCGCAAAAACAGGAGGACGGATGGATATCACAACGATTATCTGATTCAGATATATGACAGGCAGAAGAAAAGCTGCGAGACACTGGATTTGGACTACTATTTCTCTGCCGGATTGATTGGGGAATGTTTGCTTGTGGATATGTTTCAGGAGGATATTCTTTGCGTTCTTTGCAGATGGCTACGGAAGAGAGTGACATGGATGGTTCTTTATGGTAGAATAATACGGAATGGAACCGATGAAACGGTTGAAATAGCTTGAAATAATAAAGGATATCTGAAATGGACAATCAGTTTGAATACACCGAAGAGGAAGAACTTCGCAGCGCACGCCGGAGACAAAGAATTGCTGAAATGAAGCGTGAAAAGGAGAAATGCTTAAGAATTCAACAGAATATAAAGCGTTACGGAGTATATGTGGGAGTGTTAATCCTTGCAGTTGTATTGATTGGCGGAGGTGTGGCAATATTCCGCAGAAACGCGAAAGCAAAAGAAACTGAGAATAGCAAAGCAAATTATGCCGTAACGGAGAATGATACCGTTACAGAAAATATTGCCACACAAGAGAAGGAAATAGTGGCAGAAGAGTCGAAACCTCAGGCAGAGGCGGAGACAAGCGCCATTGGTGCAGAGGAAGCAGTGCCGGAGGGACCAAACCCGGAGGGTTCAAACCCGGTGGGACCAAACCCGGAGGGATCAACCACACAGCCTGCGGCAACAGATGCCCCCATCCCTGTGGGAGAGGTCACTTTCCGGAATGGCTATGAGGCTGAGATAACGGCAGAGACAAGGAACATTGGTGCGGAGGATGTGCTGAGCGAGTATGCTGTTTTGATAAATGCGGAGGATGGGACGATTGCGGCTCAGAGAGAGGCAATGGCAACTATCAATCCTGCCTCCATGACTAAGGTGCTGACGGTGCTGGTGGCAGCGGAGCATATCACAGATTTGGATGATGAATTTACCATGACGCTGGAAATCACAGACTATGCTTATGTGAATGATTGCAGTTCCGTAGGTTTTCTGGACGGGGAGGTTGTGACAGTCCGGGATTTGTTCTACGGAACAGTATTGCCCTCCGGCGGGGATGCGGCAGTGGCGTTGGCTACTTATGTGGCCGGTTCTCATGAAGCCTTTGTGGATATGATGAATGAGAAGCTGGAAGAGCTGGGGCTGTCGGACACTGCGCATTTTACAAATTGTGTGGGGCTCTATGATAAGGAGCATTATTGCTCTGTTTATGATATGGCAATGATTATGAAAGCAGCTGTGGAAAATGACCTGTGCAGGGAAGTGTTGTCTGCACGGACCTACACCACCTCTGCAACGGAGCAGCATCCGGAGGGGATTACGATTTCCAACTGGTTTATCCGTCGTATTGAGGACAAGGATACCGGAGGCAGGGTGCTTTGTGCCAAGACGGGATATGTGGCACAGTCGGGAAGCTGTGCGGCGAGCTACGGAATCTCCGAGGAAGGCACACCTTATATTTGTGTGACAGCCCAGACCTACAGCAGCTGGCGATGTATTTATGATCATGTGGCACTGTACAGCAAGTACACTTTGTGAGAAGAGCATGAGAGCAGGAGGATGAAAAGATGACACCGAAGCAGAAATACTATGAGAATGTAGCGGCAACCATCATTAAAAATCTGGAAAAACGTCAGATGGAAGGATATTATTGTCCCACGGCTGCTGATGCAGTGCAGAAAGCGCTTGAACTGATACCGGAGGGCTCCGGTGTCTCTTGGGGCGGCTCCAGAACCTTGGATGAAATCGGAATGCGGGATGCGCTCCGCCTTGGAAATTATCAGGTGATTAACAGAGAAGCGGCAAGAGGTTCTGAGGAAGAACGCAGGATGTACGGAGAGATTTGCTGTTCCGATTTCTTCCTGATGAGCACCAATGCCATTACCCTGGATGGTGAGCTTGTGAATATCGACGGAAGAGCCAACAGAGTGGCATTTCTGTGTTTTGGTCCGGAGAATGTAGTGATTCTGACCGGAATGAATAAAATTGTGCCTGATGTGGAATCCGGCTTGAAGAGAGTGCGGAATATTGCGGCACCGCCCAATACTGTGCGTCTGAATAAGAATACGCCCTGTGCCGTCACCGGAAAATGTGGTGACTGTCTGTCACCGGACTGCATCTGCAGTCAGATTGTGATTACCAGACGTTCCGGGACTCCCGGCAGAATCAAGGTGATACTGATTGGAGAAGAATTAGGCTTTTAGAAATATTTTGAATTTTTGCTACAAATCCATTTTTCTTGTTGACAAATAACAAATTATAGGCTACAATAGCTTTCGTCGGTTTGAGTGTATCAGACGGCGAATGTGTGTTCGTAGCTCAGCTGGATAGAGCAACGGCCTTCTAAGCCGTGGGTCGGGGGTTCGAATCCCTTCGAGC
>CAZPRB010000134.1:0-2622 GCA_964588645.1 uncultured Acetatifactor sp. | reverse complement strand
TGGATAAGGACAAAATTCTGGATTTACCCACCTGGGAAGGGGACCGGATTTTCCTTGAAAAGCTATTGGATAATGCCGGATTTTTCACGGTGAAGGTAGTGTATGAAGGGGATAGATTAGTGGAGAGTAAGGTAAAGAGCTATTGAAGGGATGACGGGCTGCTTGCGCATCAGGATTGGGAGCATATATGGCAGAAAAAACGGATGATTTGATTTATAACCAACATAAAATACCGAAAGGGCAATGGCGCTATGGGCTTCGCACCAGCGCAGCCACGGGATGCGGATGGATTGCCACGTATAATGCACTTTTTGCAATGGGATATCGGGAGAAGCCGGAGCGGTTGATACGTTACTTTGAACGCCAGCTCCCCCTGATTCATGGCAATCTGGGAACCTTTCTGTTAGGTCCCGTCTTTTTTTTTAAGAAGCATGGATTTTTGGTGCGGCTTGTGAAAAGACGCAGCAGCTTTGATGATGCGGTTAAGAATAGTGATGTTGCTATCGTGTTTTATTACTGGCGTCAAAGGATGAGGTTTGGGGCGCATTTTGTGGCAGTCCGTTATCAGGAGGGTGAGTTTGTGGGTTATAATACCTTCCGTACATCCGCAGGACCGGATCATTACGGTGCCAGTCTGGAAGCATTTCTGAAAAAACGGAAATACTTTGGTTGCGTACTGATTGCGATTCAGGACAGATGATGTCCGGTTTGTGAAAATACGGCATTTCTCGCTTTGTGTCGTGTTATTTAGAGCCGGACTCCGGTAACCTATCAGTGGAGGTGAGGCTATGAACCAAAAGAAAATCGGAGCTTTTTTGAGGGAACTCCGAAAGGAGAAGAAACTGACACAAGAACAGTTGGCAGAGCATTTTAATGTGTCTGACCGAACAGTATCCAGATGGGAAACCGGAACCAATATGCCTGATTTAAGTATGCTTGTCGCGTTGTCGGATTTTTATCAGGTGGATATTAAGGAAATCATTGAAGGAGAAAGGAAAAGCGAGACTATGAAAGAAGAAACAAGGGAGACCTTAATAAAAGTTGCTGAGTATACGGAAGAAGAGAAAAAAGTGCAGTATTATAAGATGCGAAACATAATAGGTGCTATTCTTATCGGGTGCGGAGCATTTTTAGCGATATCTGCATTGGCAATTTTCCCGCGAGACAGTAGCTGGGGGTCAATCTATTCTGTGAATGGCGCAGTCATATTGTCAGCGGGAATCTATCAGCTGCTTTGCAAACATAGGTATAAGCTGCTTTCTTCGATTGGCTGTTTTTTGCTTTTATTTGCGTTGCTCCTCTTTACGGATTATTTGGGTGTGGTGTTAGGAAATCAAGTGCCGAGATTTGCATATGCAAAGGAATGGAGCGAGGATAGTATCACGTTTAAAGCCCCTTTTTATCAGGCTGTTTGGCATAACTATGATACAGAAAATGAATATATTGAAGTTATTCGTTAGGAGGGAATGGATGGATGCAACAGCAAGAGATTTATGAGGTTGTTTTGCAATATATTGCGGGTCAAATGAAATGCACGGTGGAGGAATTGCATACCGGGGAGACCTTTTTTGTCGTGGATGAAGCCATGCAGGGACGATATGTCAAAATTCTCAGTGTGGGGGATGCCAATGTAGTTACGATGTCTGAAAATGTTTCTTCTGAGGCGATAAGGTGTCTTCGTGATAAAAGCAGAGATGAACTGTATGAGAGTGATTTTGTGTTTGGACAGACCCTACATTATATTCCGGATTTGAAGCAGATGTATATGCTGCCTTATGCGGAAGGTTTTTCTTTTGAATTGCTGGTTGATGAAGAAATACAGAAATTAAAAGGAATACAGGGATTTGATAACTCCTTATCATTTGATGAGGAGGGCAACACTCCGACTTGCGTGGTTCTATATGCCGGGAAAGAGGATGAAATTGTGGCATTGGCAGGCGCTTCTGTGGTGGATGATAAATTACGAGAAGTAGGAATTGATGTCAAAAAAGAGTATCGTGGGCAGAATTTAGCTTCTTTGCTGGTACATAATCTGACAGTTGCAATACTGGAACACGGTAAAATTCCGTTTTATAGTGCTTCCGTAACAAACATTGCGTCGCAGGCAGTTGCAATCCGCAGCGGATATATGCCATTATGGACCGATACCTTTGGAACCAGAAATGGTAATTGAATATAGTATACTGCTCTGGTATCACGCAGAATGTGGACGACCTTTTGCAGAGCCATACGGCAAGAACAATGCTTGCCAACAGCGAATTTATCATTATGCTAAACCAAGCATCAACGGACAGGATTGAGCTTGCCAAGCTCCTTAATATCTCCGACCTTCAGCTCAGTTATATTACGAATGTCGGTGCAGGACAGGGATTACTCAAAGTCGGCAGCTCTCTTGTGCCGTTTGTCAATAAGTTCCCAAGAAATACAGAGCTTTACAGGCTGATGACAACCAAGTTTGGGGAGGTGTAAAGTGTAGAAAAAGCGGTGTTCGTGTCGAAATAAGAGAAGTTCTGAAAAATATTCGTGTGATTTAATGTGAATATTCAAATAAAATTCATTGATTTTCGCACGATAATCTGTTATACTATGTTCAGTACCTTGAATGGAGGACTGATTATGTAT
>CAZPRB010000133.1:0-2724 GCA_964588645.1 uncultured Acetatifactor sp. | reverse complement strand
TCTATCAACTTTGAGGATATGGGCTATTCCCATCTGCAAACCGCTAAGGCTCTTCACGACGAGATCACCAAGAGAGCTGCCGATATTGAAGGCAAGGTGTATCTGTTTTTCGACGAAATTCAGGAGGTCAAGGACTGGGAGAAATGTGTGAACTCCTTCCGCGTCACGCTGGATTGCGACATCTATATCACCGGCTCAAACGCCAAGCTGCTGTCCGGTGAGCTTGCAACCTATCTGGGAGGACGCTATGTAGAGTTTGTAATCTATCCCTTTTCCTTTGCGGAGTTTATGGAGCTGTATCGTCCAACCACACCCGATGAGCCGATTCAGAAATGCTTTCAGCAATACCTACTGTCCGGCGGTATGCCTTACCTCGCAAACATCCGATATGCAGATGCACCGTCCAAGCAGTATCTCCATGACCTCTTCAATTCTGTTCAGCTAAAGGACATTGTGAAGCGAAACAAGATCAGAGATGTGGATTTGCTTGAACGCATTATCGCCTATGTTATGGCAAATGTGGGCAACACCTTCTCCGCAACCTCCCTTGCAAAATTCCTCAAGAGTGAGCAGCGTACAGTAGCACCGGAGACAATCCTGAACTACATCAAATATTGCTGCGACGCTTATCTGTTCTATCAGGTGAAGCGCGAGGACTTGCAAGGCAAACAGATTCTTGCATCTAATGAGAAATACTACATTGCAGATCACGGCATCCGTGAGGCAGTCTACGGAGGCAATACACGAGACATCAATCTTATCCTTGAGAATATTGTTTATCTGGAACTGCTGCGCAGAGGCTATGAGGTCACTGTCGGCAGAACGGGAGATCGTGAGATTGACTTCGTATGCGACAAACGCGGCGAGAAGTTGTATGTTCAGGTTGCCTATCTGCTTGCAGCGGAGGAAACCATTGCCCGTGAGTTTGGTGCGTATGACAACATCCGCGACAACTATCCGAAGTATGTTGTATCTCTCGATGAGTTTGATATGAGTCGAAACGGTATCAAGCACCGGAACATCCGTGATTTCCTCTTGATGGAGGAATGGAACTAAAGAGTATGCCCGTCACAGTTTTGAAGGCTGTGACGGGCTTCCTTTTTATTCCTCGTCTTCCTGATTCTCTTCATCTTCGGCAATGTCAGGTTCGGCGTCCTCGTTGATGTAAGGCTCTTCCTCATAGCCTTCATCGTCGAAGAAGTCCATATCTTCATCCTTCTGCTTCTTGCCACGGATGAACTTGAAGTAGTAATATGTCGCACCGCCAATACCGACAACTGCAATTACACCGATGATCATGCCCATATTAGAGCTTTTTTCAGGCTCTTCGGTATCGTCGGGCTGTTCAGTTTCATCGCCTTCAACGGGAGTTTCAGGCTCAGGAACAGTGCCGGTGCATTCACTCATGGTAGTTTTGCACACGGGGCATTCCACATCAATGTCACCGACAACGCACTTGTCTTCGCATACACAAGTAGTCAGAGCTTCAACGGCTGCTTCATCCATCAGGGCAAGCAGATCCGCTTCGTCCACCATGTTCAGGAAATAAGTCTGGTACTGTTCCTCTTCGTCGTTGATGGGAGCATCGTAGTCGATCACGATGTAGAAGGTGTTTCCGCTTTTGGTCTGAACGGTGATGAACTGCTTGTTGGTTGCCTTATCATAGAGCAGATCACGGGTGTAGGCGTTGCCCTCATCGTCGATAGGCTCACCTTCGGGCAGCTCGGTGGTGGGCTTGTCCTCCGGCTCTTCGTCGGGCATTTCCTCCGGCTGAGTAGCCTCCGTGATGGGGAGATTCTGGTCAGTGTCATCCGCATAAGCGAATGCCGTCATGGAAAAGCTGCTTATCAGCACCATGCAAAGTGCCAGAACGGTGAACAAACGAAATCCTTTTCTCTTATTCATTCTCAGTTACCTCCTGATGCGTAGTGGTGGGCTGCTTTGCAGGCTTACCACCCTTCATGTTGGAGAGGAAAGCCATGACCTGATCCTTGTCCATGACCATAGCGCGGACAGTGTTGATGATCTCAAGGTTTTCCAGCTCAGTTTTCTTGTCGTACAGCTCGTTGAGCTGCTTCTGAATGTCTGCTGCCTTGCCTTCGAGTTTGGCAATATCGGCACAGACCTTCTTATATTTTGGATTCATAGAAAAATCTCCTTTCGCTTAATAGTTCGGTCTTCCAAAGGCATAGAAATGAGACTGCCAATAGGAAGTGTTGATGGATGAGTATTGAATAGGATCGCCGCAGTGCAGCATCACACCATCACCGACATAAATGCCCACATGGGAAACGCCGGGAGTGTCGTATGTGCCAACAAAGAAGATGAGATCGCCGGGTTTCGCATTTGCTCTGGAAACGGGAGTGCAGACATTGTAAAGTCCTTGCGCACCGAGCCGTCCGGTATTGACGAGTCCGCTGTTCGTGAGAACATAGGACACAAAGCCGGAGCAGTCAAAAGAGGTGGAAGGATTTGAGCCGCCCCACACATAGGGATAGTTCAGGTACTTCTCAGCCTCTTCGATGAGGGTAGCAAAGGTTTCGTCTTCCAGATATGCAGCATTGACCGTGTACTCATCCGGGGGATCGGTGATGTACTTGTCTACATAGGGAGAGTCCGGGAACAAGTCCTCACGGTTGCCGACCACAGACATATAGGTGGCGTACATGGAGAGCTGATCCTGAGACATGATGTAAACCGGCACATGGCTCAGATTGAAGTTTT
>CAZPRB010000132.1:0-2730 GCA_964588645.1 uncultured Acetatifactor sp. | reverse complement strand
AATCAGCTTATGAAGCTGCGGGAATGTACGGAAGGGATGGAGCTATGGCATTAATCTATGTGGTTGAGGATGACAAAAGTATTCAGGAGATTGAAACCTTTGCATTACAGAATATGGGATATCAGGTACAGGGCTTTGCTTCGGCGGGGGAATTTTATAATGCATTAAGCAAGGAACTACCGGATTTGATTCTGTTGGATGTGATGCTTCCGGATGAGGACGGCCTTTCTATCGTCAAAAAGCTTCGCACCCGTGAAGATACGGTGCTTGTCCCGGTGATTATGGTGACTGCCAAAACTACGGAGCTGGACAAGGTGAAGGGGCTGGATATCGGCGCGGATGATTATATGACCAAGCCCTTCGGGGTGATGGAATTAATCTCCAGAGTGAAGGCTCTGCTTCGCAGAAGTGCCAAGCCGGAGGAAAAAGAGAAAATCCTGCGTGTGGGGAATATAGTGTTGGACAGAGAGAAGCATGCGGTGACTGTGGATGACGTACCCTGTGAATTGACCTACAAGGAATACGAGCTCTTAAAGCTTCTCATGACCAATGCCGGAATCGTGACCCCCAGAGAGGTGATTCTGGACCGCATCTGGGGAACGGATTTTGAGGGAGAGTCAAGAACGCTTGATATGCACATTAAGACCCTTCGCCAGAAGCTGAAGGCGGAAGGCAGCTTGATTAAGACTGTGCGAAATGTAGGTTATATCATCAACCTATAGTGCCAAAACAGGCAGGATGATAGAGGAGTGCCATGAAAAGAAAAATTAAGCAAAAACTGATGTTGATTGCGACACTGGCTATTATCTGTACGATGCTGTTGATTACCCTGGTGTATTATGATTTGTTCCGCACACAGGTCATGGATGATTTGCGCGTTTACTCGGTTCTGATTGGAGCGGATAACGACTGGGAGGAGATGGAACGTTTCGGTTCCGGTCCGGAACAGGATGATATCCGTATTACGGTTGTGGACAAGGCCGGAGGCGTTATCTATGATAATGAAGCTGACCGGGACAGGATGGAAAACCACAGCACCAGACCGGAGATAACGGATGCATGGGATAAGGGAGAGGGACAGGCAGTCAGAAGATCGGAGACCCTGTCGAAGAGTACCTTTTATTATGCCGTGAGATTGGATAACAACACTGTGCTCCGTGTGGCTAAGGATGCGGGAAGTATTTACAGCGTTTTCGGCAGGGGACTGGTAAGTATTGCAGTTGTCATGGTGGTGCTGGAGGGGTTGTCCTTTTTGTTGGCACATTTCCTGACTGCGAAACTGATTCGTCCCATAGAAAAGCTTGCGGAGAATCCGGATGCAGGAGATGAGGTATCGGAGTATGAGGAACTGACACCCTTCATCAACAGGATTCAGGAGCAGCATCGCAATATTATTAAGAACTCCCAAATGAGACAGGAGTTTACCGCCAATGTCTCTCACGAGCTGAAAACGCCTCTGACTGCCATCTCCGGATATGCGGAGTTGATTGAGACAGGTATGGCGTCTGCAGAGGATGTCACCCGTTTCGCCCGTGGGATACACAGCAGCGCAAACCGACTGCTGACGCTGATTAACGATACCATCCGTCTGTCCGAACTGGACGGAGCAGAGGAGGAGACGGTATTTGAACGGTTAAATCTGTACCGGCTGGCCGATACCTGTGTGGAAATGCTGACCATGAATGCAGAAAAGCATGACGTAACCATATCCATGACCGGCAGGGAATGCTATATCAACGGAAATAAGCAGATGATAGAGGAGGTTCTGTACAATTTGTGTGACAACGCAATCCGCTATAATAATGCGGGTGGCAAGGTGGAGGTGGAGGTATATCCGAGAGCGGATAAAACGGTTCTGGTGGTGCGTGATACCGGCATCGGCATCCCCGAGGAGCATCAGGAATCCATCTTCGAGCGCTTCTACAGAGTGGATAAGAGCCGCTCCAAATCCACCGGCGGAACCGGTTTGGGTCTTGCCATTGTGAAGCATATCGTTGCAAAACACAATGCGGAAATAGAGCTTACAAGCCGGGTGGGCGAGGGAACGACCATAACGGTGACCTTCGCATAGAAAACATCCGCTCCCAGCCATAGACAGCCGGGAGCGGATGTTTTTTAGAATAGAAATGTCAAGTTTTATGGGAGGGCAGCATATATTTAAGGGAACAGGGAATCTGTCCCGGCGAAGAGAAGCCGGATATGGTAAGGAGGAAGAGGAATGGGGAGAGATGCTGAGAAACACAAATCTCTGATTATGTTTTTGATGAAATGTTTGTTGTTGTCCTATCTGTTGACGGCTGTTTGCTTGTTGCTATTGACCTTTCTGTTGTACAAATTCGGTTTGTCCGAAAAAGCGGTATCTGTTGCAATCATTATTATTTATGTGATTTCTACACTGACCGGCGGATATGTGGCAGGGAAAAAGCTGCAAAACAAAAAGTTCTTGTGGGGACTGTTATTGGGAACCGTCTATTTTCTGATACTGGTTGCGGTATCCATGGCGATAAGCTCCTCGCCGGGGGAGCTTGGAGCTTCCTTTCTGACCACCATGATTCTGTGTGCCGGAGGCGGAATGCTGGGAGGAATGCTTGGTTGATAATTAAAACATCAAAATTCTGTATCTAAATTCAGAAAAAAACCTTTTACAATTCTGAAATATATGTTATACTACAGAAGATTGGTTAGACATTGAATGTTTAAAGCAAAAGAAAGGTGTGTTATTTGTATGAA
>CAZPRB010000131.1:0-2760 GCA_964588645.1 uncultured Acetatifactor sp. | reverse complement strand
CTCGCGACCTCCGCCTCCCTAAGACGGCGCTCTAACCAAGCTGAGCCACACCCCGGAACACAAGTAGTACTATATCATGCATTCCGTAAAAAAGCAAGCTTTTTTTTCAAATTGTTTTAATTTTTTGCACAACATCTCAATCCTTTTCGGCAAGCAGCTTTATCAGGTACTCCCACACTCTGGCAGTGGATGAAATACTCAGGGTCTCCTCCGTGGTATGAATATCATTCATCTGCGGTCCGAAGGACACGCAATCCAAATCCGGAATCTTACTTCCCAGCAGACCGCATTCTAATCCGGCATGGATGGCTTCCACCTGTGGCTTCTTTCCATACATTCTCTCATAAAGTGCCACCATCTTCTCTCTGAGCGGAGAATCCACACGATATTTCCAGCCGGGATAATCTCCTGCCACCTCGCAGGCTCCGCCTGCCAGACAAACCACAGCTGCCATTCTGTCAATCAATGCCGCCTTGGCGCTCTCCACGCTGCTCCGCACCGCAAAGGAAGCATGCAGTTCTTTCTCATCCAACTGCAAAATGCCCATATTTAAGGAGGTCTCCACCAGACCGGGCATATCCGCGCTCATTCCCTGTACACCATTGGGAAGCGCCTGCAGGAACGCCGCTGCCTTCACAGTATGCTCAGGCGTGGTACATTCGTAGCTTCCCGGACATCCTTCCTTCACCCAAACGGCAAAGTTCTTGTCCTTCGTTGCCAATTCCTCTGAAATCTCTGCCTCCGTAGCTTCTAGCAGCTTCCCAAATTCTGAACGGTCCTCCGGCCGCACCACCAGCACAGCCTTGGTCTCCCGGGGAATGGCATTGTCGGCCAGGCCACCGTTCACTGACACAAGACCCACGGACAGCTTCCGGGTCAAATTCCACAGCAATCTTCCGAACAGGCAATTGGAATTGCCCCTCTCCTTGTGAATCTCTGCTCCGGAATGACCGCCCTGCAAACCGCCTACTGTAACCTCATACGTCACACCCTCCATGATATTCTTCTGTACGCTCAGGCTGCAGTCCACTCTGGCTCCTCCCGCACAGCTGGTCAGAAAGATACCCTCATCCTCGGAATCCAAATTCAACATTCTATGGGCCTTCAGCATGGAAAGGTCAATTTCTCTGGCTCCATCCATGCCAACCTCCTCATCCACGGTGAGGATTACCTCCAGGCGGGGATGCTGAAGTGTATGGGAATCCAGAATTGCAAGCGCATATGCCACCGCTATCCCGTCATCTCCGCCAAGACTGGTTCCTTCCGCATAGACCTTGTCTCCATCGACGGCAAGCCGTAGGCCCTGCGTCCTCATATCGATATCGCAGTCCGGCTTTTTCACTGCAACCATATCCATGTGCCCCTGCAAAATAACTGCCGGTTCCTCCTCATAGCCCGCTGTGGCTTCCTTGACAATTATCACATTCTTCCACTCATCCTGAATACAAAACAGCCTTCTCTCCTTCGCAAAATTTACCAGAAAGTCACTGATTTGTTCCACATTCCCCGAACCGTGGGGAATTTTCGTTATCTCCTCAAAATAGTAAAATACTTTTTTCGGTTCCAAATCGGATAAAACGCCCATAATACTCTCCATTTCCATCAAAACATGCCAACATTGTTCAAGCTATTTTGCCAGATTCCGCAGTTCTTCCACCAATTCCAGGTCTGACTGTTGCACCCTTAGATTCGTTGCAATGGGCTGTTCTCCGGGCTTCGTCACCGTAATCTCGATAATCGTTCCCTCCGGGATGCCGTTATTTCCCAAAAACACAGCTTTTACAAAAGACTCAAACTTGGGATGATTCTGCGTAAATTTATTCTTGGCACTCATCAGTTTCATTAATACAGCAGGGTTCACCATAATGTCCTCCTTTCCGAAACGCTCACACATCCATGCACGCTTCCTCTTTTATCCATATATTCCTAATACTCCGATATGCTTAAGCGTCCAGCACACCAAGCCACTTCAGTGCATTCCAAATACCGTCCCTGTCCACATCCGTGGTTACATAATCCGCCATATCCAACACAGCCCCGGACGAATTACCCATGGCAATGCTTGTTCCTGCACACTCCAGCATGGAAAGGTCATTGTTACTGTCGCCGATAGCCACGGTTTCCTCCATGGGAAGCTGCAATCTGTCTGCCAGAAAACGAATGGCTGATGCCTTGGAATATCCCTTCGGTACCACCTCAAAGTAACCGTTTTCCCTGTCTATGAAGGAAAGCTCTGTCTCAAATTCCCGGCGAAAGGCATTCATTTTCTCCCATTTATCCGCATAAGCATAGAATTTGTCAAAATTGCCGGGAGCATACATCATTTTTGTATAACGATCGCTTCCCAGCACTTGTTTTAAATTTCTTGCGTAATTCCGGAAGGTTTCCGTATGCATTTTCTCCGGCTCCTCACAGAAATTATCCTCTGCGCCCTCTAAAACAGCATCTATCTCATAACGTTGCAAGCCATCCATAATGCGCAGAGACATTACCTTGGAAAATGTCTTATGAAGCAACACCTGTTCCCGATATATCACCTCAGTACCGCAGCCTAAGAGCAAGCCGTCGAAGGTCACCTGCCCGGTAATTTCCGGACCAACTAATTTCTTCGTTCTGCCTGTATTGATAACACAGATATGTCCGTTTTGCCTGGCCGCTTTGATTGCCTCCCCGGCACTCTCACAAATCAATTGACTGCCTCCGCTTATCAGGGTACCGTCAATATCAAAGCATATCATTTTCATCGTTTTCTTACCCTTT
>CAZPRB010000130.1:0-2782 GCA_964588645.1 uncultured Acetatifactor sp. | reverse complement strand
CATGAAGATACAGAAAAGAGACGGACGAATCGTTCCGTATGAAGAGGAAAAAATTATTTCGGCGATTCACAAGGCCAACAACGAAGTGGAAGAGGAGTACAGAGCCGGTGAGGAAATTATTCAGGAGATTCTGGATGAAGTGTCCAAATTGGATAAGGAACGTCTTACGGTAGAACATATTCAGGATGTGATTGAAGCACATCTGGTGGAACACAACAAATATACCCTTGCAAAAAAATATATTGTATACCGTTATCAGAGGAGTCTGCTTCGTAAGTCCAATACCACGGATGAGTCTATTTTGAAGCTGATTCGCAATGAGAATAAGGAACTGGCAGAGGAAAACTCTAATAAGAATACCCGTCTGGCATCCACACAGCGTGATTATATTGCCGGTGAGGTGTCCAGAGATGTGACGAAGCGTCTGCTTCTGCCGGAGCATATTGCGTTGGCACATGAAAACGGTGTGCTGCATTTTCATGATGCGGATTATTTTATTCAGCCTATTTTCAACTGTTGCCTGATTAATATTAAGGATATGCTGGATAACGGCACCTCCATCAACGGCAAGCTGATTGAGTCTCCCAAAAGCTTTCAGGTGGCTTGTACCGTTACCACACAGATCATTGCGGCTGTTGCCAGCAATCAGTATGGCGGTCAGTCCGTGAATATCAAGCATCTGGGGAAATATCTGTATAAGAGCCGGGTGAAATTTGAGAACCAATTGGATGAAGAATTCGGTGACACCCTGTCATCGGATGCCAAGAAGCGGATTGTGGAGATGCGTGTGCGTGATGAACTCCGCTCCGGTGTGCAGACAATCCAGTATCAGATTAATACATTGATGACCACCAACGGTCAGTCTCCTTTTGTTACGCTTTTCCTGCACATTGATGACAAGGATGAGTATGTGGAGGAGACTGTCCAGATTATTGAAGAAATCCTGCGCCAGCGGATTCAGGGAACCAAGAATGAAAAGGGTGTGTATGTGACCCCTGCATTCCCGAAGCTGGTATATGTGCTGGATGAGAATAACTGCTTAAAGGGCGGAAAGTATGATTACGTAACCCACCTTGCAGCACAGTGTTCCGCAAAGAGAATGTATCCTGACTATATCTCCGCAAAGAAAATGCGCGAGAATTATGAGGGAGGTGTCTTCTCCTGTATGGGATGCCGTTCCTTCCTCTCCCCCTGGAAGGATGAGAATGGTGAGTATAAATGGGAGGGACGCTTCAACCAAGGCGTTGTCAGTCTGAATCTTCCTCAAATCGGTATTCTGGCAAGAGGAGATGAGGAGACCTTCTGGAAGCTGCTGGACGAACGTCTGCAGCTGTGCTACGAGGCGTTAATGTGCAGACATAAAGCGCTTGTGGGGATTGTGTCCGATGTAAGCCCCATTCACTGGCAGTACGGAGCCATTGCCCGCCTGAAAAAGGGTGAGAAGATAGATAAATACTTATACGGAGGATATTCTACCATGTCCTTGGGATATATCGGTCTGTATGAAACCACCTATCTGATGAAGGGATGCAGTCACACACAACCGGAGGGCAAGGAATTTGCACTGCGTGTTATGGATTATCTGAAGGATGCCGCTGCGAAATGGAAGGAGGAGACCGGTATCGGCTTCAGCCTCTACGGAACGCCGGCAGAGACACTTTGTTATCGCTTTGCGCGCATTGACCGTGAGAAATTCGGTGATATTAAGAACGTGACGGACAAGGGATATTATACCAACTCTTATCATGTGGATGTGAGAGAACCGATTGATGCATTCACCAAGTTTAAGTTTGAGAGTGAGTTCCAGGACAAGTCTCTGGGTGGTGCAATCTCTTATGTGGAGATTCCCAATATCACAAACAACATAGATGCGGTGGAGGAAGTCATTAAGTTTATTTATGACAATATTCAGTACGGTGAGTTCAACACCAAATCCGATTACTGCCATGTATGCGGTTATGACGGAGAGATTGCTATCAATGCTGATATGGAATGGGAATGTCCCCAGTGTCACAACAAGGACCATTCCAAAATGAATGTTACCAGAAGAACCTGCGGCTATCTGGGCGAAAATTTCTGGAATGCCGGCAAGACAAAAGAGATTAAGGCAAGGGTGTTACATCTATGAATTATGCGACGGTTAAAAAAACCGATGTGGCAAACGGACCGGGTGTGCGGGTATCCCTGTTTGTAAGCGGATGCACCCATCACTGTAAGGGCTGCTTTAACAGGGAAGCTTGGGATTTTGACTATGGGAAGCCTTACACGAAGCAAGTGGAGGAGGAGATTCTGCATGCACTTGCTCCCGATTATATCAGGGGCTTAAGCGTGCTGGGCGGTGAACCCTTTGAAGAGGCCAATCGTCCTGCGGTACTGGGTCTGCTGCAGAAGGTGAAGGAGCGCTATCCCGGGAAGGATATATGGTGCTACAGCGGCTATGATTATGAAAAGGATATGCTGCGCTGGATTGCCGAGGGCAGGGAAGAGGTGGACAGAATGTTAAGCTGCATTGATGTCCTGGTGGACGGTGAGTTTGTGGAGGAATTGAAAAACCTGCGCCTTCCGTTTCGCGGCTCGGAGAATCAGAGATTGATTGATGTTACGGCTTCCGGGAAGGAACAGCGTGTCGTCAGATATGGAGATGAGTAAGTAGAAATGTTGAGAGGGATAAGATGCAGAAAGATTCAGAGCGTGACAGCACACAGCTGTGAATGCTAGCACGAAGGATAGGCACAGGAGAGGTGCACAGTGAAGATAGAGAATAGTATCTATGCCCGGAGAG
>CAZPRB010000129.1:0-2868 GCA_964588645.1 uncultured Acetatifactor sp. | reverse complement strand
TTCCCGGACTTATCCATTTCTCAATTCGCCATATTCAAATGTATTCATATGGGAATTTGCAACCGAAATGGTTAAGACCGTCCCTGATATGTGTTTTAATAATAACAAGAGTGCGTTATTTTGTCAATATATCGTGCAGAAAAAGATTTAAAAAAAATCTGCGTTTTTACAGCTGCTATTCTTCGATTCTGCCGGAAAAATATTTCCCTGTATCCGCAATCAGCTTCAGAACTGCCGGATGCAATTCTCCCGGAAAGCCACTCATACAGCGACCGGTTTCGAAGCTCAGGACACCCTTGTAGCCAATCTCTCTCAATCCGCGCAGGAAGCCATCCCAATCCGTGCTCAGCCCACTCCAGCTTCGCATGAACGTATAGGGAAGCGTGTGCAAATCACTGACGCCATCATTGTCATGGATATGCAGAATACGGATTCTGTCCCCCAGCGTCATCACCGACTGATACAGATTCTTGCCCAGGAGATTGGCATGTCCTACATCAAAGCAGAAACCAAACCGTTCCTCACCGGCGTATGCATTCAGTTCATCCACCATTGCCGCTGCCTCCGCAAAATCGGAGCACACTCCCTCCATCACATGATAATTCTGCTCTACAAACATATTCTCCAGACAGATTATCTGACCGTACTTTCTTGCTGCAGGAATCAATCTCTTATACATCTCCACATTGCGGTCATGCTCCTCCTGCCTGCTGTACCGATAGGAAAGCGTCACCGGATGCACCACGATATATCTGCTTCCCATACGGGAGGACAAATCCATGCACTTCACCGTGATGAGATACATCACCTCGTTAATATCCGGCCTGTCATCCACCAGCATGGGATAGGGCGCATGAGTCTGTCCCACGGTCAAGCCATACTTTGCAATCGCATCCGCGTGGGGCTTGAAATCCCTCCATACCTCCTCCACAGGACGAGTGTAAATATCGTTTATCTCGCCGGCGCCTATTGCATTCGTGTTCAGATACTCATCAAAGTTAAAATCCACCGCATCAAAGCCCGCCTCCTTCATCAGACGATACCCTTCCTCAATGTTTCCCTGCTGTATGGTACCCTTCGTTAAAATTCCTATCCTGTGCATATATGCGATTCCTTTCTCCGATATTCAGGCTTGCTCTGAACGCTCCAGACTCTGACGGAAACGTTCCAAATCCTCTTTGGTGGTAATCTTAAAATTCTCCTCTTCCCCCTCCACCATAACAATGTCCAACCCCGCCATAATAGCAGGCTCTGTAGAACCGTTTATTTTCAGAAAATCCGTTTTGTCTATGGAGCAATTGGCATTGTAATAGCTGCCGAATACAAATGCTTCCGGCGCCTGTCCGGCATAAATACATCTCCGCTCCAGCAAAGAAGAGATTTGCACCCCATCCTTGCTGTAATAAACCGTATCCTTCATCTTTAACACAGGCATGGCTCCCTGATGCTTCTTTGCTGCATCAATGACTCTTTCCAAAAGCTGTGAAGAAACCCGGGGTCTGGCCGCATCATGGATGACTACAATATCTGTCTCTGACGCATATTTGCTGATATCCTGCAAGCCGTTTAATACCGAAAGCTGCCTGGTCGCTCCCGGCTCGGAAAAGCCCTTAAGCTTCGTCCAACGCTCCTCCAAAATCAAGTCACGCCACTTTTCCTCAGCCACCACATGAATGGCATCTATGCTTTCACAGCCTTCAAGGGTTTCCAGACAATAGGAAAGAATGGTTCTTCCCTTGACTCTGAGATATTGCTTGGGGATATCCGCGCCGACTCTGCTTCCGCAGCCTCCGGACAATACTAATGCTACGTTCATTTACACTTCAACTCCTATTCCTACCTCTTAAGCATCACCTTGACATAATCTTCTGTTTTGTCCTTCATGATGTTCAATCCACGGGGAAGCTCCTCAAACTGCAACAAATGGGTAATAAAGCGTTCCGGGCAAATCCGCTTCTGTTCCAAACGCTTCAGCACATAATTCCAATCATCCTCCTCCGAGTGAGTGAAGGAGGAATTCCACGTACCGCTAAGGCTTAATTGATTTCTCAAAATTTTCCAATAGGTTGCCTTATCCAACGACATATCCGAGTACGGATTTCCCACAAGCATTACATTTCCGTTGGGTGCCGTATTCTCCAACGCCTGCTGCAATGTTTCGTTCTTGCCTACACACTCAAAAAATGTATGTACCCCCAGAGAAGCAGTGCGCTCCTTCAGCCAGCAATTCACATCTTGCTCACGCATGTCGCAGAAATTCTCCGGTGAAATCCCCATCTTCTGTACGGTTTCCCTCTGAAAATCCTTATTACCAATGACCAGAAGCTTCTGTGCTCCGGCCTCCTGCAAAAACATCACCAGAAGCAAGCCTATGGTTCCCAGACCGCAGACAGCCACCGGCTTCTCAGGCTCCCACGCTGTACGACGCATGGCATGCACTGCCACCGCCATGGGCTCCAGCATCGCTGCCTCCTCATAGGAAACCCCTTCCGGCAATTCCAACAAATTATCAACCGGCACTGCCACATACTCTGCAAATCCGCCATCTCTTCGCGAGCCCAGATAGCTGTAGCTCCTGCAAAGCTCATAATGCTGCTGCCTGCACGGCTCACATTCATGACAGGGAATTAACGGAAAGACACCCACGCGCTTTCCAAGCCATCCTTCATCCGCTCCTGCTCCAAGCGCCACCACTTCTCCCGCAAACTCATGTCCCGGAATCAACGGATGGGAATATGCCCCTGTTTTAAAAATTCTGGCAATATCCGAGCCGCAGATGCCTGCTGCCTTCACCGCTACAAGCACTTCCCTTTCCTGCGGTATCGGTTCTTTCACCATATCCAGACGAATATCGCCTATTCCATGTAA
>CAZPRB010000128.1:0-2937 GCA_964588645.1 uncultured Acetatifactor sp. | reverse complement strand
GCTCTGCTATCGGCATCGGTACCGCCGGACAGGCCGCTATCGGTGCATGGAAAAAATGTTACATGAGCAACAAGGCTGCTCCCTTCATTCTGACCGTATTTGCCGGTGCCCCTCTGACCCAGACTATCTACGGCTTCCTGCTGATGCAGCAGATGAAGGGTGCTGCCAACGCCGATGCCGCTTTCCTGCTGGGTCTCGGTCTCGCCTCCGGCGTGGCGATGGCCGCCTCTGCCATCGTACAGGGAAAGGCCGGTGCCGCCGGTGCCGACGCTCTGGCTGAAACCGGCAAGGGCTTCTCCCAGTACATCATGGTGGTGGGTCTGTGCGAAACCGTCGCCCTTTTCGCTCTGGTGTTCAGCATGGTGGCCTTGGGCTAATCACACACGAAAAACCTACTCAGCAAACAACACCGCCCCGATGGGATAGATACCCATCGGGGCGGTGTTCTTCGCCTGATATCCTTTTTTCAGAAAAGCACTTTAATGCAGCAGCTCAAACCTTGTTACATCCACCACACCCAATGTTGTTAAACGAAGGGTGGGAATCACCGCGAGGCTGGAAAAGGACAGCGTCATAAATGGGTCGATATCCGTGTGTACTCCCAGCGCGTAAGCTGCCTGCTTCACCTGTGCCAAACGGTATTCACACTCGTTTGCTTCCAGCTCGCACATCAAGCCGGCAATGGGGAGTGCCAGCTCTGCCACTGTCTGTCCGTCACGTACCACCACCATGCCGCCCTGCAGCTCTTTGATTTTCGACACAGCATAGGCCATATCTTCATCATTGGTGCCCACAACAATGATATTATGGGAATCGTGAGCAATACTGGTAGCAACAGCACCGGCTTTCAATCCGTAGCCCTTCACAAAAGCCACCCCTACATGACCGGTATTGTGATGCCTCTCAATCACGGATAGCTTACAGATATCCCTGTCGGTATCCACCGCTGACGCATAGCCCTCGTCAGTGGTAAGAATTTCGCCGGGGACCAACCCGATAACCTTCTCCCGCTCTTTTTTGAGCCGAAAGCTGTCTGCCGTGATTTTTTGAATGTGCACGGTGTCCTTCACTGCGGTTGCATACGGATTTTCCTTTCGAAACTTAACCTACTCTAACATAACAAAAAGCTGTAAAGAAGTCAAGTAAACGACGGTATGTCCGCTGTCCAAAAGCTCCTTCGCAACGCAGTGTGTTAAAAAGGTCTTTCCGACACCGGTCGGTCCGTAAAAAAGGAGATTTTCATATGCGGTATCAAAGTATTTGATAAAGCTTTGACAGGCTTCGCGGACACGACGGATATTTTCTCTGGCTGTCAGAGAAAGGTTTTCGTTGATAGCGGTATCGTCATAGTAGTCTTCTCTAAATGTAGAAAAATTCTCAACTTCCAAGCTGTCTGTCAGATTGGAATTCTCATACAGAGCCTGCAGCTTTGCCTGCTGGAAGCAGTGACAGGGTTTTCCGTCGATTAGACCCGTATCTTTACAGTCAGGACAGTCAAAAATGGGGCTGAGGTAATCGGGCGGATAATTATTTTCAGAAAGTATCTCTGCTTTTCTTTCCAGAAGCGCATCCTTTCTCTGTGTGTATAGTGGAAGCTCTGCCAAAGCAGCCTCAGGGTTGAGCAGCTCTTTTTTTGCCTGCTCAACAGAAAGCTCCACGATTTTTGTATGGATATCATGAAGCTCCGGAATCTCACGATACAATTCTTCGTGTCGTGTATCTAAAAGACGCTGGTTATTCATGCGTGTCTGATCGTATTGAAACATGATGTCACGGTACTGTGTATTTGAAATACCCATCAAAATTTCCTCCTTATTGCATACTAACGGGTAAGCAGTATTTTTTCTAATTGGTCAATTTCCTCCTGCGAGGTATTTCTTTGCTGAAATGCCTGAAATTGTGATTTTCCGCCCGCGTTCGAATGATTACCTGATGACTGCTTTTGTACAGTCTGTCGGGCAGAGGCATCCTTCTTCTGCCTGTGCTTTGCATCGCAAAGCTGTACGTCCTGCAGCGTATGTACATTATCTTTGTGCCAGTTACTCAGAATACCGTCCATATATTTGAAGTCCGGCTTTTGAATGCTTAGCATAGTCCGGTTGCAGGCTTCCAGGATGACAGCAAGGTCCATATGCCAGACATTTTGCCAGCGTTCGATGTATTGGCATTCGATTTTGGCAAGAGGGCGGCCGAGTGCCAATGTTTTTGCGATGGCAGTGTGGGAGGCACTGTAAATAGTGGACTGCAGTTTTGCTTCTTCCTGCGTGGTAATCCCGTGTTCTGCCCAGGAAAGTGCAACTGTCTGAACATATTTGACGTTGGTTTTTTCCAAAGAGCAGCAGTATTCATACAGATACAGAATCAGTTCCTTTGAAAAATGCAGTGTATCAAAAAGGTAAGTCAAAAGCTGTACCTCTGCTGTGTTCAGGGTTCGTTTTAAATAATTTTCTACAATCAGACAAATCCAGGAAAAGTCATCATTCTGTGTAACACGAAGGGTCTGTTCCTCTGTGACTGAGATTTCTCTGACAGAGGCAGCTTCGTAGGAATTGCTTCCTTCACCTGAAGAAACTGAAGACGGAGCTGCTTCCGGATTCTCCTGTGCAGCTGCTGCAGGAATGTCAGAAGAGACTGCCTTTGCGTCACAGACCTCCTTAGCGGTACCGGCAGGAGAGATGTCAGGATTGAGCATATGAATTTCGGTGATATGCTCCTGTGAAGCATCCGTCTGCAGTGTCATCAGTCCGTGCTTTTCCCAATAGTGCAGGGCGCGTATGATGTCCTTTTCTGTATTTTCCAGCTTGTCTGCAAGAAAGGAAATGGAAAGCTGTGCCTCGCCAGTCTGCAGACACATTGTCAGATAAAGGTATACCTTAACGTAGCTTCCGTTAGCATCAGGCATATAGTCCTGGATGAAAGAGTTGGGAACTGCTGTGA
>CAZPRB010000127.1:0-2982 GCA_964588645.1 uncultured Acetatifactor sp. | reverse complement strand
GCAGTGTTCGCACAAAGCTGGGAAATATGGCAAGGGAACTGTCAAAACTTTCTTTGTCGGAATAAACGGTTTGTGTGAATGAAACTAAAAATTTAGAAGGAAGGTGCAGGAATATCATGAATTTGAAACCTGAAGAAATCAGCTCGGTTATCAAAGAGCAGATTAAGAAATATAGTACCAAATTCGAAGTGTCCGATACCGGTACTGTAATCCAGGTTGCCGACGGAATTGCTCGTATTCATGGATTGGAGAAGGCGATGCAGGGTGAGCTGCTCGAATTTCCAAATGAGATTTACGGCATGGTATTGAATCTTGAGGAGGATAATGTCGGTGCTGTACTGTTAGGTGATCATAAAAATATCAATGAAGGTGATATGGTAAAGACAACCGGTCGCGTGGTAGAGGTTCCGGTAGGAGATGCTATGCTTGGTCGTGTTGTTAACGCATTGGGTCAGCCGATTGATGGAAAGGGACCGATTGAGACAACGAAGCATCGTGCCATTGAACGTGTGGCATCCGGTGTTATTTCCAGAAAGTCAGTTGATACACCTTTGCAGACCGGTATTAAGGCCATTGACTCTATGGTACCGATTGGAAGAGGACAGCGAGAGCTGATTATCGGCGATCGTCAGACAGGTAAGACAGCAATCGCGATTGATACGATTATTAACCAGAAGGGACAAAACGTGAAGTGTATTTATGTGGCGATCGGTCAGAAGGCTTCTACGGTTGCATCCCTGGTGAAGAAGTTAGAAGAATTCGGTGCAATGGATTATACGACGATTGTAGCATCTACAGCGAGTGAGCTGGCTCCACTGCAGTATATTGCGCCGTATTCCGGTTGTGCGATTGGCGAAGAGTGGATGGAAGCAGGTCAGGATGTATTGATTATCTATGATGATTTGACAAAGCATGCAGCGGCTTACCGTACACTTGCGCTCCTGTTAAAGCGTCCGCCTGGACGTGAGGCATATCCGGGTGATGTGTTCTATCTTCATTCCAGATTGTTGGAGCGTGCAGCGAGACTGTCAGATAAGCTTGGAGGAGGTTCACTTACGGCACTTCCGATTATCGAGACACAGGCAGGTGATGTATCTGCCTATATTCCGACAAATGTTATATCTATTACAGACGGTCAGATTTATCTGGAAACAGAGATGTTTAACTCCGGTTTCCGTCCGGCGGTCAATCCGGGACTTTCCGTATCCCGTGTCGGCGGTTCGGCGCAGATTAAGGCAATGAAGAAGATTGCGGGTCCGATTCGTATTGATCTTGCCCAGTATCGTGAGCTTGCTTCCTTTGCACAGTTTGGTTCCGATTTGGATGCTGATACGAAGGAAAAGCTGGCACAGGGTGAGCGTATCCGTGAGATTTTGAAGCAGCCGCAATACCAGCCGATGCCGGTAGAGTATCAGGTAATTATTATCTATGCGGCAACGAAAAAGTATCTGCTTGATGTTGCGGTAGATGATATTATGGAGTTTGAAAAGAGACTCTTTGAGTTTATCGATACGAAGTATCCGGAGCTTCCGGAGAGCATCCGTACCGAAAAGCAGCTGACGGAGGAAATCGAAAAGCTGCTTGTTCAGGGAATCGAAGAGTTTAAAAAAGAGTTTTGCAAATAAGCGCAGCGCGAAGAAAGTGTAGGTGATACGTTATGGCATCCATGCGTGACATAAAAAGACGCAGGGAAAGTATACAAAGCACAGGGCAGATTACGAAGGCAATGAAGTTAGTTGCCACCGTAAAGCTGCAAAAAGCAAAAGCGCGTGCGGAAGAGTCGCAGCCGTACTTCAATGCGATGTACGCTACCGTAAAGTCCATGCTAAAAAAATCGGGCAATCTTCATCATCCGTATCTGGATGCGGCAGGCAGCGGCAGGAAGGGGATCATTGTGATTACCTCCAACCGCGGGCTTGCCGGAGGCTATAATTCCAATGTGATGAAGCTGGTGACAGAAAGTGGGATGAACAAAGAGGATGTGTTGATTTATGCCGTGGGGCGGAAAGGACGTGACGGTCTGGCAAGACGAGGCTACCATATTGAAAAGGATTATTCTGAAGCAATCAATGAGCCGCTGTTTTCGGATGCTTCCGAAATCGGTAAGCAGGTGCTGTCCGATTTCGCTGAGGGAAAAATCAGCGAGATTTATCTTGCCTATACCGTATTTAAAAATACGGTCAGCCATATCCCGACCTTTCTCCGTTTGCTTCCGGTTGCCTTTGAGTCTGAAAAGGAAGAGACGGTAGATATGACGGAGGCGTTGACGATGATGAATTATGAGCCGGAGGAGGAGGAAGCTCTGGAGCTCATTATTCCAAAGTATATCAACAGCCTGATTTACGGAGGTCTGGTACAGTCACTTGCCAGTGAGAACGGTGCACGAATGCAGGCAATGGATTCGGCGACGAACAATGCGGATGAGATGATTGATGATTTGGGACTTAAGTACAACAGAGCCCGTCAAAGCTCCATTACGCAGGAATTGACAGAGATTATCGCAGGCGCGAATGCGATTGGATAAAAACGATTACAGAAAAGGAGTGAAGAAAAAGTTGGCAGAAAACAAACTTGGAAAAATCACTCAGATTATCGGCGCAGTTTTGGATATTAAATTTACGGAGGGTAATCTTCCGGAAATATACGAGGCAATAAAAATCACCAGACAGAACGGTGAAGTTCTGGTTGTAGAGGTTGCACAGCACCTTGGTGATGATACGGTACGCTGTATCGCAATGGGACCGACAGACGGTCTGGTACGCGGTATGGACGCACTGGCAACCGGCGCTCCGATTTCGGTTCCGGTAGGTGAGAAAACCCTCGGCAGAATGTTCAATGTACTCGGTAATCCGATTGATGAAAAAGCGGCTCCGGAAGGAGTGGAATACTATCCGATTCACCGAAAGGCTCCAAAATTTGAGGAGCAATCCACACAGACGGAGATGCTGGAGACCGGTATTAAGGTCGTAGACCTTCTTTGCC
>CAZPRB010000126.1:0-3039 GCA_964588645.1 uncultured Acetatifactor sp. | reverse complement strand
AACTGGTGTCAGGTACCTGTTACCATTGTAGAGATGGGCTATATGACGAATCCGGACGAGGATGCCTTAATGGCGACGGAGGATTATCAGGAGAAAATGGTCACTGGGATAGCCAATGGCATAGATAAGTACTTAGAGAATATGGAGTGAGAAATAGGACCTGTCACGAGAAAGATTGTCCTTGACATATATAGATAATCGATATATACTATAGATGTTCGATATATAGATTATCTACATAAGGAGGACACAAGATGGCAATTGATAAGGCTTTAATGTCAGGAAGCATGACTATGCTTCTGCTCAGATTACTGGAAGAGAAGGACATGTATGGATACGAGATGATTGATACTCTGCGTAAGAAATCCTGCAATGTATTTGAATTAAAGGCAGGAACGCTGTATCCGTTATTGCATGGCATGGAGGAAAAAGGCTTGCTTCAGGTATATGAGCAGGAATATGCCGGTAAGACAAGAAAGTATTATAGCATCACGAAGGATGGCAGGAGATTATTAGAAACAAAGAAAACAGAATGGACGGAATATCAGACCGCTGTAACCCGTGTCCTTGCAATGGGGGTGTGAGTATGGAACAGTATTTGGAAAAGTTGTTATCACAAATACGCTGCAAAAAAGCCAGACCCTATATTGCAGAGGAGATAAAAAGTCACATGGAAAGCCAGATAGAAGATAATCAGTGCGCCGGAATGACATATGAGGAAGCAGAGAAAAATGCTGTGGAGGATATGGGAGACCCTGTTGCAGTCGGTATTTCCCTGGACAGGATTCACAGACCTCAGATTGCCTGGAGGCTGCTTGTGATTGTGGGAATCATAAGTATACTGGGAATCCTGATACAACAATCTGTCTGTCACAGCTTTGGCAATTATGAACTGCCTGAACAGATGAAAGCGATTACGCAGCCTACGATAATGGGATTTGTGACTTCTGTTGCCTTGGGAATTATTGTTATGTGTTGTATTTATTTCCTGGATTATACCACGGTGGCGAAGTATTCCAAGGTGCTTGGGTTGGCTATCATCGTGTTATGTCTGATGTGTGCAGCCGGTGTGTTTGGGTGGTCTGTTAACGGGGCTCGTTTTTATATCGGCTTTGGTACGCTTCGGGTATCTGCGGTAAGCCTTTTGATGTTCTATATTCCTATCTACGGAGCGATACTGTACAAATATCGGAATGGCGGAAGAAGAGCACTCCTTTGGTCTCTTGTGTGGCTTGTGATACCGGTAGGAATTGCCTTTCGGTTACCCAATGTTGCGGCTTCGGTAATTTTGATGGTCAGTATGCTGATTCAGCTGACAGTCGCGCTTAAGAAAGGCTGGTATCATGTTCCAATCAAACGGACAATCGGCATGATATGGACGGTAGCCATCGTATTGCCCGCCCTATCCTTATCAGCCATGTATGCGTTTCATTTATTGGAAAAATATCAGGAAGCAAGAATACAGGCATTTTTCGCACAGTCAGGTGATGCGTTTGGAATTACAGGCCTGCTCAGAACATTTTCGGAGAATGTTGCATGGTTAGGTAAGAGCGGTAATGAACTCATCGGTACGCTTCCCAATGTCAGCAGCGATTATATTTTCACTTACATCATCAACAGCTATGGAAGCTTGGCAGGAGTGTTGGTAATTGGAATCTTGGTATCTTTGGTGGTGTTTCTGTTTGCGGCTGTTGTGAATCAGAAGAATGAGTTGGGCACGGTCATGGGAATCGGTTGCGGAATGGTGTTTATTCTGAATATTGTGTTGAACCTGTTGGGTTCCATGGGATGGATTCCGCCTGCGTCCTCTTTTTTACCGTTTTTTTCGTCGGGAAGAAGCGATATGGTCCTTTGTTATGGGATGGTCGGGTTTGTCATGAGCATCTATCGCTATAAGGCAGTGTACCCGAGACATGTCAAAGCATCGCAGGTGAGCTTGCAGAAGGATGTTACAATAAAGATTCATTTGTAAAATAAATCTATATAGACATTTCAGTTTGAAAGCCGAGTGGGTAACCGCTTGGCTTTCTTTAGATAATCCTCTTGATAAAATACTCTACATAATGTAAATTGTAATCAATCTATGTTTTGTAGAGTGATTTGCGCAAGTATCATATAGCGGCAGGAGAATGGAAATGAACGATAAGAAAATGTCGGACGCAGAGATAGAGGATTTAAAGAAAATCTTAGATGGTTTCAGAAAGTCAAGAAAAGGGCATGGTGATAATATGAGCTTCTATACATTTCTTCCGAAATTATTGAATTATATTGGGAACGATCGGAGGATGCGATAACCCATACTGCAGCAAAATATGGCGGCTACTGTTATAATATTTTGGCAAACAACGAGGATTCAGAAAAATGACTCGCTATATCTCACTTTACCGTTGGAAAAAGAATATCTGCAGAAGGAATTACAAATCGGCAATCATCCTACCGGTCTGGATGAAAAAATATTCTCAATATGGTGTTTACACACAGGAAATGTGTGATATGATGGAACAAATAGCAGAAAAATATGATCTGAAGCTTCATTCTGCACCTACACTTGCAGACGAAGAAGAGTTAAATCATTATGTAGGCGGAAGCTTCCTGGAGGACGGCCTGTCTATGGGAGAGGCATATATTTATGAAAACGGAACCTTCCAATTTGATACGGATGCATTGATAGACGGACATATGGTGTATCTTCAATTCGGGCGCAGTGTGAAGGGAACCATGGACGAATTAGAACAGATAGCAAAATGGAGGCATATCCCTGTATCAATACAACCCGGAGAGGGATACCTATGAGTTAAAGAATCCTGTGGATGCAGAAGCATATGAAAATTGGCTTGCAGACTACTGTGGGGAGGCGGGCATCGTAAGCTTAGCTTACAAGGCGCTGACAGAAGAGAATATAAAAACTTACCTTACTTTATAAACTTGCGCTTCTAAACTGGTGCAAATAATGGTATAAGCGGAGAAACAGCATGAAGAAGCTCTTGAAAACATTTGGTATCATCCTTGGAACATTTATACTTTTGATTGGTATAGGAA
>CAZPRB010000125.1:0-3116 GCA_964588645.1 uncultured Acetatifactor sp. | reverse complement strand
TCGGTGTCCAATACCAGAATGTTGATATTGCGTCCGCCGGCAAGCACGTGGTCCAGACCGCCGAAGCCGATGTCGTATGCCCATCCGTCTCCGCCGATAACCCACTGTACCGTGTCGTGTGAAAGGGGTTCTCCCTGCATTTTCTTGTGCACTTCATTTGCCATCAGCATACCGAAGCCAAATTCGGCAGCATCCTCAAATAAAGAATTAGACCAAGCCGGTCCCTGCCCGTTTGGGTTCACGGTATAGCAGGTCGAAGGTGATGAATTCGCCCAAATAGAAGAGCAGCCGGTGGCATTGGCGATATACATTTTCGGACCAAAGAGCTGTGTCAGAAGCTTGACATAAGGAGTTTCTCCACAGCCGGCACAGGCACCGGAAAATTCCATGAGAGGCTGACGGAATTGACTGCCTTTTACGGTGTTTTCTTTGAATTTGGCAACGGCAGCTTCTTTGGCAGGGAGGGATTTGCCATAGTCGAAATACTGCTGCTTTTCTGTGTGTTCGTGAATGGGAAGCATCTCAAGCGCCTTCTGTCCCTGTCTGCCGGGACAGACTCCGGCACAGGCACCGCAGCCGGTACAGTCCACGTGGGAGAGGGTGATGGCAAACCGGTAATCCTCCATACCGTTCATGGGTAAATGCTCCATGCCCGCGGGTGCCTGTTCACATTCCTCCTTGGTCATAACCACAGGTCTTATGACGGCATGGGGACAGACGTAGGAGCAGAGATTACATTGGATACAATTTTCCGGCTTCCATGCAGGAACCTCTGTAGCCACATTCCGTCTGTCGTGGGCGGAACTGCCGGAGGGAAAGGAGCCATCTGCATAGGGAAGAAAGGCTGATACCGGAAGGTCGTTTCCCTGCTGGTCCGTAATGGGCTGCTGGAGCTTACGCACATAGGACAAAACCTCCGGACGGTCCGTCAGGAGAGGATTGTCCAATGGATTCTTTAAGGAATCCTTCGGGGAATTCTGCAAGGAATTTGCCGGTGTCCTCCAGGTGTCCGGAATGTCAATCTCCTTTACCTCCCGGAGTCCCCGCTCGATGGCAGCATAATTCATCTGAATGATTTTCTCGCCTTTTTTGCCGTAGCTTTTCCGTGCGGCAGCTTTCATATATTCCTCGGCATCTTCCAAAGGCAGAATCCGGGAGGCGGCGAAAAAGGCAGCCTGCAAAATGGTGCTGATTTTGTTGTTCAGTCCCACTTCCTTCCCGATACCGATTGCATCAATGATAAAGAGGCGGATATTGTGGGAAGCAATATAGGCCTTCACTGTATCGGGAAGATATTCTTCTAACTCTGTCTCCTTATAATAGCAGTTCAACAGAAAGATTCCTCCATCCTTCAGTTCCTGAACCATTTCGTATTTGTGCAGATATGCCGGGTTGTGGCATGCCACAAAATCCGCCTGTCGGATCAGATAGGCGCTGTGTATGGACGTTTTGCCGAATCTCAGGTGGGAAATGGTAAGACCACGGGATTTTTTGGAGTCATACTCAAAATATCCCTGAACGGTCATATCGGTATGGTCGCCGATGATTTTAATGGCATTTTTGGTGGCACTGATAGTGCCGTCTCCGCCAAGTCCCCAGAATTTGCAGGAAATAGTGTCGGATGGGGTAGTGTCAGGCAGCATAGGCACAGACAGGGATAAGTGTGTCACGTCATCAAGGATGCCCACGGTGAAGTGCTTTTTTTCCCGATTTCCATATACTGCGGCAATCTGGGCGGGGGTGGTGTCCTTGGAGCTGAGACCATAGCGGCCGGAGAAGACCGATACATCATGATGGGAGGATTCCTGCAGGGCTGCAACCACATCCAGATAAAGGGGCTCGCCGATGGATCCCGGCTCCTTGGTGCGATCCAGCACGGTGATTTGTCTCACGGTCTCCGGCAAAGCACGTATGAGGTGGCATACACTGAAGGGGCGATACAGGTGAACCACGATAAGTCCGTACTTTTCTTCCGGTACGGAATCCAGATATTCCCGGATGGTTTCACAGACGCTTCCCATTGCAATGATTACATTGTCGGCATCGGGAGCACCGTAATAGTTAAACAGCTTATAATCAGTGCCTAATTTGTCATTTATCTTGGATAGATTGGATTCCACCACAAGAGGCAAGACATTATAGAAAGGATTGGAAGCCTCCCGTGCCTGAAAAAAGATGTCGGGATTCTGGGCGGAGCCCATCATTTTGGCATGGTCAGGGTGCAGGCAATTCTCCCGAAAGTGTCTCACGGCATCCATGTCAAGCATGTCAGCCAGGTCACTGTAGTCCCAGACTGCTATTTTCTGAAGCTCGTGTGAGGTGCGGAATCCGTCAAAGAAATTTAGAAACGGAATTCTGCCTGAGATTGCGGACAAGTGGGCAACCGGTGCGAGGTCCATCACCTCTTGCACGCTGCTTTCCGCCCAGATGGCACAGCCGGTGGTGCGGCAGGCATAGATGTCGGAGTGGTCTCCGAAGATGGAAAGGGCATGACTGGCTATGGTGCGTGCTGCCACATGAAAGACGCCGGGCAGCAGCTCCCCTGCAATGCGGTAAAGGTTGGGAAGCATCAGAAGCAACCCCTGGGAGGATGTAAAGGTGGTGGCAAGTGCACCTGCTACCAGGCTTCCGTGCACAGCGCCTGCGGCACCTGCCTCCGATTGCATCTGTGAGATTACAAGGGGATGACCGAATATATTTTCTTTTCCGTTACCCATCCATTCCTCCGCTAGCTCAGCCATGGGGGATGATGGTGTGATGGGATAGATGGCAGCGGCTTCGCTGTAAGCATATGCCACATGGGCAGCAGCCTGATTGCCGTCCATGGTCTGTAATTTTCTTGACATAGAGAAAATCCTCCTGAACAAATATTTGGCATTAGTATGCGTTGATTTCGGTTTTTTATGAATAGCTTCCGTTTGACGGATATAAATGAACCAAAATGCAGAAATTAGAGAGTGATATCGAATAAATATATGAATAAATTTCAAAAAATAGTATTGACTTTTTCCCATAAAGAAGTTAGAATAGTCAATGTTGTGAGCACGCAGTGCCCATATACGAATGTGCGTTTAGCTCAGCTGGATAGAGCGTTTGGCTACGGACCAAAAGGTCGG
>CAZPRB010000124.1:1951-3246 GCA_964588645.1 uncultured Acetatifactor sp. | reverse complement strand
TTTTTCTCTGCCAATAAATCAGTGATGATTTTCTTACGGAAATCCTTCTGATCTACAATGGAAGCATACTGACTAATCTCCTCGGTGGAGTGTCTCAAGGTCTCTTCAAACAACAGGGTTTCATCCTCAAATACACCGATTTTGGTGGAGGTGGAACCGGGATTAATAATCAAACTCTTAATTGACATTTTGTGTTTCCTCCTGTTTTCTTGCCTTTTCACAGGCTTTTCTTAGTGCGTCGGTTTTGTTTTCTTCTATTCTTACTTTTTCCCTTACGTTTTTCCCTTACAGCTTCCTTCAAGCCTTCTTTAACTCCTCAGCCACAACTGCTGCCAAAGCGATAGAATTTACCTTTGTTTCGAAGGTATCAGAACGGCTGGTCAGAATGACAGGAACCTTCGTACCTGTTAAGATACATCCGTTTTTCATATTTGTCATATGTACAATTGCCTTGTATACCAGATTGCCGGCATGGATATCCGGGAATAACAGAACGTCTGCATCTCCCTGAATTTTACGGTCAGTAGCACCCTTATGCTTAGCAGCCTCAGGGTCAATTGCCAAATCCAAAGATAAAGGACCATCCACAATACAGCCTGTGATTTCACCGGCCTCATTCATACGAGCCAGTTCAGCAGCCTCTACCGTAGCGGGCATCTTGGGATTGACTACCTCAACTGCTGCCAGAGGAGCAACCTTGGGATTCTCAATGCCGCAAGCTTTACATACGGGTACTGTGTTATTGATAATATTTACTTTATCCTCCAGGGTAGGATAGGTCATAAACGCAACATCTGTCAGGAACAACAGCTGCTCAATACCGGGAATCTCAAACACTGCCACATGAGAAAGGGCATTGCCGGTTCTAAGACCCACTTCCTTATCCAATACACTCTTCAAGAAATTTTTGGTATCAATCAGACCCTTCATATACATATCAACCTTGCCGTCATGTGCAAGCTTTACAGCCGTCAGCGAAGCCTGAATCATATCCGGCTCATTGATAATTTCAAAGCCCTCCAAATCCATATTGAGGGACGCTGCGATTTCTCTAATCTTTGCCTCGTCACCGACTAAAATTGCATCTGCAATTCCACGCTCCTTCGCTGCCTGTACCGCTTCGAGCACCGCCGAATCCTGGGCAACGGATACCGCCACGGTCTTCTTGCCGCACTCCTTTACTTTCGCAATGATGTCGTCAAAACCCTGTTTCATTTCTACATTCCTTTCTGCCCGCCGGGCATCCTTTTTTCTTTTTGTTTTTTGGTTTTCCTGTTTGGTTTTTTGTTTTCCTG
>CAZPRB010000124.1:0-1851 GCA_964588645.1 uncultured Acetatifactor sp. | reverse complement strand
GTTTTCCTGCTTGGTTTTCCTTTTTGGTTTTTGGTTCTTGGGTTCTTTGCTTTCCTTTTCATTTCGGCTTATGTCTCGTGATATGAGCTTTCGCCGATTAGTATAGCACTTCAACTTTTGCGCTATCGTTAAAATAATAACACGCTGATATTCAAAAATCAAGAGGTTGAGAGGGGCTTATGGTTCAGTTCTTATGGTTCAGAGAGACTTATGGTTCAGCACTCAAGGTTCAGACAGCCTGCAATCTCTGACAGAGAAGCTGCACAGGCATATAAGCAATGGAGCAGTTCGCCTTCCGGCGGGGTCTGATCCGGCACCATAATCACCTTACATCCTGCTCTGTATGCAGACAGCACACCGTTGGGCGAATCCTCCACCGCAATACATTCCCCGGGCTGTATGCCCAGTTTTTCGCAAGCATAAAGATAAATATCGGGAGATGGTTTGCCTTCCTTCACCATGGTGGCGCTAATCAGCTCATCAAAATATCCCTGCAAACCGGCCATCTCCAGATACTTCTCCGTACGCTCTAAATCCGTGGCCGTTGCAATCGCAGTGGTAATCCCTTTCGTCTTTAAATACTGAAGCAATTCTACAGCACCCTGCTTGCATTGTATGCCCTCCTTCTCAATGCACGCCTCCATCAGCTCCTTTCTGCGCTGACGGACTTGTACATAATCAAGCTCCTCCCCAAACATCTCCCTCAGTCTGACGGGTGCAAAGGGGCGTCCCAGGCTGCGCATGGACAGTGCCTGAGCGTCCGTCATGGTATATCCGAATTCCGCCAATGCCATTGGCCAGAAACGGCGATAATACTTCTCAGTGTCGATTAAGGTACCATCCATATCAAAAATAACCGCTTTGATTGCTGTCACGGAATTGCTTTGCTTCTTCATTTGATGCTTCCTCCAATGGAATTTACTATGGAAATGACTACCTGTTCCATGATACTCCATTTGTGGACAGATGTCACTACAATGACCGATTGAGTCTGAACAAAAAGCGATTTGTGAGATGAGTCTATATTGACTGCACAAGTCAAGCATTGTGGCATAGGTGTCGTCAAATTAATACGAAATAGTGAACAGAAAGCTTTGTCTATGATTTGACTATCCTTTGTTTTAGGGGTTTGTCTGCATTGACAGTTTTGTCATTTATATCGTCACCCATATTGTCAGTCAGGCTGTCACCTGATATGTCATTTTTGTGTTTTGGAATGTGCCTTTTCCCATCTTGCACTTCTGCCAAGCATCTTCTATAATTATAATCAAGAAATTAATTGTTGTCCGTGTACTTACACTACCCTAACAGAATGAGAGGAATACTAATGACAAAGAAAGAATTAGCAATCAATTTACACGACCAAAAATATAATTGCGCACAAGCTGTTGCCTGCGCCTTTGCAGAGGAAATCGGCGTAGACAAGGAAGTGTTATTCCGGGCTTGTGAAGGATTCGGGCTGGGAATGGGTGGCATGAACGGCACCTGCGGCGCCATCTCCGGTGCAGTAATGCTGGCAGGCTTCAAAAATAGCGACGGAAATGTAATTTCCCCCGCTACCAAAGCTTCCACCTATCAACTTTCCAAGACAATTCTTGATAAATTTGCCGAAAAAAATTCGGCCACACGCTGTCGTGACCTCAAAGGAGTAGATACCGGCAATGTGCTCCGTTCCTGTCCCGGTTGCATCGAAGACGCTGTAGAAATCGTTCAGGAAGTGCTTGGACTATAATCGCCCGCATGCTTCCAAATGACGCAACAATCCCTCGCAGCCTTCTACCACATCCGAATATGTGGCTTTGAAATTTCCTGTGTACCAGGGATCTGCGATGGATTGTCCGCTTCTTTCGG
>CAZPRB010000123.1:0-3364 GCA_964588645.1 uncultured Acetatifactor sp. | reverse complement strand
AGCATGAGAAACGAACCACTTAGATTTTACCCTTCCCATCCATCTGACAGGAAAACCCATCAGATTGAGACCACTGCCATGCCGTTCTTAACTCAGGATACCCCTTTTGCCGTCAAAGCTCTCTGCGACGAATTTGCCGCAGATGCAGACAGTTTTTTGACCAAATATGCGGATAAACGTTTTGAAGTAACAGGCATTGCCAAGAAAATCGGTCCGGACATTCACAACAAACCGTCCATTGAAATTTCAGACAGACGAGACGGTCGGACTTATGCACTTGTGATTTTCCCCTCATCCGACCCATTGCGCAGGGTCGCAGTCGGGGACACCGTGATTGTCCGCGCTAATTATCTGGTAATGAGCAATCACTATGGCACCGTCATGAAATTCAGCGAACTGATATCCGTTGCCAAGCAAGAGAAAATCAGATTGAATTACCCGTTGTTCGACGGTGAACATGTAAAGGAACACGCATCCGTCGTGGTGGAGAATGGCGTCATCACCGCCGTGGAGGAATCTGAATACTCGGAAACAAATTGTTTTCTGATGCCGGGTTTGATAGATGCCCATACACACATGGGTACTAAGGGACAGATTACCGCAATGCTTGGCAGCGGAGTCACTGCCACCTGTGATGTTGCAGCGCCGGCTTCCCTCATCGCAGACTCCGGTCCGTTTACGATTGTATCATCAGCCGGAATGACAATGGGGACATTGCATGGCAAATCCTATGTGCAAAGAGCAATCGAGGACGGTGCAGCCTATATTAAGGTACTTCTCACGGAACCGAATCTGATGCCGAAGCCTGTTTTAAAAGATATCTGTCAGACTGCCCACAAGCACGGAATCAAAGTCGCCGTCCACGCAGTTTCCGTGAAAGCGGTGCAGATGTCCGTGGATTGCAATGCAGATATCCTGCTCCACGTTCCCATGAAAGAAGCCTTTCCCGAAGAGCTTGCGAAAACCATTGCCGAGAAGAAAATTGCAGTAGCACCCACACTCGTCATGATGGAAGCATTTGCCAACAGTAATCGGAACAAATACAAGCCGGAGCATTACCAAAATGCGGAAAATGCCGTTCGCATGCTGCACGAATACGGAGTCACTATCCTTGCTGCCACCGACGCCAATAACGGTAGCTTTGCCCCGGCAGTAGCATATGGGACTTCCCTGCATCGCGAAATGGAACTATTAGCCCGGGCAGGCATGACACCTACGGAAATTCTGTCAAGCGCAACAGCCAATGTTGCAAAAGCTTTTGGCATTGGTGATTTCGGCAGAATTGCAGAAGGTCAAAGAGCCAACTTATTGCTTGTGGAAGGACGACCGGATAAAGAGATAGCAGACACAAGAAAAATCAAACAGATATGGATTGACGGACAGACAATTTTGTGAGGTGAAGAATATGAAAATGATAACGATTGAAGAACATCTGGCAGGTGCACCAATCAATATGCATCTGGCAAAATATACAACTCAGGATGCTCCTTATACAGCTATGGCTCATAGAAAAGGAAGACCCTATGATGCGGACCCTGAGCTTTTTGGCGACTTGGACAAGCGACGCATCGAAGATATGGACCGGTATGGTATCACAAAGCAGATACTCTCCTGTCCTTCCAAATCGCAGCTGTTGCCGGCGAAAGAAGCCCCCGGTATTGTAGCAGAAACCAATGATTACATGGCGGAGGTAGTCCAAAAGCATCCCGACCGATACGGCGCCTTTGCTCTTCTTCCCTGGTCTGCACCCAAGGAGGCGGTCCGGGAAGCAGAACGCATCAGACAAATGGGATTTCAAGGCATTCTGCTGGCAGGAAGAGCCTCCGGTGACAATGCTTTCCTGGACGACAGACGTTTTCTGCCAATTTTAGAGGCCTGTGAGGCGTTAGCGCTTCCCATCTACATACATCCGGGCGCACCTCTCAAATCGGTACAAGAGCCTTACTATGGCGGTCTCGACGATGAAATCAGTGCAAGATTGTCCCTGCACGGCTGGGGTTGGCATAACGAAGCAGGCATTCAGATACTGCGCACCATTCTCGCCGGACGACTGGAGCAGTTCCCGAAGTTACAGCTTATAGCCGGTCACTGGGGGGAAATGCTGCCATTTTTCCTCTCTCGTCTGGACCAGTCCATGCCCCGGACTGTCACGAAACTGAAACGGACAGTCACAGATACCTTCAGGCAGAATGTGTATGTCACACCGAGCGGCATTTTCGATTATCCGCAGCTGAAGTTCTGTGTCGAAGTACTCGGCGCCGACCGCATCATTCACTCCGTAGACTGTCCTTTTATCAGTAACGAGGGTGCAAAACCCTTTATAGAAAATGCACCACTTGACCAATACGAAAAGGAATGCATCGCATACAAAAATGCAGAAACACTTTTTTCTTTGTAATGCTATGACCGTAATGCTATGACTCCATCCTTCCGACACCGTTTTCAAAGACCCATTTACGCATAGTATGCCCTTTTATCGTCTGCGTCGAAACCAACTTTTCTATTTCCGCAACGGTCGCATCATCCAACGCTGTCTTCATGGCCTTTAACGAGCTTAAGAAATGCTCCGGGCTGGTCGTACCAATCAGGGACAGAATATTATCATACTTTGCCTGTGTCCATGCCAGGGCCAGCTCACTCATTGAGAGGCCCCGGTTCCGGGCAATGTCTGCAAATGCATTCAGAATCTGTAGATTGTGCTTTTTGTGAAGGGGCGACAGGATTCCTCTTGCCATCATCGGATTGTCCATACCGCCATTTACCACCTTGTCCGTCAACACGCCATGTCCTACGGCACCATATACCACAACCTGTACTCCAAGCTCTTTTGCTGTAGGAATTAATTCCTTTTCTATCTCGCGACTCAGCAGGGAATATTCTACCTCAACACTGTGAACCGGATGAACCTTATATGCTCTTCTCAGTGTGTCCGCATCTACTTCAGACAGTCCGATATGTCGAATCAGTCCCTCCTCCTTCAGCTTCACCATTTCCTCCATGACAGCCTCTACCGGAATGGCAATATCCTGTCTGGCGGGCTGATATAAATCCACATAAGAAAGTCCCATGGCAGTCAGGGCAGCCTCAAGCTGCGGTCTGATGTTAGCAGGTCTTACATCCAGTTTTGCTCCTGTCAGCGAAAAGGTTACACCGAACTTGAGGGAAATGAAGTACTCCTCTCTTGCCACATCCTTTAACGCCTCTCCCAACACCACCTGGGATTCTCCCTTTTGGTAAAAATCACCTGTATTAAAGATGTGGATGTCATTCTCAAGTGCCGTTTGTATGGTCCGGATGGAGCTTTCTTTGTTGCCAAAATTCATACCCATCGTTCCCAGTGCAAGTTTTCCTATACCGTTCATAA
>CAZPRB010000122.1:0-3396 GCA_964588645.1 uncultured Acetatifactor sp. | reverse complement strand
TCTTTCACCATATCCAGACGAATATCGCCTATTCCATGTAATACATGTGCTTTCAAATTCGTAATCTCCCTTCGTCATTCCACACTCAGGCGGCAGAATCCGGAAAAAACTTCGTATCCTATATCTCGTAGCCCTTCTAAGATAAAAACCTGCAGCCTGCGTGAGCAATACGTAGCTTCTGCTTATGATACAGAAAATACAAGGTCTCTAATGTTTCTCCAATATAACCCACAAAGCGATTCGGCACCTTGACTCCCTCAGGGTCATTAATTTCCTCCACTCTGAACAAAATGGGAAACAGCCAGCTGCAATAATCGTTCAATACATTTCCTTTTGCAATAATAATATTGTAGTTATACATAGTTCCCTGTTTCAGAAGTTCCTTAAATGCTTCTGCATACTCCGGCTGTAGTTCCTCCAATGCCTGTAAGACCGCATTCCATTCTGTATCTGATAGATATCTCTTATGGTGTACTTCTATATCAGGTTCATAAGGCATAGGATAGGGAAGTATTACGTCTATCCCGTTATCCTGTATACGGAGTAAATCATCATCTGACAAGTTAAACAGACGTCTGTAATGAGCTAATCCATAATACTTCTCATTTCTATCCTCCGAAGGCAGAATCTGATTCTTCCACATCCAATAAAGTCCTGTCAGCTCTGAATAATTGCCATTCTTCCCCGAAATATGTTCTCCGTCATTATCCAACAATTCTGCGACTCTCTGCTCCGTCCGCGCAGCTCCCACCTGTAAATCAATCATATAGTCAGGATTCACAAAGCTAGTCTGAAGCTCCTTATCCTTAAAAAATTTGGCTTTATACACCTGAAGGGAAGGGCGGTGAAATCCTACCGGATAAGCCGCAAGGGGCATATACTGCCCTGACCTTGCAAAAGCCATCTGTTGCATCTGCGCCCATCTTAAGGAGTCCAGACGTACATAGCAGTGTAATCCTGCTTCATCCAAGCTCTGCTCAATTGCATCCATGACGGTCTCCGGTGTAGCTATCAGGACTTGTATCTCCTCCTTCTCCTCAAGGGACAATGCGGACGCAAACTCTTTCAGTTCCCGTACCGGCTTCCCACCTAACACCGAAGCATTCGCTCCCATCTCCGAAACAAGAAAGCAAAGGATATCTTGGTCAGGAAATACTTCTTTCATTGCTTTATATGCTCCCAATGCAATTGCCTGGGCTCCGTAGATTACTAAAGTCATATCCTAACAACCTCCTATATCAGCCAAAGCTTTCCGGTATGTATTATCTTCCATCTGTCCTTATTTTTTCTAAAATAGAGCGTTGTCAAATTCTCCGCTCCATTATCTATTCAAGTCAACAACGGTATAACCTAGGAATTCATCATAATTGATAATGTCCTTTAATACTTCCGGCTTGATATTCATATAATCTGTACTAAAAAATCCCAATAACATATCATATATTGCAACATCGGCATTCATACCCGAAATATCAGGATACATCCCAAGCATATCCTTAGAGTAACTCACAACCGCCTCATGGTACTTCTTCAGTTGTCCTACAGTTTCCGCAGTTCTGGATTCTTTAAAAAACTCATACTCTTCATTTGTCTTCATACGTTTAAAGCTAGGCTCGTATGAAGAAAGAATATTTTCCAAAAAATAATAGAATCTGTAAATATTTGACTCTTCCTGAAAATCGCCGGACATAGGATACAACGACTCTGCTACGAGATGCTCTGTATACTTACTAGTCGGTTTTCTTCGCAAGAAAAAATATCCCTGCATATTTATATGCGTCATTCTTTGCAATGCTTCCTGAATGGTTCCCAAAGCCACAAAATCAACAAACGCAATCTTATCATACTCATAAAGCTTCACTCTTCTAAGATAGCTTTCGTATAATCCTCTTTCTTTTGCAGAACATGCAAGAAGATGATTCCACAGTTCTTCCGGGATACAATCTAACTCATATTTTCCTTCTATCGGGATTTCAAATCTCTTAGAAATCTTCTGGGAAATATCTCCCGGGGCAGGGAGTTCAATAATAAACTTCAAATCCTCAACATTCTCCGCAGCCGCAACAAGAATTGCTCTTCTGGATATGTATAAGTAAATAGCTTCCGGCAAATCCCAATCACAATATACCCTCTTAATTTCATCGTATATTTGTTGTAGAACGAAACCATCCCTTGCCGGGAATATTACCAGATTGCTGCCATCATCCCTAAGATGTTTTACCAGCCAAACCATATACTTCATAAGCAATGGCGCAACAATTAACTTTGCAAGCAACTCCGGTTCTTCTATCTGCAATTTACCATTTTCTTTGAAGCCTGTAAAAGGACTATTAAAGGCCTCTGCCGCAAAGTACGCAATCACCATGTTTTCTTCTAATGAATGATTCCATTCCAATATTTTGCTATATATGCTTTCCTCCAGCATTTCTGTTGTACTGTATAATTTGTATGTATCGATGCCTAATTTGGACGGAGCATATATATCGGAAAACTGATTATCTCCTATATGCAACCACTTTGAAGTATGCAAACAATTTTCATCACGTACTACCTCAAATAGCTTCTCTGTTTTTGATGTCTTATGATTTGTAGAAACATAAAGCTTGTGATAATTTACAATGCCTTTCTCTTCAAGAATCTCTTTAATAACCTCTTCCGGAAGATACATGTCTGATATCAAGTACACTTTTTTCCCTTGTTTATAAGCCTCTTCTAAGCATTTACAGACATCATCCCTTTTCCTTAACACTCTTTTTTCAGTGGCTATCTCCAGCTCCTTCAAATATGCCACCTTTTCATCGGTTTCTTGGGTATTTGTTTGAAACTTTCCATATATATCATCTATATTGTAATTACTTTCCGGCATCAACTCTGCTTCAGCCTTTATTCTCTCATCATAAAAGCTGTACTCTTTCGAATGCAAATGTTCCTCTACCATTTTAAAGACATCACTCGGTCTTAAAACCCGACGGCATAAAAGAGTATCAAAAATATCAAAAGAAACTACTTCAGACGTACAAATTTTCTTCCGAAGCACTTCCTCTTGTAATTGAAAGCACTCTTTTGAGGCAGAATTGATATTATCTGCCTGTAATCGCTTACCGCTTATATTATATACAGCTATGTTATTTGCTGTAACGAATTCTTGTATCCTTCGAAAAATAACATTGATTACAGAATTTCTCGCAAGAATAACTATGTATACTCCCTCAATGGCTGCCACTTCTTCATAGGACAATACCTTCTTGCCATACATAACCTCACCCGTCTTGGCCGCATCCATTAAACCAACAATTCTATCGGACAAAATGTTCTCCAATAAAACTTTTGTATGCTGCCCGATGCCATAAATGACAATTTTTCCGGGGATTTTCTCTATGAAATTCTCTATAAATT
>CAZPRB010000121.1:0-3659 GCA_964588645.1 uncultured Acetatifactor sp. | reverse complement strand
TGAGCAGGATTAACATATGCATCTTGGGATTGGTGCGCAGAATCGACTTTGCCACTTCCTTTAAAAGTGTTGTCTTACCTGCCTTTGGCGGGGAAACTATCATACCACGCTGACCTTTACCCACGGGGCTGACCAGATCCATCACTCTCATCGCAACACTGCATCCCGGAGTCTCCAGCCGAATACGTTCATTCGGGAATATAGGTGTCATATCCTCAAAAGCCATACGCTTGGACGCTTCCTCAACGGTGTATCCGTTAATGGTACGGATGAACAGAAGTGCGCTAAACTTCTCCTGCTGTGTCTTCACACGTTTATTTCCGCACAGAATATCTCCGGTCTTCAATCCGAAACGGCGAATCTGGCTGGGTGCCACATAGACATCGTTCTCACCGGGCAGATAATTCTCGCAACGGATAAAACCGTAGCCGTCCGGCATAACCTCCAAGATACCGCCGGCCTCCACACCGCTGTCCAACTCCTTGGGAAACTGATTCTCATCATATATCTCTCTTTGGCTATTCTCACCTCGGGCAGCAGACTGTGCCGATACCTCTGCGGCAGGTGCAGCCGTCTGCTCCTTTTTCGTTCTCTCATCCTCCGCCAACATAGCCTCTACCAGCTCTGATTTCTTCATAACTGACGTGCCCTTTATTCCGCGCACTTTAGCCAGCTCTCTCAGCTGGGCCAATGCCAGTGATTCATACTTTTCTCTCATAAATTCCTCCTATTTTGAAAACAGTTCAAGCTGCATCTATATTAATAAATAGAAACATTTATTCAATTCCGTCTGTATGGGGGTCAAATTCAGAAATGTCACGGATGTGTTCCTTGACCGCACGGCATATCACTCACGCACAATATACTCATGCACAATATGCTGACGCATACGAAAATTATAATACATTTTCAGCAAAATAGGAAGTCCCAATTTTACTTATTTTTTTGCCTTATTTTTTTGCCAAATAACTTGCACAGCAAATTAATCTATTATATGATAATCAGGTAGGTCAGCCTACCGATTTGAAAGAAAGAGGTGTTATCATGACAACCAATGAAAAAGCATTATTAATGCATGAAAAATGGAACGGAAAACTGGAAACCGTGTCCAAAACTCCCGTGAAATCCCGTGAAGATTTAGCCATTGCCTACACTCCCGGCGTTGCGGAACCCTGCAAGGTGATTGCCGAGGACAAAGAGGCGGCTTATAAATATACCATGAAAGCAAACACCGTCGCCGTTGTATCCGACGGGAGTGCGGTTCTGGGTCTTGGAAATATCGGTCCCCACGCCGCCATGCCCGTTATGGAAGGAAAGGCTGTCCTGTTCAAGGAATTCGGCGGTGTGAATGCAGTTCCCATCTGTCTGGACACACAGGACACTGAGGAAATCATCAAGGCTGTAACCTACCTGGCTCCGGCATTCGGCGGCATCAACTTGGAAGACATCAGCGCTCCCCGCTGCTTTGAAATTGAAGAGCGATTGAAGGCAACTCTGGACATCCCCGTATTTCATGATGACCAGCACGGCACAGCCATTGTGGTTCTGGCCGGCATTATCAATGCCCTTAAGGTGGTCAACAAGAAGAAAGCGGACTGTAAGGTAGTGGTAAACGGTGCCGGAAGTGCCGGCGTAGCAATCACCAAGCTTCTGCTTACCTATGGTTTTCCCAACATCGTTATGTGCGACAAGGTGGGGATTGTATCCAAGGATACAGAGGGTTTGAACTGGATGCAGAAGAAAATGACAGAGGTGACCAACCTGCAGAATGAAACAGGTACGTTGGCAGATGCCTTAAAGGGCGCTGACATCTTTGTAGGTGTATCCGCTCCCAACATCGTCACTCCCGAGATGGTGGCTTCCATGAATCATGACGCTATCCTGTTCGCAATGGCAAATCCTGTTCCTGAGATTATGCCGGATGTAGCGAAAGCCGCCGGCGCTCGTGTGGTAGGCACCGGTCGAAGTGATTTCCCCAACCAGGTCAACAATGTAGTTGCCTTTCCCGGAATTTTCAAGGGCGCTTTGGAGGGACGTGCCACTCAGATTACCGAGGAGATGAAGCTTGCCGCTGCCAACGCCATCGCAGGTCTTGTGCCCGAGGAACAATTAAACGAGGACAACATCATGCCTGAAGCCTTCAATCCCAAGGTGGCAGAATTGGTTGCTGAGGCCGTAAAGTCTCATATTGAAAAACGCTCATGAATCCGAATTGGTATGGTAAGCCCTATTATTCTTTAGATGCTTACTGCAAAAATACCTTTCAACATAAATGCTACAAAATTGCTCTGAATGCCCACATGACCTGTCCCAATCGGGACGGCACTCTGGGCATCCGGGGATGTATCTTCTGCAGTGCCGGCGGCAGCGGCGATTTCGCCGTGAGCACACAGAACCGCAGTATAGACGAACAGATTTCTGAGGGAATATCCCTCTTCCGGGGCAAAAATATCGGCGAACATTTTATCGCTTATTTTCAGGCATTTACCAATACCTATGCCCCTATTTCTTACTTGGACAGGGTTTATCGCGAGGCACTGGACTGCGACTCCGTATGCGGCATCTCCATCGCCACCAGACCCGACTGTCTGTCGGAGGAGGTTCTGCTTCTGTTAGAGACCCTGCAAAAGGAATATTGTCACAAATTTATATGGATAGAATTGGGACTGCAGACCATACACGAACACACAGCCGCCTTCATCAGGCGCGGTTATCCTCTCTCCTGCTTTGAGAAGGCTTACGAAAGACTGCGCTCCCTGCAGTTTCCGGTTATCGTACATGTAATCTTGGGATTGCCGGGCGAAACGCCGGAAATGGTACTGGAAACGATAGAATATCTGAATGCTTATCAGCCCTTCGGCGTAAAGCTGCAACTACTGCATATACTGGAGAATACCGATTTGGCAGCATATTACCGTTCGGGTGGCTTTGCGGCACTGACCAAGGAGGAATATCTCCTGCTGGTGACCGATTGTCTCAACCACCTTTCCCCTGACATCGTCATACACCGCGTCACAGGTGATGGTCCCGGAGAACTCCTGATTGCACCGAAATGGAGCTTACACAAAAGAGATGTATTGAACTCCCTCCATCGTCTGATGAAGGAGACCGGTTCTTTTCAGGGCAGAGACTATCGGCTCAGACCATAATATTGTTCCCGGGCTGCTATTTGCCACATCATACTTACACAAATATGAATCAACTGAGAAATGGATGAGAAAAAATGTTACAAGACCCTTTGACTTTATACAAATTAATCGTGCTCTACATGCTGAACAGAGTGTCCTTCCCTTTGACTGCGGCACAAATCAGCGATTTTATCCTGGAAAAGGAATATACCAATTTTCTGACCCTACAACAGGTCATCAACGAGCTAACCGATGCGGGAATGATTTCCTCCCAGTCCATACGCAACCGCACGCATCTGGCGATTACGGAGGAGGGAAAGGAGACACTGAATTTCTTCCAAAACCGCATTAATGATGCCATTAAAAATGATATCAACACTTACTTCAGGGAAAATGAATTCTCCTTGCGAAACGAAGTATCCGTGTTGGGCGACTACTACAAATCAACCTCCGGCGAATATGAAGCACATTTAGTTGCCAAGGACAGAGGCATCAAGCTGGTGGATATCACGCTGTCAGTCCCCACAGAGG
>CAZPRB010000120.1:0-3716 GCA_964588645.1 uncultured Acetatifactor sp. | reverse complement strand
CAAGGAGGACAAAAGGGAAGAATTGACACCCTGGGTGAGAGTGAAGATTAGCATTGAAGAGGACAAAGCGGATATTCGAGTGAGAAAGGATATTTGTGCAGAGTCCCCGGAACCTTTCGAGGAGTGGGTGAATTATACGGAGAAATTTCAAGGTACAACGTCCGATGAAACCAAGAGCCTAGCTGAAGGCTGTATTCGTAGAGGAGTCTGCAAGGATGCCTTCAAGAGATTCCTTTACAGAACTCTGGGTGAGATAACCCAAAAAGAGCTGCCATGGGGGAATTTGACAGGAATACGTCCTACAAAAATTGCGTATGGGATGCTGGAGGAAGGACAAAAGGAGGAGGAAATCCTTGCTTTTTATGAGAGAGAGCATTATGTAAGCACAGAGAAGGCAAAGCTCAGTATTGATATTGCCAAGCGTGAAAGGGAGCTTTTGCAGGACATCCATTATGAGGAGGGATATAGCCTTTATATTGGCATCCCGTTCTGTCCCACAACCTGTCTGTACTGTTCCTTTACTTCTTATCCCATTGCGGCGTGCCGTAGCTTGGTGGATGACTACATTACCTGTGTCATCAGGGAGTTGGAGTATGTGTCCGGACAATTTGCGGGCAAGATTCTGGACAGTGTCTATATCGGCGGTGGTACTCCCACTACCCTGGAGGCAGAGCAGCTTGACAGACTGATTAGCCGCCTGAAGGAACTCTTTGATTTCAGTACCGTGAAGGAATTCACTGTGGAAGCGGGTCGTGCGGACAGTATCACGGAAGCCAAGTTGCAGGTGCTGTACAAGCACAAGGTGGACCGTATCTCTGTGAATCCACAGACAATGAAGCAGGGGACATTGGATATCATCGGCAGAAAGGCTTCGGTGGAACAGGTGCTGAAGGCGTATCAGCTGGCGCGGAAGGTGGGCTTTGCCAACATCAATATGGATTTGATTCTGGGGCTTCCCGGGGAAACGGAACAGGATGTACAGAACACCATTGATCATGTTGTGGAGCTCAATCCTGACAGTCTGACTGTGCATTCCCTTGCAATCAAGCGTGCCTCCAGGCTCAGCCAGTGGATTAAGGAAAACGGCGTCTCCACTCTGAACAATACGGATGAGACCATGCGTATAGCCGCAGAGGGGGCGAAGAAGCTGGGGATGGAGCCCTACTATCTCTATCGCCAGAAGAATATGTCCGGGAATTTCGAAAATGTGGGCTACGCCCGTCCCGGAAAGCTTGGACTTTATAATATTCTCATTATGGAAGAGAAACAGACCATCGTAGCCTGTGGTGCCGGAACCATTACCAAAAGGGTATTTCCGGACGGCAGGATTGAGCGGTGCGACAATGTGAAGGATGTTGCTCTCTATATCGAAAAAATCGACGAAATGATTGAACGGAAACGGAGACTTTTTGAAGAATAAAAGTGGATTTTGTTTTCTGAAATAGTACATCAAAAATGGGTTGGTACATCAAAAGTACATCAAAAAAAACCAAAATAGTACTGAATAACACATAACGATGTGTTCAAAAACCTAATAACTACGCCTTAAAGGACGAATTCATTTTAACAGATGGGTTTGTCCTTTTTTGTTATAGTCAATCAAAATTATTAGGAGGAAAAGAACATGAACAGTACAGCGTTAGGTGCAACAGCCGAGAATGAAGGCAAAATGATTTTTATTAGCGATGCACACGAGAAATTCTACTACGAGAAATTAAAAGAAGTAAAGGACGCTTCTCTTTCCGTCTGACCGTCCCATACAGTGAGGAACGTCGGGAAGTGGCGCGGCGGTTTGCCAGAGAAAACAATGCCACTGACAGGCTGAAATGAGGTGGATTCATTCATAACCATGTGCTATGATATTTATAGATAGTGAAACTTCCTTTCAATTTTTTCGTCTATACAAGTAACAGAGAAGAACAGGAGGCTTGTTCCATGAGAAAAAAGAGATTGATGATTGCAATAGCTTGTATCATTTTAGTAGGTATCGCGGTAATCGTATTTTTATTCACAACAGGGGAAAAACCGTATAAGGATTTGGACGCAGCGCAGATTGTTTCCGCTAAAGTGTTATTAACACCGCCAGACAAAACGATTGAGATTGAAAATATCCAAGAATTAGTTGAATATTTGAATGATGTTGTTGTCTATAATGAGGATAATTCTTACACAGAGTATGCTGGACAAGGCGTTGTTTTTACCTTGACTATGGCAGACGGTACACAAACAGATATTATGGCGTATAACCCATTTATTGTCATTGACGGTATCGGTTATAAGACAAAATATGAGCCATGTGAAGCACTCAACAGCTATGCAAATGAATTACTAAACTCTGGGACTGCCAATATAATTTTGGAAGAACCGCCCACGTTAAGCGTTGTGAGTGATGAAACCGCTATCGGTGCAGTATTAGGAACTTATTCGTGGCAAAAAACAAATATTGACGGAACTGCTGAAAGCACAATAGCTGATAGCCCACACCCGTTAGAGTGCAAGGATCTGTTGTCCCCGCCATTTGAAACAACAGAAACAACAGCTACATTAAGATTTACAGAAGAACCAGATACAATTTTAAGTGTGCAGTGCTGGAGTGACGAACATTGGGGAGAGCCTACTACAAACAGCGAAGATGTAACTATTGTTGGAAACGTACTCACTCTTAAACTGGGCGGATATATTTATGAAGTAACAGCCGAATGGAATACTGAAAATGGCTATGGCGGAACAGCAAGCTATTTCATATATTTGAAAACAGCAGACTAAAATTGAATAGCCACCCACAAGGGACAGTCGAGAAAATCGACTGTCCTTTTTCTATGCCAACAGGCAGAAAGGAGTGACCACCCATGACAAAATCAAGAGAGAAAACCCGAGCCGAGCTGACCGCCGAAATCGAGGACGGACAGAAGAAAATCCGGCAGTTTGAGAACCGGAAAAAGATGTTGCGTCAAAAGCTATCCCGCGAAGAACGCCGGGAACGCAATCACCGCCTTATCGTCCGGGGCGCGGTCTTTGAAAGCATTGTGCCGGAAGCAAAGACCATGACCGACGAGGAAGCCGCCGCACTTCTCCGGCTTGCTTTGCCGCAGCCGCCTATCGAAGCGGCGATAAAATCACAAACGAGTGGAACGGAGAAATCCACGACTACACCCATAAAGGCGGCGTAGTCCATACGGAAATCCTGTTGCCGTCCCACGCGCCGCCCTCTTTCTCTAACCGCGCTACTTTGTGGAACAGTGTGGAGCTTTACGAGAAAGCCGGGAACGCCCGGCTTGCAAGGGAGATTGACGCGGCACTCCCCATAGAATTATCACGAGAGGAACAGATACGGCTTGTCCGGGAATACTGTTCCTCTCAATTTGTTTCCAAAGGAATGTGCGCCGACTTCTGCATACACGACAAAGGCGACGGAAATCCCCATTGTCATATCATGCTTACTATGCGACCACTGGACGGGCGCGGCGCATGGGCGGCGAAGTCCAAAAAGGAATATGACCTTGACGAGAAAGGCGAGCTTATCTGGATGAACTGACCGGAGGAAAGGGTGTCACATTTGCGACAGGTACACCAATCAGCAACAGTATGACAGAACTTTACACGAATATGCGATACCTTCAGTATGGTACGCTTCAGAAGCTGGGATTAGGGCATTTTGACAGCTGGGCGGCATCCTTTGGAGAAACGCAGACAGCCATAGAGCTTGCACCGGAGGG
>CAZPRB010000119.1:0-3741 GCA_964588645.1 uncultured Acetatifactor sp. | reverse complement strand
CCCGGCGGTTGTCACGTTGACGACTGTCCCGATGACTGTGACGGTCATAGCTATCGCGTCCGTATCGTTCGGGCTTATCCTCCGGAATCTCATCTCCCATATCGCCCATCTGAAGCTTCAGCATTGCAGCAGCAAGCTCGAGAAGATCGGCATCCTCCTTCTCCAGCTTGCGCTGCAGAAATCTCTTCATCAGCTCCATATCCTCATGCTCATGAAAGGTCCATGCTTCCTCCAAATACTTATCTGCTTTCGCCCGCATGACCTTGGAGGCATTAGGAAGCTTTTTCTCCTCAATCACAGTGTGGCACACTCTCTCAATCTCACGGATTCTGTACAGCTCACGACGATTGACAAAGGTAAAGGAGCGTCCTTTTTTGCCGGCACGTCCTGTTCTGCCGATTCGATGCACATAATACTCTATATCCTGCGGAATATCATAGTTGATAACCGCCTCCACATCATCCACATCAATGCCGCGGGCCGCAACGTCCGTAGCAATCAGAATATTCGTACTGCCGTTGCGGAAACGATTCATCGCCACATCTCTCTGATGCTGGGACAGGTCACCATGCAGTCCTTCCGCCTGATAGCCCTGCTGCTTCAGAAACTCCGCAAGCTCATCTACCTTTTTCTTCGTATTGCAGAAAATCAGGCAGAGCCCGGGCTGATAATACTGCAGTAATCGGATACATGCCGCATCCTTATACTCACTTCTCACCCGATAATATCTCTGGGAAACAAGGGGAATGGTCAACTCCTTCGCAGCCACCTTCACCATTCTGGCATTCCTTTGGAAACGGTTGGTGATATCCAAAATCGGCTGAGGCATGGTCGCAGAAAACAGCGCCGTCTGGTGTTCGTTGGGAATCTGTCCCAGGATTAACTCCATATCCTCCCGAAATCCCATATTTAACATCTCATCCGCTTCGTCCAGCACTACCATATTTACATGCTCCAGCTTGATGGTATGACGGCGCATATGATCCATGACACGCCCCGGCGTACCAACAATAATCTGCACTCCGCGCAATGCACTAATCTGCTTACCGATCTCCTGACCGCCATAAACAGGCAGCACCTTGATGCCATGCATATACTTTGCAAGCTTGCGAAGCTCCTCCGCCGCCTGAATGGCCAGCTCTCTGGTGGGACACAGAATAATAGCCTGTAATTTACGGTTCTCCGGATTCACCTTCTGAATCACCGGGATGCCGAAGGCCGCTGTCTTGCCGGTACCCGTCTGTGCCTGTCCAATGATATCCTCACCTTGCAACAGATAAGGAATCGCCTGCTCCTGAATGGGGGAAAGCTTCTCAAAGCCCATCTCTTTAATCGCACGCAGTATGCGCCCGTCAAGCATGTGCTCTATTGTGGCAATATTGCTCTCCTGTGTCGCTTCCTCCCTATTTTCATATGCTATACTTTCTTCTATCGTATTTTCTACTATTATGCTTTCTTTTTCTCTCATTCTCTTCCCGCTTCTTTCTACTATTCCGCTCGCAACTAGTGAAGTATAGCATGGGTGTGGCAGAAACTCAAGATTTTTCTGCATACAGCCCTCCGCTATCTTACCGATAACGCTGATGTCATCCAGTGGAATTACAGCGGCGGCGCCAACCAGCTTTGGAAAATTGAAGCAGTGAACTAAGGAAAGGAAAGAGCTTGCCTTGCGGCAAGCTCTTTTAGCCTTTTATATTCTTCTCTGTAGGCAGCCATTCAATGGCCTTCTTAATATATGTATCCCAGAAATCCCATTCATGGGCACCGGAACCTGTCTCAAAGGTAAATTCCACACCGCTGTCTCTGAGGAAATCAGCAAAATCACAATTCTTTTCCAACAGTTCATCCTGTTCTCCGCAAGCCATATATATCCGGGGGAGCTCCGCTCCCTCTTTCAGTAGCTGTTGAATCAGATACTTGGGATTCTTATCACTCGCAAGCACCTCGTTCAAATTACCGAAACAACTCTCTGCGTAATCCTTTTTTTCAAAAAACATCTGTGAATCATTGGTGCGCTCATGTATAGTATCTATATGAAATGCTCCCGATAAAGATACAATACAACCAAAGCTTTCATGATATTTGAGCCCGTTGCGCATAGCTCCAAAACCGCCCATGGATAGACCACCAATAAAAGTATCCTCCCTCTTACGGGAAAGAGGGAACATTTTCCTGGTAAACTCCACAAGCTCCCTTCCGACAAACTCTCCATAAAAATTGTTCGACTTAGGCTGATCCACATAGAAAGAGTTATCTCCCGATGGCATTACGACCACCAAGTCATGCTCCTCAGCATATCGCTGGATTCTCGTTCCGTTCACCCAATCCGTATAATTGCCAAAAATACCATGCAAAAGATAAAGAGTCTTGTATGGTTTCTCCTCTCGCACGGGCACACCCGGTGCAGGCAGCTTGTCCAACGGCAAAAGAATATTCACCGGCACCTGCCGCATCAACGACTGAGAAAAAAAGTTCATCTGAATAAATGCCATTTGTCTTTCTCCTCCAATTTACAACTTCAATTACATCCTCTACTTTCTCACCAATATCTGACAGCTTTCCATGGTCTGTAATGCCGCCTGATGTGCTGCCGGAGTCACGCCCGCACAGCATTCCGCATCCACTGAAATCTCCACCTCAGGCAAAAAAGCCTTCAAAAGCAGCGCGTTGGACACCACGCAGATATCGGTACACAGCCCAATCAATTCAATGGAATCAATAGACTCCTTCTCTTGCTTTGCCAGCATATCCTCCGCCAGTTTCTTACACCCAAAGGTATTTTTCTCATACACAACGCTACCGTGACTCGCACAGTATTGTTCCAGTTCTTCTATCAGCATCCACCCATCAGTTCCCTTGATGCAGTGTTCTACCGGAAGCTGCTTTCCTTCGCTTGTAGAAAGATAATTCTCAAAATGGGTATCCTTCGTGAAAAGAACCTCACCCTCGAAGGTCTCTACCTTTTGCAGCACTGCAGGTACAATCTGCTCTGCCTCCTTCGTCCCAAGTGCACCATTCACAAAATCCTTCTGCATATCCACAACAATTAAATATCTGTTTGCCATACCGCTATCTGCCTCCCATTCGCATGATTATTCGCAAGATTATTTCTCCTCTTCAGCGTACCATCTGTCCGCCTCGCTTGCAAGCAAAACTTCCACCGCGCCATAGACGGACGTAAATATCATCAATTACCTCTTTTCTTCCTCGCACAGTTTAAGCCCTCAGGATGGTTTCATCAATATATTATAGAATAAATCTCTTGCGTTCTACGGCGCAAGTGTTATAATAGTGACTATGCAGATATGGTTCATTGGTAGAACGCCGGCTTCCCAAGCCGGAAAGGCGGGTTCGATTCCCGTTATCTGCTTTTTTCATTGGAAAAAATATTCATTCCGATTTGAAATGATCCTTTTCAAAAAGTGCCTATTCATCGGGCTTCTACGGCGATTCCATGTATATAACAGTAAATATATGTTTCCATGACCTGAGACATTACTCAGCTTCTATCCGTCATGCTCTCGGAATCCCGGATGCGTATATAATGGCGGATGGTGGATGGAGTTCTGACAAGGTTCTGAAAGCGGTTTACAGACACGCAATGGATGACCGAAAAAAAGAAATGTCCGACAAAGCAAACAACCATTTCGAATCACTTTTTTAATTATGCAACACGAAATGCAACACGAAATAAAAAAGATGCCGATTTTCTCGGCATCTTGGAGTAGCGAGAGGGGGATT
>CAZPRB010000118.1:0-3769 GCA_964588645.1 uncultured Acetatifactor sp. | reverse complement strand
AGGTGGTTGAGACAATCGGTCACCAGCAGGAGATATTCCTCCTTGGTCAGTGCCGAAAAGCCGCCCGAACGGTAATGCGCTGCCAAATCGGTGTTCTCCAGCACATGGAGTAGCTGCAGCTTCACGCCGAAGGGCTGACAAGCATTCAGATATTCTATTGTTTCCAGTGCCATTTCCGGCGTTTCGCCCGGTAATCCCAAAATCACATGTACGATAACCGGAAGCTGCAGGGCACGCAGTCTTTCGAAGGCCTTCTCAAAGCAGGAGAGAGGATAGCTGCGCCTGATGAAGGCAGCGGTACTCTCATGTATGGTCTGCAGTCCCAATTCTATCCAGATGAATTTGTGATAATATTCCCTTTGTAGGGTCGCTAACAGAAGCAGAACGTCATCCGACAGGCAATCGGGTCTGGTGGCGATGGAGATGCCGCATACGGAGGGGCAATCCAGTGCCTCGCGATAAACCCTTTCCAGGTAAGAGATAGGGGCATAGGTATTGGTAAATGCCTGAAAATAGGCGATGAAATGTTCGCCGATATTTTTGCCCCGGAAGAGGGAAATTCCTTCGGAGAGCTGTTCTTCTATACTGCGGTTTCGTGTGCTCACAGCGAAATCACCGCTGCCGCCTGCACTGCAGAAGATACAACCCCGAGTGTCCAGAGTGCCGTCCCGATTGGGACAGGTCATGTGGGCATTCAGGGCTATTTTGTAGCATTTATGTTGAAAGGTATTTTTGCAGTAAGCATCTAAAGAATAATAGGGCTTACCATACCAATTCGGATTCATGAGCGTTTTTCAATATGAGACTTTACGGCCTCAGCAACCAATTCTGCCACCTTGGGATTGAAGGCTTCAGGCATGATGTTGTCCTCGTTTAATTGTTCCTCGGGCACAAGACCTGCGATGGCGTTGGCAGCGGCAAGCTTCATCTCCTCGGTAATCTGAGTGGCACGTCCCTCCAAAGCGCCCTTGAAAATTCCGGGAAAGGCAACTACATTGTTGACCTGGTTGGGGAAATCACTTCGACCGGTGCCTACCACACGAGCGCCGGCGGCTTTCGCTACATCCGGCATAATCTCAGGAACAGGATTTGCCATTGCGAACAGGATAGCGTCATGATTCATGGAAGCCACCATCTCGGGAGTGACGATGTTGGGAGCGGATACCCCTACAAAGATATCAGCGCCCTTTAAGGCATCTGCCAAGGTACCTGTTTCATTCTGCAGGTTGGTCACCTCTGTCATTTTCTGCTGCATCCAGTTCAAGCCCTCTGTATTCTTAGATACAATCCCTACCTTGTCACACATAACGATGTTGGGGAAGCCGTAGGTAAGAAGAAGCTTGGTGATGGCTACACCGGCGCTTCCGGCACCGTTTACCACTACCTTACATTCCTCCTTCTTCTTGTTGACTACCTTAAGGGCATTGATAATGCCGGCCAGAACCACAATGGCTGTGCCGTGCTGGTCATCATGAAATACGGGGATGTCCAGAGTTGCCTTCAATCGCTCTTCAATTTCAAAGCAGCGGGGAGCGCTGATGTCTTCCAAGTTGATGCCGCCGAATGCCGGAGCCAGGTAGGTTACAGCCTTGATGATTTCCTCAGTGTCCTGTGTGTCCAGACAGATGGGAACTGCATTCACACCGCCGAATTCCTTGAACAGGACAGCCTTTCCTTCCATAACGGGCATGGCGGCGTGGGGACCGATATTTCCAAGACCCAGAACCGCACTCCCGTCGGATACAACGGCGACGGTGTTTGCTTTCATGGTATATTTATAAGCCGCCTCTTTGTCCTCGGCAATCACCTTGCAGGGTTCCGCAACGCCGGGAGTGTAGGCAATGGCTAAATCTTCACGGGATTTCACGGGAGTTTTGGACACGGTTTCCAGTTTTCCGTTCCATTTTTCATGCATTAATAATGCTTTTTCATTGGTTGTCATGATAACACCTCTTTCTTTCAAATCGGTAGGCTGACCTACCTGATTATCATATAATAGATTAATTTGCTGTGCAAGTTATTTGGCAAAAAAATAAGGCAAAAAAATAAGTAAAATTGGGACTTCCTATTTTGCTGAAAATGTATTATAATTTTCGTATGCGTCAGCATATTGTGCATGAGTATATTGTGCGTGAGTGATATGCCGTGCGGTCAAGGAACACATCCGTGACATTTCTGAATTTGACCCCCATACAGACGGAATTGAATAAATGTTTCTATTTATTAATATAGATGCAGCTTGAACTGTTTTCAAAATAGGAGGAATTTATGAGAGAAAAGTATGAATCACTGGCATTGGCCCAGCTGAGAGAGCTGGCTAAAGTGCGCGGAATAAAGGGCACGTCAGTTATGAAGAAATCAGAGCTGGTAGAGGCTATGCTGGCTGAGGATGAGAGAACGAAAAATGAGCAGACGGCTGCACCTGCGGCAGAGGCTCCGGCACAGTCTCCGGCACAGTCTGTTGCCCGCAGTGAGAATAGCCCAAGAGAGGTATATGATGAGAATCAGTTTCCCAAGGAGCTGGACAGCGGTGTGGAGGCCAGCGGTATCTTGGAGGTTATGCCGGATGGGTATGGATTTATCCGCTGCGAGAATTATCTGCCCGGTGAGAATGATGTCTATGTGGCACCCAGTCAGATTCGCCGCTTTGGCTTGAAGACCGGAGATATTCTGCGCGGCAATAAACGTGTGAAGACCCAACAGGAGAAGTTCAGTGCCTTACTGTTCATCCGTACCATCAACGGATATACCGTGGAGGAAGCCTCCAAGCGTATGGCTTTTGAGGATATGACACCCATCTTCCCGAATGAGCGCATTAAGCTGGAGACTCCGGGGTGCAGTGTGGCAATGAGAGTGATGGATTTGGTCAGCCCCGTTGGTAAGGGTCAGCGTGGTATGATTGTTTCCCCGCCTAAGGCAGGTAAGACCACTCTCCTAAAAGAGGTGGCAAAGTCGATTCTGCGCACCAATCCCAAGATGCATATGTTAATCCTGCTCATTGATGAACGCCCCGAGGAAGTGACAGATATTAAGGAAGCAATTCAGGGTGCCAATGTGGAGGTTATCTACTCTACCTTTGATGAACTTCCGGAGCATCACAAGAGAGTATCCGAAATGGTAATCGAGCGTGCAAAGCGTCTGGTGGAGCACAAAAAGGATGTGGTCATTCTGTTGGACAGTATCACCCGTCTGACCAGAGCCTACAATCAGGTAGTTCCGCCCAGCGGACGTACTCTCTCGGGCGGTTTGGATCCTTCCGCATTGCATATGCCCAAGCGTTTCTTCGGTGCAGCCCGCAACATGAGAGAGGGAGGAAGCCTTACCATTCTTGCCACAGCGCTGGTTGATACGGGAAGCAAGATGGATGATGTGGTGTACGAGGAATTCAAGGGTACCGGCAATATGGAAATGGTGTTGGACCGCAAGCTGTCTGAGAAACGGATTTTCCCGGCTATCGATTTACAGAAGTCGGGCACCAGAAGAGAGGATTTGCTGCTCTCCGGGGAGGAGCTGGAGGCAATCAATATCATGAGAAAAGCGTTGAACGGTCTGAAAGCGGATGAGGCCACCGACCGTATTCTGGATATGTTTGCCAGAACCAGAAACAATGCTGAATTTGTTGCCATGGTGAAAAAGAACAAATTTATTTAAAAATAGTATTGCATGAGACAAGTTATTATGTTACAATGATACCGCTGTTTGTGGTTCCATAAGCAGTGTGGATGAGAACATAGAACTATATACTTATTTTCCATAGAGAGGTGAAAAC
>CAZPRB010000117.1:0-3922 GCA_964588645.1 uncultured Acetatifactor sp. | reverse complement strand
ACCATTGGTGGCGTGAGGGTTGACATCAATCCTATTACTACAAATAAGTCCGGCATAGATAAGGATTTTCAGCTATATTTTGTCGGTTGTTTGGTATATAATAGTTATAATGGAGATTGTTGATACAAGTATTATATGAACATAGATGGAGAATCAAAAAGAATGGAAACACTGGCATATTATAATGCAAATGCACAAACATTTTTAGAGTCAACTGTAAATGTAGATTTTTCTGCTATCCAGACCAAATTTCTGGATAAATTGTATAAGGACGCCTCTATCCTCGACTTTGGCTGCGGTTCTGGTCGTGACACCAAATATTTTCTCGACCACGGTTTCGCAGTAGAAGCTATCGACGGGTCAGAGGAACTCTGCAAGCTTGCCAGTGATTATACCGGCATCGAAGTAAAGCACATGCTTTTTGAAGAATTACAAGAAACGAAAAAGTATGATGCTATCTGGGCTTGTTCTTCTATTTTGCATCTGCCTTACACCGAGCTTGTGGATGTAATGAAGAAGATGAAAATTGCCCTAAAAGACAACGGGCTCCTCTATACTTCATTCAAGTACGGAACTTTTGAAGGGGTTCGTAACGGCAGATATTTCATAGATATGACAGAGGAGAACTTGGAGAAATTACTACAGGATGTTGGTGGACTTAAGGTGGAGGAAACATGGGTTACATCGGATGTACGTCCCGGACGAGGTGAGGAGAAATGGTTGAATCTCTTTCTGCGAAAGAAATAGTTGAATATCCCAATGGTGGGAAAAGTTACTTTTATGTGATTGATGGGACGGTTATTATTGTGGATGAGGGAATCTGCAAGTGTGATTCCGAGGATGAGGCATTTTCTTATTCGTTGATTACAGATAAACAAAATTATTATATGCATCGCTATGAAAAAGTGTATCGTTTCCTTATAGAAGATAAAGATACCATCGAGTCGGTAGTACAAGGTATAAAAACGCATGCAGATATAGATTTTAGCATTCGGGTTGCAAATCGAGAGGAGAATGCAGATGCATCGCCACTGGAATTTTTGTTTGAGCGTAATTTCGCAAATGTGTATGGTATGAACGCACTGAAATATCTTTGGAAGGAATATAGTGTAGTTGATGCCCGGGGACACAATTATTTTTTGGATTATTATGTGAAAACCGGTGATGGTGATATTGCAGTAGAGGAAAATGGTGTGTTGTACCATCATCCGCAGAGTATTGGCTTGGAACGTTATCGGAAGCAACTTCAAAAGCAAAACACCTGCACGCAGTGGGGGATTAAACTATATCGATTTTCTAAGGAGGACTGTAAGTTTGAGAGTCGTATAGAGGACGATATTCGGTCTTTCTTTGGTGAAGATGTGGGGAGATTCGAGGAGAATGGTCTGCTCATTGACAGACCGGTGGAGTTGTATGAACATCAGGTGGCAACTTTGCAGGACATAGAACAGAAGCGAAAGGAAGGGGTTAAGACTTTTCTGATTGTATTTCCTACAGCCAGTGGTAAGTCCAAGATTGTGGAAGAGGACATGCGTGCTTTTGCTAAGGGCAAGGTGGATTTTAAAGCATTGGTGCTGGCGCCTAATACGAATATTGTAAAGGACTGGCACAGACGAATTGAAGAGTCGTTACAGGAGTACCGGGATAGAATAGAGGTCAATACGTTTGCTTACATTGTGAGAAATTATACCGCTATTTCATCCAATGAGTATTCCTACATTGTCATAGACGAGGCGCATCATGCGGTGGCACCAATGTTGAAAAGAGTAATTCAATATTTTACACCGGAGTTTATGGTGGGACTTACAGCTACAGACCAGCGGCCGGATAAAAAGAAACTGGAAAGTATTTTTGGCAGTTACAAGACCGGACTGTCCCTGATTCAGGCAATGGAAGAAGGTATCGTTGCTCAGGCGAATGTGTATCGTATTGAGACTAATATTGATTTGAGTCATGTACGCTTTAACGGTAAGGATTATGTCAATGCGGATTTGGAGAAAAATATCCGTGTCACTTCCCGAAATGAACTGATTGTGAATGTGTTGCAGGAGTATTTCTGTGAGGGAGAAGTGGCGAACCGTCAAGGTATTATTTTCTGTGTAAATACGAAGCATACCGTAGAAATGGAAAAACTTCTGAATGAGGCGGGTATCAGTGCGAAGTCCTATACCGGACAGACAAAAAATGCTGAGAAGATCATGGCAGATTTCAAGGAGAAAAAGATTCGTTTCCTGTGTGCCTGCAATATGATTTCGGAGGGATGGGATTATCCGGAACTTGGTATTTTGGTCATGGCGAGACCGACGCTGTCTAAGGTTTTATATTTGCAGCAGATTGGCAGAGGTCTTCGTAAGACTGATGTAAAGAAGAATGTATTTGTTATTGATGTGGTAGATGAGTATGGTGCCATGGCGCGACCTTGTTCCATGCATAGTATTTTCCAAAATGCCATGTATGTACCGTTTGGCAATATTGCCTGCAGGAATTATTCTGTAGGAGATATGATAGAGATTGATGGCCTTCAGGAGCGCGTGGAGCGTATTGTGGAAATTGATGTGAATAGTTTCGAGGATAAGTATGGTGATTACTTGAGTCAGGAGCAGTTGGCCAGGGAATTTTATGTCAGTACCGGAACTATTACCAGCTGGATTAAGAAGGGAAAGATTCAGCCCACAGTTACTTATCCTTTTGGCAGCAAGCAGATATATTTGTTCAGTCCGGAGGATGCTAAGCGAATCCGGCAGGAGTTAGAAATTCCGGAGCATAACGACGAAACTATGAAACAGGACTTCTTTACATTCCTGGAGGAAAGAGACTATTCGTTGTCTTACAAAATGCCATTTTTGCTATCGTTTTTGAAAAATCTGAATTCCATCGGAGATGCCAATATCGAAGATGTGTTGAACGATTACATATCATTTTATGAAGATAGAATCGAGCGTGGTTTGCCTGTGGACAGACCTTCTTGTCCTTATAATGCGGAGACTTTGAAGGATAGGAAACTGATAAAATCTAACATGTTGACCAATCCTTTTGAAAAGTTTGAGCGTAAGAGATTTTTGTATCATTCTAAGGATTTGGGTGTGATATCAATGAATCATGCATTGTTTGCGCGGATGGAAGCAGTGGATTTCGAGAGAGTGAAAAAACAGATGGCAGAAGATCTTCGTAATTATTATCGCGATATGGGGATGTGATATCCGGAATCGCATTATGCAGAAAAAGGAGCCGGAGCATGAATTTAGAGGATGGATCATGAAAATATTTGTGGATGCAGATGCCTGTCCGGTCGTTCGTATTGTGGAAAAGATTGCAGAGAAGTATGGAGTACCGGTAACTTTATTATGTGATACGAATCATGTTCTCTCATCCGATTATAGCGAAGTGATTGTTGTAGGTGCAGGCGCTGATGCGGTGGATTTTAAGCTGATAAGTCTGTGTCATCAGGGCGATATTGTTGTAACCCAGGATATAGGCGAAGCGGCAATGGCTCTGGGTAAGAAGACCCATGCAATCCATCAGTCAGGCAAATGGTATACGGATGAGAATATTGATCAGATGTTGATGGAAAGGCACATTGCCAAGAAGGCACGAAGAGGCAGTTCGAAGAATCATCTGAAAGGTCCTCGTAAAAGGACAGCAGAGGATGACGAGAGATTTGCAGAGAGTTTTGAGAGGCTTTTGTGCAAAGGAATGTCACAAGAGGAGTATGGAAAAGATGAGCTATTTGATTAAAGATACAACAAAGCAGGAGCGTATAGAACTGATTCGCAGCTGGGTACCGGAGGATGAGGTTATGGATGGCTGCGACATTGATTTGTGGGAAATGTACCGTGATTACATTGATGGAAAAAGAGAAATTGCGGAAATCAATGCATCCTTTAACGAAGGATTTTATGAGGAATCGGATTTGAAATAGGTT
>CAZPRB010000116.1:0-3944 GCA_964588645.1 uncultured Acetatifactor sp. | reverse complement strand
ATGTTGTTGATAAGGTATTTGCAAAAGTGCGAAATCTGACATATCGTTATATGCCAAACCAGATGACTTTGTTTCCAATGGAGACAGAGCAGTATAATAGCTGGCTGATACGTGAGTTACTGAACAACTGTATTGCACATACGAACTATCAACTTGGCGGAAGAATTTATGTAAATGAATTTGACGACAAGATTAAGTTTACTAATCCGGGCGATTTCATTCCACAGAAGATAGAAAATGTGCTGGAGGTAAGTTACAATCCACCATTTTACCGTAATCAGCTTTTGGCAGAAGCGATGGCCTCGTTTCACATGATTGATACGGCAACACTTGGCATCAGGAGAGCTTATAATATTCAAAAGGCAAAGTATTTCCCAATGCCGGATTATAATGTATCAACTGGTACACAGGTGGAAGTTACGGTGTATGGTAAATCCTTGAATGATAATTATATGCACATTTTGTATGATCATCAGGATTTGGATTTGCAGACAGTCTTTTTGTTGGATAGAGTGCAAAAGGGACTTCCGATAGATAAAGCTGATGCAGACAGATTACGTTCATTCAAGCTGGTTGAGGGCAGATTAAGTAGTTTGTATTTGTCTGCTTCCGCAGCCAAGAGTATCGATGAGAGTGCAAATTATATTAAAAACAAGGGATTCGATGACAAATATTATAAAGATTTGATTGTAGAGTATTTGAAAAAATACGAACGAGCAAAGAAAAAAGATATCCGAGATCTTTTGTGGGATAAGCTGCCAAATGCTCTGAACGATACGCAAAAGGAAAATAAAATCCGAAATCTTCTTTCATCCATGAAGAAAAAAGATATTATCGAACCTGATTCATCCAATCAGCAGAAATCGTATTGGATTTTAAAAAAGTAATCTTGTATAAACCTTGTTTTAAAACAAGAGTTTATACAAGATTTATCCAAGTGAAGAAGGGCGGAATTATCAAAAACGCTTGTTTAAATACAAGAATTTAAACAAGATTTATACAAGAATTAAAACAAGAAAATCCTTCGATTTTTGTGAGGGGTAATACTGCAACAACTTGTTGCAAAAATATAAAGTATACAATTGCACAGGGAAATGTACCGTTTTCGTGTAAAACGGTCATTGAAACAGGGATATTGTTCTGGTATAATATGTATCGGAACAATGTCCCTTTTCTGTTGTGCGGAAAGGAATTTAACATGGCAAGAAAAGGACAAAAAAGAAAAGACAAAGACAGAATCGTTCTCCGTATAGGAGAAGGACAGCGTCCAAACGGAACTTATGAATATCGTTGGACTGACAAAACAGGTAAGCGTCGCAGAGTTTATGCCAAAACACTGGAGGAACTTCGAGAGAAAGAAAAAGAAATCGAAAGAGACAAAAGTGATGGAATAAAAGCAGAGGCAAGATATGTGACTGTAAACGAGTTATTCGATTTATGGAAGCAGATTAAACGTGGACTGAAAGACAACACATTCCAGAATTACCAGTATATGTACAATACATTTGTACGACCGGAGTTTGGAAAGAAAAGGATTTCTACCCTTAAAAAATCTGATGTAAAGCGTTTTTATAACTATCTTGCTGATGAAAGAGGATTGCAGGCATCAACCATTGACAGTATTCATACGGTACTTCATCAGGTATTGGATATGGCTGTAGACGATTCTTATATCAGAAACAATCCCTCTAACAATGTATTAAAGGAATTGAAGCAGTCTCATGTATTCAAAACAGAAAAGCGTAAGGCGTTGACGAGACCGCAGCAGGAACTGCTGTTAGACTTCTTGCAGCGTAACCACACTTATAATCACTGGTATCCAATTTTTGCAGTGATGCTTGGAACGGGACTTCGTGTGGGAGAAGCAACAGGGCTCCGTTGGTGTGACGTTGACCTTGATAAGGGCATGCTTGATGTAAATCATACGTTGGTTTATTATTGTCACCGCAATGAAGTAGAGAAGAATGGTTGCTACTTCAACGTGAATACACCGAAAACAGAAACAAGCACCCGTCAGGTTCCGATGATGGATTTTGTGAAAGAAGCTTTTCTGAAAGAAAAAGAATATCAAGAAACTTTGGGAGTGGAGTGTAAAGCTACTGTAGACGGTTATACAGATTTTATCTTTGTGAATCGTTTTGGTAATGTTCAACATCAGGGAACGCTGAATAAAGCGATTCGCAGAATCATTCGTGATTGTAACGATGAAGTTCTGATGAAGGGAGAAGATGACCCGGTGTTACTTCCACATTTTAGTTGCCACACCCTGAGACATACATTTACGACTCGTATGTGTGAAGCTGGTGTAAATGTAAAGGTAATTCAGGATACTTTAGGACATGCTGATATTGCTACCACATTGAACATCTATGCAGATGTGACAAAAGAACTGAAGCAGACTGAATTTATTGGTCTTGATGAGTTCTTCAAAAAATAACAGAATAAAACATATCTGAAAAGGCAGTTTAAGCCACTTAAGCCAATTCATAAGCCAACTGAAACAAGATGCGTAATGGCTTATGAAGACTTATGTATTTTGGAGAGTTTGGATAACGCTTAAATGTAGGAATAAAGAGATTTTTAAAGAGTTATAAATCTCACAGACCCGAAATCCCGACACTGAAGAGCATGGACAAATAAATCATTATAAACTCGTATTACCGAGAGGATATTTTCTAAAGAAATTTAGAAGATATCCTCTTTTTGCATTGTATGGGGGTGGATTTCGGTGAAGTGGAATGCAATGGATTCCATTGAATGCCGCTGAATGCCATTGAATGCTGATGAATGCCAATGAATGCCGGCCTGTTTCGCTAGAACGCATCATACTGCGTGATTTCAAATGCAATATCATTGGATTTGCTTGCTGAAAACGTTCATTTCTTGCTACTAAGCATCTAGAAATGCACATTCGAGCTAATCTAGCTGCATAGATTCCTTTGGTTTTGGAGTACTAAGCGTCTAGAAAAGAACATTTAGTTTAATCTAGCTGCATAGATTCCTTTGGTTTTGGAGTACTAAGCGTCTAGAAATGTACATTTAGGTTAATCTAGCTGCATAGATTCCTTTGGTTTTGGAGTACTGTGCATCTAGAAATGTACATTCAGTCCAATCTAGCGGCTTTTATTCTTTTGGTTTCTTGCTACTAAGCATCTAGAAATGCACATTCGAGCTAATCTAGCTGCAAAATGAATTTTGGCTGAGAGTTTTCGGGCAGATAGAAAGCTTTGTTTTAAGGAATCTAGATGCTTTTTTATAGTATCTTCTGATATTGCGGCTGATAATAGGCAGGATGATGGGTATGCTGGCGAAGTTGGAGCTGAAAATAATGCTTAAATTGAAAAACTTAACGCGATGAAATTATTGTGATTTGGAGAAATTCGTTGCAATAACTATTGCAGAAGGAGGTATTTTTACAACAAAATGGAATTCGGGATTATTCTGTGCTTGATGAAAAAGCAAAATCCGGTTCTGCTAGATTTGAGGAATTAAGTGCGACTATTAATTCAGCAGAAAAGCGACTTGCCGAGATTGCGGTTTTGAAAACGCATATCATCAATTATTCCAAGACCAGAGATGTGTATGTATCATATCGAAAGAGCGGATACAGCAAGAAATTCTTTGAGGCTCATCGTGAGGAAATGAAAAAGTACACTATGGCAAAACACAATATTGATGAATTTATGAGAAAGTCCGAACATGGAGGAACAAGAGCAAAAGAAGAAAAGAGTACTTTCCAGATAGCGTCATTTATGGTGCGTAGTCCTGTCATAAAAATGACAGAACGGTGGGGATTGGGGGAAACGCCCCAACAAGCAAAATAGCAAAATCTATACAGGTTTGCCTTGTTTGCCAATTAGTTTTGAGTATTAAAATAAGGTGATTTTGGAAAGGCTTTTTTATGAAATGGAGGAAAGACTTGATTAGTGAAAAAGAGGAAGGTA
>CAZPRB010000115.1:0-4107 GCA_964588645.1 uncultured Acetatifactor sp. | reverse complement strand
CGAATCAGTTCTTCATCCTCAAAGTAGTTGATACGCATTGCACTCTTTACCTCTGAAAGGGTCTGTGCGGCAACCTCACGCGCAGTCTCGCTACCCTTCTTCAGCACATCATATACCGCAGGAATATCCTTCTCAAGCTCTTTTCTGCGATTGCGGATAGGCTCCAGTGTCTCCTGCATTACATTATTCAGGAATTTCTTCACCTTCACATCGCCAAGACCGCCTCTCTGATAGTGAGCCTTCAGCTCATCCAGATTCGCATAATCGGGCAGATAACGCTCAAAGTGCTCTTCTTTACAGAAGGCATCCAGATAAGTAAATACGGTATTCCCCTCTATATGTCCGGGGTCACTTACCTGCAGATGCAGAGGATCCGTATACATGCTCATAATCTTGGTGCGGACCTCATCCGCAGAATCTGCCAAATAGATACAGTTACCAAGGGATTTGCTCATCTTAGCCTTACCGTCGATGCCGGGCAGTCTCTGACATGCCTCGTTCTCAGGAAGAAGCGCTGTAGGCTCCACCAGCACGGGAGCATAGACATTATTAAATTTGTGGACAATCTCTCTGGTCTGCTCAATCATAGGCAGCTGGTCTCCGCCCACAGGTACGGTAGTCGCCTTAAATGCAGTGATGTCTGCAGCCTGACTGATAGGATAGGTAAAGAACCCTACCGGAATACTTGCCTCAAAATTACGCATCTGAATCTCACTCTTTACGGTAGGATTACGCTGTAATCTGGAGACGGTCACCAAATCCATATAATAAAAAGTCAACTCACACAGCTCTGAAATCTGAGACTGGATAAAGAGTGTACTCTTCTCCGGGTCAAGTCCGCAGGACATATAATCCAATGCCACTTCAATAATATTCTGACGCACCTTCTCCGGATTCTCAATATTGTCCGTCAATGCCTGCGCATCCGCAACCATAATGAAGGTTTTCTTATATTCGCCTGAGTTCTGCAGTTCCACACGTCTGCGCAGAGAACCGACATAATGTCCTACATGCAATCTTCCCGTGGGTCTGTCTCCTGTTAAAATAATCTTATCCATTTCTTCCTCACATTCCGCCGCAACGCGGCTTTCTCATCAAGGAATCTATGTGTCTGCACAGATTCCGCCGTTCTCTCTATCATACCATTTTTTCGTGCAATGGCAAATAGTTTTTATCTTTTTGGGGCAAATAAAACCAACACCTCGTGGGCAAGCAGCGGAAAAGCCGACAGTACTGCCAGCATTCCCCACTCTCTGCGGGACAGATGAGATGTACCGAAGGCAGCAATCAAAAAAGGCACCTCCGTCACCGTAAACTGCAGCACAAAGCCCATGGCACAGGCACTAAACATCAATTTATTCTCCAGCGGATGCATACGAAAGAAGGACTTATGCATATCACGCATTCCAATGGCATGGAACAGCTGTGACATGCCAAGTACCGTGAAGGCATAGGTCTGTGCCTTGGCAAGCACTGCCTCCTGCGCCAGAACTGCAGTTAACTTTTCCAAGGAAATTCCGACGCCCTTTGCCTGCAGCACCGCGCAGGGCACCATCACAAATGCCGTCAGACTGATTCCGGCAATCAATACCCCATAAAAGCAGATACAGACAAGACCGCCTCTGGCAAATAAACTCTCTCCCTTTCTCCGGGGAGTATGCTTCATCAGACTCCTGCCGTCGTTTCTGTCGATTCCCAGCGCAAGAGCCGGAAGGGAATCCGTAATCAGATTAATCCAAAGGATATGACTGGATTTCAAAGGGGACGCCAGCCCGCACAGCACCGCCACAAACATGGTCATAATCTCGCCTAAATTGGAGGAGAGCAGGAAAATCACGGATTTTCTGATATTCTCATACACGCCTCTGCCCTCCTCAATGGCACGCTCGATGGTAGCGAAATTATCGTCCGTAAGAATCATATCCGCCGCCTGCTTTGCCACATCCGTACCGCTCCTTCCCATAGCCACACCGATATCCGCTGCTTTTAAGGAAGGCGCATCATTGACACCGTCACCCGTCATGGCAACGATTTCTCCTCTCTGTTGAAAGCCTTTCACAATCCGCACCTTTTGGGCAGGGGATACTCTGGCAAACACCCTTGTATGTGCCAGTTTCTGCTGAAATTCCTCCTCCGGCATCTCAGCCAGGCTCTCCCCTGTCATGCACTGTTCCATACTGTCTACGATATGTAATTGTCTGCCGATGGCAAACGCTGTATCCACATGGTCACCGGTAATCATGACCGTATCCACGCCGGCTTCCTTGAAGGTAAGAACCGCTTCCGCCGCTTCCGGTCTTGCCGGGTCCTCCATACCTACCATACCAAGGAAAACCAACTGTTCCTCCACAGGAGCATTTCCCCCCGTGCGCTCAGCAATGGCAAGTGTTCTGAGGGCAGAAGCGGCCATCTGCTTCATGGCACTTTTGATTTGGGCACGATGCCTCTCTGTCATCCGCAGCACCGTTCCCCCAAGTCTGATATGTGTGCACCGCTTTAAGACTTCATCCGGTGCACCTTTGGTAAAGCTCACCTTTCGACCGCCTGTTTCCTGATGAAGAGTACTCATCAGCTTCCTGTCGGAGTCAAAGGGCAGCTCACCTATTCGCGGCATCTGTGCTTCCGCATCCTGCCTCTCGTAGCCATACTTTGCAGCCAAATCCACCAGGGCAAGCTCTGTGGGGTCACCCATACGCTTTCCCTTCTCTATAGAAGCATCATTGCACAGAAGCATCCCCAAAAAGAAATCACCATAATTCCTCCCGGCATTCCTAACCGAGAGCTCTGACACATCCATCAATTGCTGGTCTATGTAACATTTCATCACTGTCATTCTGTTCCGGGTCAAGGTCCCGGTCTTGTCGGAGCATACCACACTGACCGCACCTAAGGTCTCCACGGAAGGAAGCCTCCGCACGATAGTATTTACCTTCACCATCCGTGTCACACTTAAGGCAAGACAGATAGTAACCACAGCCGGCAAGCCTTCCGGCACGGCAGCAACCGCAAGAGAAATTGCAGTGATAAGCATCTCCATTATGGGACGTTTCTGCCGGATTGCCACTCCAAACAGCGCCGCACACAGTCCCAGTGAAAGAATACTCAGCACCGTTCCCAGCTCTCCCAGCCGCTTTTGCAAGGGTGTCATCTCTTCCTTCTCCGAGGTAATCATGGCCGCGATCTGACCGATTTCTGTATGCATACCTGTGGCTGTTACAATTCCTTTTCCCCTGCCATAGACCACCAGCGTGGACATATATGCCATATTCCTGCGGTCCCCCGGCGTGACTTCTCTGCCGATACGAATAAGGAAATCAGCATCTTTCTCTATGGGCAGGGATTCCCCGGTCAGAGCAGATTCCTCAACCTTTAAGTCCACACTTTCTATCAGACGCATGTCGGCCGGTACCAGACAGCCTGCTTCCAGACAGACAATATCTCCCGGCACAAGCTCCGCCGCCGGAAGCTCCCGTTTCCTGCCGTCACGGATTACCGTTGCCTTCGGCGTAGTCATTTTCTGCAGCGCTTCCAGCGCCTTCCTCGCTTTCCCCTCCTGCACCATGCCTACAAAGGCATTGACGCACACCACGACACCGATAATCACAGCATCACTTATCTCATGGAGAATGACCGATACTACCGCAGCCGCCAAAAGGACATAGATTAACGGGTCATTCAGCTGTTCCAAAAAGCTTTCGACAACTGTCTTTTTCCCGGGTGCCTTCCATTCATTTCTACCCGCAGAGCGTAGGCGTTTGCCTGCTTCTGCGTCGGAAAGTCCTTTTACTCCGTCACTTTTCAGTTCTTCTATCGCATCCCGTGCACTTCCCTGTTCAAACACAAAAATATCCTCCACAAGCTTATTTGCATTGCAATTTTATGCTTGTGAAGGATAAACTATGTCCATTTTCCTTTCGGAAAGAAGCCATGTGTATTTTCAAAGAGGAACCGACAAGCCCAAGAAACTTAAAAACAGCGTAAACACTTCTGTATAATCTTGTCTTATAAACCAGATAATGTTCTCATTACCAAATGCGATTATCCTTTTCACTCAATCACACTCCTTTGTCAAATTTCGATTGGTTAGTCTTTCTTGCTATCATCAAT
>CAZPRB010000114.1:2386-4430 GCA_964588645.1 uncultured Acetatifactor sp. | reverse complement strand
AAAAATGCCGGTGGATGCTATCGTCAACGCGGCAAATAGCTCGCTGCTGGGCGGCGGGGGAGTGGACGGCTGCATCCACCGCGCGGCAGGGCCGGAGTTATTGGCGGAATGTCGCAAGTTAGGCGGATGCGAGACCGGCGATGCGAAAATCACCGGTGCGGGGAATTTGCCCTGCAAGTACGTCATTCACGCTGTGGGGCCGCGCTTTTTGGACGGCTGTCACGGTGAACGGGGCAAGCTGGTTTCCTGCTACCGCAGGGCGCTGCGGCTGGCACGGGAACATGACTGCGAAAGTATTGCTTTTCCGTTGATTTCATCCGGCATATTCGGATATCCGAAAGAGCAGGCGCTGCGAATTGCCATTGATACCATCAGCGGGTTCCTTATGCACGAAGATTTGACGGTTTACCTCGTTATTTATGACAAAAACAGCTATCAAATTGACAAAAAATTGCGAGATAGTATCACCGCCTATATCGCTGAAAACTACTCAGATACTTGTCAGGATAGCGCCGATCGTCATTGGCAAAAGGGAAATCCCGCTGCGGAGGCCTTCACGGAGAGGCTGCTTCGGATGATCGAGGAAAGCAATCTTGAAGGCGAGGAGACGTACAGAAAGGCGAATGTTAGCCGAGAAATGTTCTCCAAAATCTGCAACGACCGCAAGTATCAGCCCAGCAAAGCGACGGCTATCGCCTTTGCTTTGGCGCTGGAACAGTCGCTTGATGAGACGCAGACGCTGCTGCAAACGGCGGGCTTTTGGCTGTCCCGTGCTTTCAAATTCGACCTCATTATTGCGTATTTTATTGAACACGGAAATTACAATGTGTTTCAGATCAATGAGGTTCTTTTCGCCTTTGACCAGCCCCAGTTGGGCGTATAAACATACGATAAGCGGGACAGCAGTTGACACTAAATCTTAAGTATAAAAGGATTGCCGACTCGGGAGAGTCGGCAATTTTTATGCAACTTGATAAATACTTATTCGCTCTTTTCCGCCTCATGCGTCCGGCTGAAACGCCAGGAGTAGAGCAGCGGGGCGGCGGCGAGAATGACGATCAGTGCGGCCATGATCCAAACCGATACGGTGTGGGGCAGCAGAGTGCAGAGCAGCATGAGCAGCCCGCCGATGACCCACAGACGGCCGGTGAAGCGGTGGGTGGCGATCCAGTTTTCCTCGCTGGCCAGCGTCCATTTAATGCGGACGCCGATGGTGTGGCTGGGGCGGCATTTGGGCAGGTAGTTGCCCATGGCCAGTAGCAGCAGACCGCAGAACAGGCAGACCAGCGTGGTCACGTTGACGGTGTTGCCCAACGCGTGGGAGTATACCATCGCGCCGAAAAGCAGGGACACAGCGGGGCAGATCCATAACACCAAACCGAGCAGTTTCTTGCTTTGCGCGGTATTCCGTTTATCACGATGGGCACATATCACGCAAAACCAGTGAAGCGCGAGGATAATCACCGGAATACCGATAACGGCAAACCAGCGGGCGCTCCAGCTATTGGGCGAACCATCGACACCCCAGTGGGTGGCGATCTCCGCCGGAAGCTGGTTCCAAACCGCCAGTCCGAACAGGATGGGCAGCAGAATGACAACAGATGTCAGTACTAAAGTTAACTTATTTTCGCGTATCATTTTCATTATCTCCTTTCAAAACGCTTATCCATAACATGATTTCCTCTAAAACGGAGGCGTTCAGCTCATAATAAATGAACTGTCCCTCCCGCGTGTCCCGCACCAGATCCGCGTCCCTCAGCACCGACAAGTGGCGTGAAATGGAGGCGGCGGTGACGGGGAAGTGGTCGCCGATCTCGCCCGCCGACATTCGCCCGCCCTTCAGCAGGTTCAAAATCTCGCGTCGGATCGGGTCAGCCAGCGCCTTCATCGTCTGTTGCAGTGCCATGATGACCTCCTTTAACATTTAACCAAAATGCTAAATATAAGATAGCACGGGTTATTTAGTTTGTCAAGGGGGAATTTGAAAAAAATTTGATGCAAAAAGCACGCCCCGCGAGGCGTGCTTTTTATGATTATGATTATG
>CAZPRB010000114.1:0-2286 GCA_964588645.1 uncultured Acetatifactor sp. | reverse complement strand
TTATGATTATGATTATGTCGTGGATATGCACAGGAAGGGGCGCAACGGTATGAAGAAGCGGTACGCGGCGGCGGCTAAAAAATTGCTTCGCCATTGATCGTCAATCGTCCAATGGTTGTGGGGTCGATTGGTTCTTCAAATCGCGTCCAGATCATGCAGCTATCATCGGTCTGATCGGCGGTGAAGCCCCAGTCGCAGGGGATGACTTCACCATTTACGTTAAATAGTTCAAATGCGGATAGAATACCGGCAGTAGAATCAATATAGTCGGTGAAATGCACCGCCATAGACAGCTTGGAGCACTCGATTTTTTCCATAAATAGCGTCTCTTCATTGTAGGACAAGGGGATGTTTTCGGCTAAAACTTCGCTCTCAATGGTAACGGGGGCTTCGTCAAGCGTTACCCGCCAATCCCCCGAAAGCACGGTGGTAAAGCTGTCCTTCCCGCCCCAGTGCATCTCAAGATAGGGCAGCGCCTCTTTATCAATAATAACGAAATTCCAAAAAAACTCCCAGTCGGCGCCGGTCAAGCTGCTGTCGAATTCGTCTGCCCGATGGTACTCGGCTGTCGGTTCCGGATAGAGCGCTTGGCCGGTTCGCGTGTCGATGAAATACCAGTTCTGCCCTGTGCCCCACTCGCCCGCATCCAGTGGTCCCTTCATGACGAGCTGCAAAACGCCATCTGACCAACCGGCGTTGCAGAGGGATACGCCGCCATAGGGTAGAGGGATCTCTGTGTCACCGGGCTGCCACAGGTACTGCGGCATGCGGCCAGTGAAAAGGAAGGGCAGTTGCGCGTTTTCACCGCTATTAGATACCATTTCCGCTATATTCACGTCAATAACCACGTCATCATAGGGCTGTTTCTCCTGCCAGTCGGAGAAGGTCAGCGCAAGGTATTCCGTGCTGTTTGAGGGCTGCCAGTCGGCATAAATAACACCCTCCAGCTCATTCTCCGGTACGCAATCCCTCCGTGAAATGAAGTATTGCTGGTATGCACCGGACATTGGCTTGTCGGGGAACAGCAACTCAAAACTGGCAAATTGCCCCTCCGGATCGAGGGCAGCACCCTCATTACTCTTTATATTATAGAGAAGATACAGCGTCCGCTCGTCGGAAATCACGCTCGAAACGCTGATCTCCAAGTTTTCCAAATTAGCGTTCTGCCGTGAAAGAACAGGTGCTTCATCACCATCGTTGATGACGGTTTGCTGGGGGCTGAAAATGTCCCGCCAGGACAGCGGCATTCTGCTCAACGCGAAAGCCGTGGCCGACAGTCCAACCAGGAGCAGCAATGCAGCGCAGGCGGCAGTGAGTTTCGGAAAGCGGACAAACTTGCGTGGGGACTGCGGCACATAGTCAAGTGTTTCTTCGATAAACATCGTATCAATGTCGCTTAACGACGTCCAAAATTTTTCATAATTATCACTCATCATGTGATTTCCTCCTTGCTGTCCAAATATTTTCGCAGCTTTTTCCGCATCCGCCCCAGCCGCACCGATGCGTTGTGCTCGGTGATACCATAGACTGCGCTGATCTCCGACAGGGTTGATGCAAACCAGTAGCGCCGGACGAACATCACGCGGTCACCGCGGCTCAGCGTAGTGAGAAACTCATTGATCCGCTCCGTCAGCTCGTTAGCGGAAAACCGTTCATCCAGCGAATTGTCCGGCAGGCAGTCCTCCAGTTCGGAGAGCGGCACTTCAAAGCCGCCGCCCCGCTTCAGGGCGGAATTTGCTCGCCACTTTTTCAGTGCCAGGTTTCGGACGATGCGGCAGATGTATGACCGAAGCGGGTCGGGATCCTGCGGCGGGATGGTGTTCCACGCACCGAGGTAGGCGTCGTTGACGCATTCCTCCGCATCCTGTACGTCATTCAGAATGCCATAGGCGATTTTCAGACATAGCGCGCCGTATTTCGCTGATAATTCCGCAATAGCCCGCTCTGAACGCAGGTGAAACAAGCGCACGATCTCTCTGTCATCCAAGCAGCAACCCTCCCTTCGCCCTGCAATTATATACTACCATTTTTGGCGCGGATAGCACAGTAAAAGGTGAAACTTTGTTAAAATCGCCCAAGATACCGCACTAAAATCCGATAAACTGCACAAACGCTCTCGTTAATGCTAAATGAATTCTCAAGCTTTCTTTTTGTCATGTTTTGTGATATAGTGAGGATGCAAGATACGAATGGCACGCTGTTGAAAGATGTGCGGCGCCAAATATTATTTGAATTTCGTATACAGGAGGGATTACATGATTAAAATCCTGTTTGTCTGCCACGGCA
>CAZPRB010000113.1:0-4469 GCA_964588645.1 uncultured Acetatifactor sp. | reverse complement strand
TATTCCTGCTCCAGCAGCTTGTCGTTGGTGATGGAAATAGGAGCAATCTCGGGAATACCGCCAATCAACCGCTTGGCTTCCTCCTCCGTCAAAACCCTGCGCATGGATTCCTTAGAGTTGTCCACAGGCACATACACTGTGCTGCCCGGCACATAGATTGGCTTGAGAATGTAATACTCCCTCTCCTTGTCCACTCCGGAAATATTCAGTGTAGTGATATCCTCCACCACACACACACCTTTGTTGCCGACTACAACATATTCACCCTTCTTAAACACAGAATTCTTCCTTTCTAATGCGTTTCCCGCCGCACTGCATCCACTGTTTTCCTGTTAATATCATTATATCCTTATTTTAACAAATTCAAACCGCAAATGTCAGAAAAATCTGTGATTCTTATTTAATTTTGTGAATTTTGCTCTTTCTGTACGCCACCGGCATTGTGCATATCGCTTATTCCTTTACCACCAATGCTTTTTCTTTCCATTTACCCTGTTTGTATCGGATGATACAGACAATTGCCGTGGTTGCCCAGGTCACTCCGTTGGTCAGCCAGACACCCAGGCTGCCAAGCATCGGGATTCTTGTCAGAATCTGGGAATACAATATTCTGCATGCCACCTCCGTGAATCCGTTAATCATGGCAAATCCCGCATCTCCCGCACCGTTTAACAGCGCACGGGGTACATATATCATACCCAGCCCGAAATAGAACCATGCGTTGATTCTAAGCCCCTGTACTCCCATGGCAATGACCTCAGGCTCCTTTACAAAGGCACCGATAATCTGCTCTCCGAACAGATAAGCGACAGGGAGCAGAAGAATACTGAATGCAAGCACAATCAAAATCGCCTGATGATACCCCTTCTTGACACGGTCAAATTTCTGTGCTCCCACGTTCTGCCCCGTGTAGGTGGTAATCGCCATTCCCAGAGAGCTGTAGGGCTGTTGCACAACCTGTTCAATTCTGCCCAAAATCGTGTAGGCTGCCATCACAGTTGCCCCGAAGCTGTTCACCACTCCCTGCAGAGCCATACAGGACACCGCAATCATAGAATTTTGCAATGCCAGGGGAATACCGATGGTGAAGGAGCGTCCGATAATATCAAAATCCGGACGGAGCTGATCCTTCGTCAATCTGAAATAAGGCACCTTGATATACGCATAGACGATGCAGCTGACCGCTGATACCGCCTGGGCAATAATTGTTGCAAAGGCAACACCGAACACGCCCCAATGAAACTGTAGCACAAAAAAAAGATCCAATACCACATTGACTACACTTGCAACAATCAGAAAATACAATGGAGTCTTAGAATCCCCCAGCGCTCTCAAAATTGCCGCAACACCGTTGTACAATGCAATCGCAACAATACCGGTGCAGGTGGTTCTCATATAAATGACTGTATCCGCCATAATTTCTTCCGGTGTCTGCAGCAGCCGGAGCAATGCCGGGGACAACACAATTCCCAGCACACTTACTACAATTGCAGAACCCACACAGACATAGATGGCATTGGCAATGGTTGCCTGCATATGCTTCTCATCCTTGGCTCCGTAGAACTGGGCAACAATAATTCCGATTCCGGTGGCAAGTCCTCCGCACAAGGAAAAAAACAAAAAACTCATGGAACCACAGGCGCCAACCGCTGCCAACGCATTGGCTCCCACATAATTTCCCACGACCAAGGAATCCACCATGTTATAGAACTGCTGAAAGAGATTACCGATTAAAAGCGGCATTGCAAAATAAAAAATATGCTTTGCCGGACTTCCGATTGTCATATCAGTCATATTTCTGTTATTCATCATTTTCTCACTCATACCTTCATTCCGCCTGTCATCTAAGTATCTTTTCTTTTATAGCACTAATTTCCTAAAAATTCAACCGATTTTTACCTATTCATCACCTTATCCCACATCTTATCTACCCTCAAACACGGTGCTAGTTTGACACTTCCTGCAGAAAACACTATAATGTTCATAATTCTCAGAGTTCAAGCGACATATGGAAACAGAAAATGAGAGCTCTCATCTACAAATCCGATATTAAGGAGAACCTTATGCCCAACATCATCGAAATTACTGACTTTAACGCACCGGAACTGGATATCTATGCCCGCCTTACGGAGCCTCAATTGTTTCATATCAACGAACCCGGACCGGGACTCTTCATCGCCGAAAGTCCTAAAGTCATCGAGCGTGCCCTAAACGCCGGCTACCGTCCGGTCTCCCTTTTGACGGAACGAAAGCATATTGACGGACAGGCCAAAGAAGTCATCAGACGATGCGGCGAGGTCCCTGTGTATACGGCAGATTTCGATGTGTTGACCAAACTGACCGGTTTTCAGCTGACCAGGGGCATACTGTGCGCCATGAGGCGCCTTCCGCTCCCAAGCATAGAAGCTGTCTGCGACGGTGCCCGTCGAATTGCCATCCTGGAAAACGTAGTGAATCCGACCAATGTAGGAGCCATTTTCCGCTCCGCTGCCGCGCTGAATATGGATGCCGTACTGCTGACTCCCGCATGCAGCGATCCTCTGTATAGACGGGCTACAAGAGTCAGCATGGGAACAGTCTTCCAAATTCCCTGGAGCTACTTCGACGACAAGTCCTGCGAATGGCCGCATCAAGGTATCAGGCACCTGCAGGAAATGGGCTTCCGGACTGCCGCCATGGCATTGCATGATGATTCTGTCTCCATCGATGATCCCCGACTGATGTCCGAGGAAAAGCTGGCAATCATCTTGGGAACTGAGGGAGACGGTCTGGCTGCATGCACCATTGCAGACTGTGATTATACCGTCAAAATCCCCATGACACACGGAGTGGATTCCCTGAATGTAGCTGCTGCCGGTGCTGTGGCTTTCTGGCAGCTCGGAAAGCGTTGAAGTAAAATACGATGCACTTACTTATAATTATCACTAACATAACAAAAACCTTCCTTGTACTTTCATCAGTTCAGGAAGGTTTTGCTTTTCTGTTCTCATCGACCTAGTTGTCGTTCATCTTAGCTAATTTCGCCGCCTGGTCAGCTGCGATACAGGCATCCAGGATTTCCTGGATATCTCCGTTCATGACCTTATCCAGTTTATACAGAGTCAGCCCGATACGATGGTCGGTGACACGACCCTGGGGGAAGTTGTAGGTACGGATTTTCTCGGAACGGTCTCCGGTACCAATCTGGCTTCTGCGCAGCTCTGCTTCCGCATCATGCCTCTGCTGCTGCTCAATGTCGTACAGCTTCGCCTTTAACAGGGCAAATGCCTTTGCCTTATTCTGCAGCTGGGATTTCTCTGTCTGGCTGTACACCACGATTCCCGTGGGATAATGGGTCAGACGAACCGCCGAGTCCGTGGTGTTGACGCACTGACCGCCGTTACCTGATGCACGCATAACGTCAATACGGATATCCTTCTCATCAATCACGATATCTATATCATCATCTACCTCAGGCATCACCGCCACGCTAATGGTGGAGGTGTGAATACGTCCGCCACTCTCGGTCTCCGGCACACGCTGCACACGATGTACACCACTCTCGTACTTCATCTTAGAGTAGGCACCCTGTCCGGCAATCATGAACTGAACTTCCTTCATGCCACCGATGCCGATTTCATCCACATTCATAGTCTCCACCTTCCAGCGGTTACTCTCTGCGTAATGTACATACATACGATAGATTTCGGCTGCAAACAACGCAGCCTCATCCCCACCGGCACCTGCACGGATTTCCACAATAACATTCTTCTCATCGTTAGGATCCTTGGGAAGCAACAGAATCTTCAACTCCTGCTCAAGCTCTTCCACGCGCTTCTTGCTGTCGCTTAAGGTTTCCTTAATCATTTCCCGCATATCATCGTCACTCTCTTCATCCAACATCATAAGAGAATCCTCGATATCCTGCTTGCACTGCTTATATTCCTTGTAAGCATCTACGATGGGAGTCAGGTCACTCTGCTCCTTCATCAGCTTACGAAAACGTTCCTGATTGTTGGTTACGGTAGGCTCATTCAGCTCACCCATAATCTCTTCAAAACGAATCAATAAATCTTCTAACTTATCAAACATAATTGCCTCTCATTCTCTAAGGTATTATCTAAATCATCCAATATATGTGCCGTACACAACCCTGTCTAACCCTGCATAATCCTTGACCACTGCAATTTCCACGAAGCCTGCGGTTCTCATCAGTTCACTGACCTCCCCGCCCTGATCATGCCCTATCTCAAAACAAAGTCTGCCGCCACGCGCCAGATACGCTTTGCTCTCTGACACGATTCTTTCATAGAAATACAGACCACTCTCTGTGCCGTCCAGAGCCTGCATGGGCTCATAATCCCTGACCTCCGGCTGCAAGGTAGGAATCACAGCACTGCGTATATAAGGCGGATTGGATACTATCACATCAAACCTGCCGGAGATATTCTCAAACAAGTCACTGTGAATGAAGGTTACCGTGTCCGCTG
>CAZPRB010000112.1:0-4637 GCA_964588645.1 uncultured Acetatifactor sp. | reverse complement strand
CAGGTGGGATGGTCTAATCCATGCTTTGAAATATGGATGTATGCCTACTTCGGTTCCATGCCAGTAATCCAAGACTCTTGGATATGTTGTTCAGATTTCGGACGAGTATATGAAAACAAAACTGGACAGAAGTATTCCAAAGCTGATGAGCAGATGTATGGAAAGCTCTGTAAGGCCGGTGATGAGGAAAAGGCGATTCAGATAGCACAGCAGAAGCTGGAGCAGTGTAAAAGAGAAGGTAAAACAAAGCCATCAGAGATGTGTCCGTGTACGACGGTGCATGAGCTGGTGGGGGAGATAAAAAGCAAGGTCGCTTTATAGTGGAGGTTCATATGTATATTGCAGGTGTAAAAATTGAGAACTTTAGAGGTATTGGAAAAGAAGCGATATTTAGATTTAATCCGGGAATAACGGTTTTGGTTGGAGAAAATGATTCTGGAAAGTCTACGGTATTAGATGCGATACGGTATGTTTTAGGAACAACAGATCAGAATTGGTATAAGGTTGAACTGTCTGATTATTATAATGAAAATACAGAAAATGAAATCCGTATATCCATATGTTTTTCAGATTTGTCATTGAAGGAAAAGGCTGCATTTATGGAATGCCTAACATATACAAAAACTGGCGAAAGATTATATTTGAATTGGACTGCAAAGTACATGAAAAATGTAAAACCTAACCGAACTTTAGTTAATTTGACATGTGGAAAAAATGGCGATGTATCGGCTCCTTCACCGGAAGCAAGGGAATTATTGAGAGTAACTTATTTGAGACCTTTAAGAGATGCATATGCACAAATGCGGGCGGGAAGAAATTCGAGATTAGCACAGATTTTGAGTAGCATATCGGGATTGAATTCTGGAATTGATAAATACGAATCGGGTGTTGATGTAAACACCTTATCGTTATCAGGAATATTTGACTTATCTAATTACTTGTTGGCAAATCATGAGCAGATAAAGCAAGTAAATGAGAATATAAATGAAATATTAAAGAAAAAAATGATGCTGAATGGTGATACATTGGACACAGAAATTGTTGTTTCTGGTTTAGGTAATACGGAGGAGAGGAAAGTATATTCACTATTAGAAAAATTGGATTTACGGGTGCATAATGTGAATTCAGATAATTATGGTAACGTTGGTTTGGGTACAAGTAACTTGTTGAGTATGGCATGTGAAATGCTATTAAATAGTGATAGTGAAAACAGTTCTTTTATGTTAATTGAAGAGCCGGAGGCGCATATACATGCACAACGACAATTAAAAATGATGCAATCGTTACAAAGTGGAAAGAAGAATCAACAGATAATTATGACAACGCATTCATTGATGTTAACATCGGTGGTAGAATTAAAAAATTTAGTTTTATTACAAGAACATAAAGCTTATCCAATGGGAAAAGAATATACTCTCTTAGATGATAATGATTACAAGTATTTGGAGAGATATTTAGATGCAACTAAGGCAAATCTGTTTTTTGCAAAAGGCGTATTAATTGTTGAGGGACCAGGAGAAGAGTTGTTGTTACCTTCAATAGCGAAATTGATAGGAAGAAATTTGACTGATTATGGAATTTCAATCGTTGATGTAAAAAGTACAGGATTAATGCGATATGCAAATATATTCCAAAGGAAAAATGGTGATTGGTTGAAACTACCTGTAGCATGTATTACAGATAGAGATGTTCTTCCTGATTGTGCACCAGCAATATGTATAAAATCTGATTATAGCGATCAAGCAAAATGGCCAAAGAGTCGTAAATGGAAAGTAGAATCAGAAATAACGGATAAGAAAGCTTACTTGGATGAAATAAGAAATAAGTCCGAAGGTCAGTATGTGAAAGTCTATATTCCCGAGCAGTGGACACTGGAATACGAATTGGCTATATCAGGTTTGGCAATGGATATGTTAAGTGTTATTGCTGAAATGAGAGCAATGGAATTGAAGGAATCAGATAAGGAAAAAATGTTAAAAGAGTATACTGATAAATATACTACATTTGACACGGAAGAAGAGAAAGCATCGTATATATATTCTTTTTTTAGAAAAAAATATATATCAAAGGCGGAATTTGCACAGTATTTTTCTGTCTATATAGAAGAGAAATATGTAGATAAATCAGTAAATGAAATGGAAAATATTTTTCCAAAGTATCTGGTGGATGCTATAAAGTATGTTACATCTGCGTTAACTATATAGAGGTATTTGGTTATGAATGGAATTGATATTGTAGTATCTGACGAAGATATTGAATGGATTAAAACAATTATGCCAGATATAGAATTTGATGACTGCCGAATAAACATTCTGAAAAATATGTCTGGCACAGACATACATGCATGTCCGGGAAGTGGTAAGACGACATTGTTAGTGGCCAAGCTTGCGATATTGGCAAAAAAATGGAATGAAGAAGGTCGGGGAATTTGTGTTTTGTCACATACCAATGTTGCAAGAGAAGAAATTCAAGAGCGTTTAGGCACATTGGATGTTGGGAAAAAGTTGTTGTCATATCCGCACTTCATAGGTACCTTTCAGTCATTTATGGATACATTTATTTCAATGCCAATACTTAGAAGTTGTGGAATTCCAGTGAATATTGTCGACACGGATTTTGTAACAGAACGTAGGTGGAATAACATATATACAAAAGGATGGCTAGTGCGTAATGGAAAAGATAAAAAGACATGTGATCCCATAAAATTGCCCTATGAATTTAATGTGTCATGCAGTAAAACAAGTCCTACATATAAGGCACTAATTAAAGTTACGACGGACTCTCGAAAACGAGGAGAATTCACATTTAACGAAATGGAAATGTATTCGCTCTATGGGATGGAGAAGAAGCCGATTATTCGAGAAATATTTCAACAGAGATTTCCTATTATGTTTATAGATGAAGCACAGGACACAAAAAGCGAAATTTGGGATTTGATAAATAAACTGTATGAAAAAGCACCAAAAAATGTATTCTATCAGGCATATGGAGATAGTAATCAAGCCATTTTTAATTCTTATGAAAAAATGCAAGAGGTAAATGTTTTTCCACGAAATGCTTGCTTAGAAATGCTTAACAGTAAAAGATTTATAGAATCTATTGCAAAATTGTCTAATGGTGTAGCTTTAGATAAAAGGAAAATGATTGGAGAAGGAAAAGGGTTATCAAATATAAATCCTAAGCACACAATTTTTTTATTCAAACACGGACAAGAAGAGAAAGTATTACAGAAATATGCGGAATTATTATTACAGACTTTTTCGGATGATGAAATATTAAAGTATAAAAAATATGGATGCCACGTGTTGGGTATGGTGCATAAATTGGATGATAAAGATAATGAAATCGCCGTACGCTTAAGCAATTATTATTCGGAATATAATCCGGAAACAAAGAAAACTACACCAACGCAACTGATAGATTATTTTTACATAGCAGAAGAACAGTTATATAAAACCGGAGAATTTTCCAAAAAGGTTGACTGGATATGTAAAGGCATATTGAAATTAATAAAAATGTCCCAGAAGAAGGAGATAAAGTATTCAAATTCATCTTTTAGAACAATTGTAGGAAATGTGCCATCTAATAGTGTAAGAGAAAATCTATTAGAAATTTGTGATATGGATTATTCTTCACCAAAGGCATGGAACAATACTTTAGAGTGCATATATGAGGTTTTCGGTGATTTTATTAACATAGAAAAAATGAAAACGGAGAAATTTGTTGAATGGAAGGGGGATGTAGAAAAGGAAGGACAGGAGTTGGACAACAAAAGTACAAATAAAATGTTGTACAAGGATGATGCGAGTGGCAGAAGTGTAGAATTAAAATTTGGTAGCATACATTCTTCTAAAGGAAGAACACATTTATCAACACTGATTTTGGAAACAAAATATTATGAATATAATTTGAGTTCCATTTTGCCATGGTTAGCTGGAAAAAGTGGAAAATTAGGTCAAAGAAATAAACAGCGTCTAAAATGTCAATATGTTGCGATGACTAGGGCGAAAGGCTTGCTATGCCTAGCCATGCTGGAAGACAGTATATCAAGTGAGATGAAAAAAGAATTAATTGATTATGGCTGGAATGTAGAGATTGTATAAAGTGAGGAAAATGTATGGATAAAAATTATATTTATCAAATTTCAATCAGAGATTGGCTTGAAAAATCATTGGGAACAGACATTATGGTTCCCGTCTCAGGAAACATGATAAATAAAGAATATGATATTTATTTTCAGAGTTTCGTGCTTTCTGGTGATATGGTTGAAGAGGAGATGAAAAATGATACTTGTAATGTTCATAATATGATGCCAGGAATCACGGTATACGGTTCGTGGGAAAATGATGAGAAAGTATATTATAAGTGGGGAAATGATAATGGTTATGAACCTATTGTTATAAAAAGAGACTTTAATGGATTGGCACCAGATTCTATTGAAATAGTTGAAGAGTTTCGACTGCTTTTTAATCTCTATTACAATGCCCAGAAAAAAGAATACTTGGATGTTTCTAGTGGAGAGAGTATTACTGTTGTAAAATTAACTGATAACGGATATACGACGATTCATAAGAGATATTTGAAAACATTTTTAGCTGTAAAGGAAAAGGTTTTATTGATTCATGTTGATAGCAAAT
>CAZPRB010000111.1:0-4643 GCA_964588645.1 uncultured Acetatifactor sp. | reverse complement strand
CATACCCTTCCTTTTCTTCTTGGTGCCTTTGAAAGTCCCTTTGCAATGTATGAGGCAATGGCAGATTTCTATGAGAGGCAGGGATACTTTGTGAACAGTCCTGCCAGAGCATATCGCTACCATGTGCTGCTTAAATTTGCAGAAGAGTATGACGGAGTCCATTCTGCTGTGTACAGGGAGCTGCTGACCTATGACATGTATCTTCGGGAAAATTTAAAAAGTCGTCCTGATTTTGCGACAGATATGTCAGATGGAGCGATAAAAGAGACTATCCGGTCTTTTTATCAAAAAGAGGCAGAGGAGAGAACCTATTTGCCGGATTATGGGGCGTACGATTGGAAACAGCTTAGCAAAATGACGCATCTGGAACCCTTTCATTATCCGGTGTGGGATGTAGATGCGTTAATTTCTATGTCCGCGTCAGGTGCGAAGCAGTCAGATGGGGCAGGGACATCCTATGTTTTGTTTGATTATAAAGTCCGGAATCCATTGAACTATGAAGCGAAAACACAGTTGGTTGAGATAAGTGAGATAAGATAGAGCGAAAATCCATAAAGGAGCCGTGGGCTTTATGAAAACGATAGCGATTATTGATGATGATATCTATATTGGAGATATGTTGGCGGAAGTGCTGACGCAGGAGGGATATGATGTGCTGCGGGCGTATTCGGGAACAGAGGCGCTGTATCTTCTTTCTCAAAACAAACCGGATTTGATTTTGCTGGATTTGATGTTGCCGGGACTGTCCGGTGAGGAGGTTCTTGCCCATGTGGAGCAGACTCCGGTAATTGTACTCAGCGCCAAGGTGGATGTACAGGATAAAGTGAAGCTTTTGCTTGACGGTGCAGCGGATTATATGACGAAACCGTTTGATATCAAAGAATTGCTTGCCCGAATTACGGTGCAACTGCGTAAGGCGGCAAAACAGGTGGATAACACTTTCCTTTCTGTGGGAGACTTGAAACTGGATAATTTATCTTTCTCATTGACAGTGCAGAGACAGGCGGTAAAGCTTACCCGAACAGAATATGCGATTCTGAAATTGCTGATGGAAAATCCCGGACAGGTCATTGCGAAAAGTGTACTTTTGGACCGTATCAGTCTGGATACGCCTGACTGCACCGAACGCTCTTTGAAGCAGCATATCAGTAACCTGCGCAAAAAGATGCAGGATGTCAGCGGTATGGACTATATCGAAACGGTCTGGGGCATCGGTTTCAAACTGGCAGAGCAAAAATCTTGACCAAATCTTGACCTTTTTCTTGACCACTTTCTTGACCTTTGTTTTGTACACTGAGGTTATCAAAGGAGGTAACATAATATGGACTATGTTTTGAAAACGAACTGCCTGACCAAAAAATACAAAGATTTTCAGGCATTGAACGGACTTACCATGAGTGTTCCGAAAGGCTCCGTCTATGGCTTTGTGGGAAAAAACGGCGCCGGTAAGACCACCTTGATTCGAATGATTTGCGGATTGCAGGCGCCCACTTCAGGTAACTTTACCCTATATGACATTCCGGGTGACAGCAAAGATATCATCAAATCACGCCGCCGCATGGGAGCTGTGGTGGAGACGCCTTCCATCTACATGGATATGACTGCAGAAGAGAATCTGAAGCAACAGTATCTGGTTCTGGGTCTGCCGTCTTATGAGGGTATCCCGGAATTGTTGAAGCTGGTGGGATTGGAAAATACCGGAAAGAAAAAGGTGAAGAATTTTTCTCTGGGTATGAAGCAACGTCTGGGCATCGCCATCGCTTTGGCAGGTGATCCGGATTTCCTGGTTCTCGACGAGCCTATAAATGGTCTTGACCCCCAGGGCATTGTGGAAATGCGTGAACTGATTTTGAAACTGAACCGTGAAAGACAAATCACTGTTCTGATTTCCAGTCACATTCTGGATGAACTTTCCCGTCTTGCCACCCATTATGGTATCATTGATAACGGACGTATGGTAAAGGAGCTGAGCGCAGAAGAACTGGACAATGTTTGCCGCAAGTGTGTGCGCATGGAAGTAACCGATACTTCTATTCTGGCTTGTGTGTTGGATGCTATGAATCTGGAGTACAAGATTATCTCCGACACTACAGCAGATGTGTATGCAAAAATCAATGTAACACAGTTGGCAGTTGCTTTGGCAAAGGAAAATTGTGAGGTATTTTCCCTGCAGGAAAAGGATGAAAGTCTGGAGAGCTACTATATCTCCCTGGTAGGAGGTGACTGCAATGCGTAAATTGATAGCTGCAAACTTCTTCAGACTTTGGAAAAGCAAAATTTGGTGGATAACGGAACTTGGCATGGCTGTCTGGAGCCTGTTTATGTTTGGAATGTTTATAAACAATACAATTCAGTTGGGGGAAAACTGGATGCAATCCAATGCGCATCTGTATTGTTTGTCTGTGTTGCTATATATCGGTGCGGTGATTGCGGTGTTTACTGCATTGTTTTTGGGGACGGAATATTCTGACGGAACATGTCGAAATAAACTTATTGTAGGGCATTCGAGATGCACTGTGTACCTTGCGAATCTGTTGGTAGTGTGTATTGCCGGTATCTTGTTTTACTGTACACATTTTATAGTATCGTTTGTATGTATTCCTTTTATTGGAACAGAGATGTATTTTTTTGTTGCACAGCCTCTGCTTCGTTTTTGCTATGGTATCATCATTGTCCTCTGCTTCAGTGCACTTTTTACAATGTTAGCCATGCTGGATAGCTCGAAAACAAGATGTGCCGTGGTCAGTCTGCTTCTGTCTCTGGCACTCATCATCAGTGGAATACAAATATATAAATGCGTGACCATGGAGGAGACAAAGATGCAGATGGTGCTGATGGAGGATGGCAATTTTCAGCGTCAGGTGGTGCCAAACCCCCAGTATCCTACCGGTGGAAAACGTGTGGTATATGAGTGCTTGGATGCTCTCTTTCCCACCGCACAAGGTCTACATGTAGTCGGTTACGAGGATGTGACGGAGATGCGAGATGTTTTTTGTCAGGTGGGATTATCCTGCGTAGTGACGATTGCCGGTGTGAAAATTTTCCGGAAAAAAGATATAAAATAAGAGGTTTGTTATGGAGCATCTGCTGTTTTTCATTATCGGAATATTACTTCTGATTATCTTTGCGCTTGTTGCAAAGGTGTATTTCCTGCACAAGTCGGCACAGGAGCTTTCGGAAGCATTCCGCGACCGATTGACAGCAGATACCAACACGCTGATTGATATTTCCACCCGGGATGCTCATATGCGAAAGCTGGCTGCAGAAATCAATATTCAACTTCGTTTACTACGCAAAGAGCATCGTCGCTACAGCCAGGGGGATTTGGAGTTAAAGGAAGCTGTGACAAACATATCCCATGACTTGCGAACCCCTCTCACGGCAATCAATGGTTATCTGGAGCTGCTGAAGGAGGAAGAAAAAAGTGAGAAGGTAGGACGGTATCTTTCTCAAATCGAGAATCGGACCAAGGTTTTAATCAATCTGACTGAGGAATTGTTCCGATACAGCATCGTGACTTCCACACATAGCTTGCACTGTGAACGCATGGATTTGGTGAGGGCATTGGAGGAAAGCTTGGTTTCCTTTTACGCTGTGATGAAAGAAAAGAAGATTGAGCCGCAAATAGAATTGCCGGAAGAGGCTGTTTGGAAGCAGCTCGACACGGGTGCTGTGAGCCGTGTTTTCGCCAATATTATCAGCAATGCACTTAAATATTCTGATGGGGACCTGACAGTATTGATGAAAGAGGATGGGAGCATCATCTTTGCCAATACAGCAAAGAGCCTGACAACGGTGGATGTGGGCAGATTGTTTGACCGCTTTTATACGGTAGAGGCAAGCCGCAATGCTACCGGTCTGGGGCTTTCCATCGCAAAACTCCTGACAGAGCGCATGGGCGGCGAACTGTCAGCCCAATACCATGATGAAAGACTGAGCATAATACTTCGCTTTTAAAGGAGAAAAGAAGCAGTGATTGACACTTATATCAGTATTGATTTGGAGACAACGGGACTGAACCCCAAGCAGGACCGTATCATAGAGATTGGTGCCGTGAAGGTTGTTAAGGGACAGACCGTGGAGGAGTTCTCCACCTTCGTAAATCCCGGACGCAGGCTGGAAGAGCGGATTGTGGAGCTGACGGGTATCACGGACGGTCAGCTGCAGAATGCACCTTCCATTGAGGAAGTATTTCCGGAGCTGGAAAAATTTCTGGGAGATATGCCGTTTGTGGGGCACAGTATCCTGTTTGATTATTCTTTTCTGAAAAAGGCGGCGGTGAATATGAACCGCACTTTTGAGAAGAACGCAGTGGATACCTTGAAAATTGCCCGAAAATATCTGGGACAGTTAGAACATAGAAGCTTGGATTTCCTGTGCGAATATTATCAGATTCCCCATCATGCCCATCGGGCGTTGCAGGATGCAGAAGCCACAAGCAGGCTATATCACAAGCTGGCAGAAGACTTTTATCGTCAGGAGGATGCCTTGTTTTGTCCTGCACCGCTCCATTTTGCGGTAAAAAAAGACACCCCCGCCACCAAAGCTCAAAAAGAACGGTTATATCGTCTCCTGGAGCAGCATAAAATAGTGTGGGACAGGGATGTGGAAAAGCTTACCCGCAGTGAGGCCAGCCGATTTAC
>CAZPRB010000110.1:1286-4665 GCA_964588645.1 uncultured Acetatifactor sp. | reverse complement strand
CGTACCTACTGTAGAAAAGTAAGTATTCTCTGCTTCCGCCTGATAGGTTTCCTCCACATAGTTCAAAACCTTAAATCCGGTCATAGCTGTGCTTTCCACGCTGAGTGTCTGTTGATTCTGCTGAGTCTGCTGATTTTGCGGAGTCTGCACCAAACTCTCCGCGCCCGTGCCACCGTCCTCATTCAGCCACTTACTAAGCCGCTCTCTCCTTGCAGAAAACAGCATTTCAAAAATGTACCGAATGGTAAGCTGTCTGATATCCGATGCCGTACTATCCGCTGAGGAACGCAGTTTTACATTGGTGGAGGAAATCTGATATCTGTTCTGCCATTCTTCGTAGAGATTGCCCTTCTGTTTTGTAGTCTGAGCGGCTTTTTCTTCTTCCTGACCGTCTCCCACATCCAAATTCAGGGCGTTATCATTCTGTGTCAGAGCCGCCTGATATTCCGTTATCACAAAACGTCTGACCGTAGTTGCAGAAGCCCGATAGCTTCTGGCGGATTCCATTCCTATTGTTCCGGAATCAATCTTCAACCTTTCTTTACTCCTTTTGCTGACACCCATTCTACAGCTCAGCCTGCAAAGCCACCCTCCCTGATGCCTTTACTCCTCCGCTGCAAAACCTTCTTATGATGTTCGTCCCTGTCCCTTTTGCTCCGAAGCTCTTCTTATCGAATTGCCGGAGTATTCCATAAAAAAGATGGTATCCCGTAGAGGAATCCTTTCCTCTACCAAATACCATCCGTGGTGTCATACATACTCGTTACTCGGACATTTGCCGGCCAAGCATCTGTCCTGTACTGAATATATCGACATCTTTTTCTCAAACTTTATATACCTGTTAGGATTTCTGCGTTCTATGTTTCTGTGTCTATGTTCTACATCTTCATGTTCTACATTTCCAGGTTCTACACTCTGTTGTAATTAATCAGGCATCCCTTCAGGATAATCCGGCGCTCTTCGTCGGTCAACTCTCCCAGCTTTAACTCAAAGCCCTTCAAAGCACCCTCAGCTACAACATATGCCTTGATAACCTCGGTCTTCTCCTCCACAGCTTTCTTGATGCCGGGGATAAACAGGTAATCCAGATTCTTGAAGGGAAGCTCGCCCTCCTGAATCAGGAAAGGAAGCATACCCCAGTTAATCAAATTGGAACGGTAACGCTTGGTTGCGTACTCATTGGCAATATTTGCCCATCCGCCCAGCACTTTCTGGCAGGATGCCGCCTGTTCACGGGCAGAACCATCACCGGGCTTCACCGCAAAGATAGTGGAACCGAAACCGGTATTCTCCTGACTTGCATCTGCGAACTGAGCCTTAACCACACTCATCACATTCTCCAGCGCAGGAACTGCCTGACAAGGATTGCCCCCGTTCATTCTCTCAGTCTCTGCCTTCTGAATTGCTTTCGCACGACCCACATACTGGGGATCCTTACGGCTCAGCGCGAACTCTGCCAGTCCCAAAGGATTGGAACGATAGGAGGAAGTCTCTCCGGAAGGAATTAATTCATCCGTTGTCGTAACAGGATCATGAATCTCAGATACTACCTGCAGTACCATATTCTCAGGAAGGGCTCCCATTGCAGGCCAGTCCTTAATGTTGGGACCAAACTGAATCTCCACATCAGGATCAGCTACACCCTTGGAATCAAATACACGGTTCGCATAAATATTAGAATCAAAATGATATTTGTACTGACCGATTGTACCATCAAACTCAGTAGCAGGAGTCAGCACGCCCTTATTCGCAGCGGTTGCAGCGATAGAACGTGCATCCATAAGTGCAACAGAGGAAATCTGACCATTCTGCAGCTTGGAGCCTTCACGGTTCGGGAAGTTTCTGGTGGAGTGACGGATACTGAACGCATTGTTGGCGGGAGTATCTCCTGCACCGAAGCAGGGACCGCAGAACGCAGTCTTCATCACTGCACCTGTCTCAAGGATGGTTGCCGCACAACCGTTCTTAATCAATTCCATATATACAGGCATAGAAGCAGGATATACACTCAAGGTAAATCCGTCGGAGCCAATATAGCTTCCCTTCAGAATGTCTGCAGCTGCACAAATGTTTTCGAATCCACCGCCTGCACAGCCGGCAATAATACCCTGGTCTACCATGAACTTACCGTTCTGAACCTTATCCTTCAGCTTGAAGTCCACTGCACCATCAAGGCTTACCAGCGCACGCTTCTCTGTCTCATCCAAAATATCCATGAGGTTCGCATTCAATTCCTCAATGGTATAAGTGTTGCTGGGATGGAAAGGCATTGCAATCATAGGGCGAACCTTATCCAAATCTACCACAATCATGCCATCATAATAAGCAACCTGACCGGGGTTCAACTCAGCATACTCTTCTTTACGTCCGTGAATCTCATAGAATTCCTTAATCTTGTCATCTGTCTTCCAAATGGAAGATAAGCAGGTGGTCTCTGTGGTCATAACATCCACACCGATACGGAAATCAGCACTTAGATTAGCCACACCGGGACCCACAAACTCCATTACTTTATTCTTAACGAAGCCGTTCTTAAATACAGCACCGATAATAGCCAGCGCAACGTCCTGGGGACCTACACCCTTGACAGGTGCACCCTTCAGATACACACCTACCACACCGGGCATATTGATATCATAGGTCTGATTCAAGAGCTGCTTTACAAGCTCAGGTCCACCCTCACCCATAGCCATGGTACCCAAGGCACCGTAACGGGTATGAGAATCGGAACCCAAAATCATCTTGCCAGCGCCTGCAAGCATTTCTCTTGCAAACTGATGAATCACTGCCTGATGAGGGGGTACATAGACTCCGCCGTACTTCTTAGCACAGGTCAGACCAAACATATGGTCATCCTCATTGATGGTACCGCCTACCGCACACAGAGAGTTGTGGCAGTTGGTCAGAACGTAGGGCATGGGGAATTTCTGAAGTCCTGATGCTCTTGCCGTCTGAATGATACCAACAAAAGTGATATCGTGACTGGTCAGCTTATCAAATCTGATTTTCAGCTTATCCATATTACCGGAAGTATTATGGCTTTTCAAAATTCCATATGCCATAGTACTCTCGGAAGCCTCTTTTTGTGTAATTTCTTTTCCTGTTTTTGATTTAATGGCAGCCATTGCCTCTGCATCGTCAGCTACGATGTCAGTTCCGTTTACCAGATAGGCGCCGCCTGAAAGTAATTCAACCATATTCGTCCTCCTCTGAGCCTAACTAAATACTAATTATAAAGGAAATGCATTTTGAATGCAATGCTTTCGTTTCATTCTTTCATTGTTTCGCTTCATTCATTTCTTTCGCTCATGTCTTTTATTCCATTCATGTCCTTCATTCCACTCATGTCCTTCATTCCACTCATGTCCTTCATTCCACT
>CAZPRB010000110.1:0-1186 GCA_964588645.1 uncultured Acetatifactor sp. | reverse complement strand
TCATGTCCTTCATTCCACTCATGTCCTTCATTCCACTCATGTCCTTCATTCCACTCATGTCCTTCATTCCACTTCCTTTATTTCCTTAACTTAGGAATCTCCCTCAGGATAATCCCGAATCAAAGAGGCAAGCTTCCCCAGGTCAATCTGTAATTCTCCATCATATAAAGCCAATCCCGCCTGCCCCTCCAAGGGCTGCATGTGCGGAAGATAATCATCCTTCCAGTGATATGATATCATCAACTTACGAAGCGGGTCTATAATCCAATATTCCTTGACCCCTGCCTCCGTATACTTCTGAAGCTTTTTAATATAATCCTTTCGGCTCGTAGACTCAGAAAGAATCTCAAGACAGAAATCCGGTGCTCCGTTAATTCCCCATTTGCATATTTTGGTTCTGTCACAGAGAATCAGAATATCCGGCTGTACCATAGTCTTATCATCACAATCCAGACGCACATCCACCGGCGCCATCATCGGCACACATGCACCTCCTTTGGATGTGATGTAATTCGTGATAGTCATATATACCGTGCCTAAAATGTGCTGATGTACAAAAGTCGGCGCACTCATATCATATATCACACCATCTATCAGCTCTGCCCTGCGTTCATCCGGCAAGGCATAGTAATCATCCAAGGTATACTCTCCCTGCTTCTTCCCCGCGAAGGGTTCATAGATAACTGCCTCCCTCAGTTTCGAAACATCCTGTACCTTCTTCTCTTCCCGATAGGTTACCGCACCGCCTGCTAAGGCTCTCTCCAGCGCCTGCAGGGTCGCATATCTGGGATGCTCCGTCTCCCCCGAAAAAATTTTTTGCACAGTCCCCAACGGAACACCACTTCGCTCAGACAGCTGCGCCAGACTATAACCCCTCTCCTGCTTAATCCGCTTCATTTCTTCCAATGTCATACCTTCACACCCTTTCCTGCTTCTATTATTCCCCTTTTATACCCGTTTGTCAACCGTTTTGTTTCCATTCTTGTATGCTTTTCATCCGATATTCGCCCGTTTTCTATCCGTTTTATATCTTTGCTTCTTATTTGCTTCTTATTTGCTTCTTTGCTTCTTTGCTTCTTTTGACCTTCTTTTGACTTTTCCTTGATTTGAGAAATTTACTCCCTAATTTAGGAAGCTTCTTCCTTGGTTTTGGATGGAAGTTCCTTGTTCCGGGAGATTTCAGCAG
>CAZPRB010000109.1:0-4711 GCA_964588645.1 uncultured Acetatifactor sp. | reverse complement strand
ATACAGTAGTCATGGAGGTGTCCTCCCAGGCATTGATGCAGCACAGAACACAGGGCTTTGTGTTTGATTACGGTATTTTCACCAATCTGGAGCCGGATCATATCGGACCCAATGAGCATACCAGCTTTGAGGATTACATGGCCTGCAAGGGCTTGTTGTTTAAGCAGTGTAAGGTTGGCATCGTAAATGGGGATGACAGGCATTGGCAGCAGGTTGTGGAGGGGCATACCTGTACATTGGAGAGCTTCGGTATGGGAGAGCAGAACATGCTCCGCGCCGAGAATATGCAACTGGTTCATAAGCCCGGAGAACTGGGGGTATCCTTTGCTGTGACCGGACTGATGGATTTTACGGTGGAGGTGCCTACTCCGGGGCGCTTCAGTGTATATAATGCGTTGACAGCCATTGCTATCTGCCGCCATTTCAAGGTGGGCACTGAGGATATCAGAAGAGCTCTTTTGACGGCGAAGGTGAAGGGACGTATCGAAATGGTCAAGGTATCCGATGAATTTACACTGTTGATTGACTATGCCCATAATGCTATGGCGCTGGAGAGCCTTTTGACCACCCTGCGGGAGTATCATCCCAACCGGCTGGTATGTCTGTTCGGCTGTGGGGGCAACCGCTCCAGACAGCGCAGGTTTGAGATGGGGGAGGTCAGCGGCAGATTAGCGGATTTGACCATTATCACATCTGACAACCCCAGATTTGAGGAGCCTCAGGATATCATCAATGATATCAAGACCGGAATAGAGCGGACGGATGGAGAGTATGTGGAAATCTGTGACCGGAAGGAAGCGATTGACTTTGCCATCGCAAGCGGGGAACCGGGAGATATCATCGTACTGGCAGGCAAGGGACATGAGGATTATCAGGAAATAAAAGGTGTGAAATACCCCATGGATGAGCGTGATTTAATCCGTGATATCCTGGCGGGACGTTGAGGAGAAGACATTGAGGGAGCTGTACGCAGATATTATAGTGGATATATCCCACGAAAAACTGGATAAACCGTTTCAGTACCGCGTGCCGGAGCATTTGAGAACTGCCTGTGAGGTAGGAATGTGTGTCATGGTCCCTTTTGGTAACGGCAACAAGCTGATTAAGGGATATGTGACCAGGCTGGGAGAACAGTGTAATTTCGACCCGGCCAGAACCAAGGATATCGCGGGTGTTGTGGCAAAGGGAGTATCCGTAGAGGATAAGCTGATTGCTCTGGCGGGATGGATTCGGTTAAATTACGGCTCCACCATGATACAGGCGTTGAAAACCGTTCTGCCTGCAAAGCAATCTGTGAAGAAGCTGGAGCATAAGCGGCTGGAGCGGTTAATGAACAAGGAGGAGCTTTACTCCCTTTTGGGGGAGTGCGAGCGGAAACATCAGACCGCAAAGGCAAGGCTTCTTAAGGAGCTTTTGGAGCAGGAGGCGATTCCAAGGGAGTGGGTCACCGGAAAGCTTGGTATTTCCGCGCAGACAATCAGAAGTCTGGTGCAGGCCGGAGCCATCCGGGAGGTCAGCGAGACCGGCTACCGCAACCCTGTGAAGCTGGAAAGGACGGAGGATAACCGTAAAACCTTAAGCCGGGAGCAGAGAAAAATCGTGGAGGAGGTCATGAGCGATTTTGATGCGGACCGGAAGGGCGCCTATCTGATTCACGGAATTACGGGAAGCGGCAAAACAGAAGTATATATGCAGCTGATAGAGGAAATCTTAAACCGGGGAAGGCAGGCAATCGTTCTGATTCCGGAGATTGCCCTGACCTATCAGACACTGCTGCGTTTCTACAGACGTTTTGGTGACAGGGTCAGTGTGATGAATTCCACCTTGTCGCCGGGGGAGAAGTATGATCAGTGCGAGCGTGCCAAAAGGGGAGAAATCGATGTGATTATCGGCCCCAGATCTGCGCTGTTTACACCATTTCCAAACATCGGGTTGATTGTGATGGACGAGGAGCATGAGAGCAGCTATAAGAGTGAAGGGACTCCGAAATACCATGCGAGAGAGACGGCCATGGAGGTGGCAAGATTACACGGTGCCAGTGTGGTATTGGGCTCAGCAACTCCCTCCATGGAGGCTTATTACCGTGCAAGCAGGGGAGAGTACAAATTATTCACCCTAAAGGAGAGGCTGACAGGCGGCACACTCCCCACCGTATACACGGTGGATCTGCGTCAGGAATTAAAGGAGGGAAACCGCTCCATCTTCAGCAGGAAGCTGCAGGAGCTGCTGGCACAGCGGCTGGCAAGGGGAGAGCAGAGTATGCTTTTCTTGAACAGAAGAGGGTATGCAGGCTTTATTTCCTGCCGCTCCTGCGGTCATGTGATGAAATGCCCCCACTGCGATGTATCCCTGTCGGAGCATCACGGCGGAAGATTGATATGCCACTATTGCGGCTACAGTGAGCCTAAGCCCGCCCTTTGTCCGGAATGCGGCTCAAAATACATCAGCGGCTTCCGTGCAGGTACACAGCAGATAGAGGAGAAATTAAAGGAGCTTTTCCCGGGCGTGCGCACACTGCGTATGGATGCGGACACGACCAGGACAAAGGACAGCTACGAACGGATTCTGTCCGCCTTCGCCAATGGGGAGGCGGATGTGTTAATCGGTACCCAGATGATTGTGAAGGGACATGATTTCCCCAAGGTGACATTGGTGGGAGTGCTGGCAGCAGATTTGTCCCTGAGTGTGGGGGATTACCGTGCGGGGGAGAGAACCTTTCAGCTGCTGACACAGGCGGTAGGACGTGCGGGAAGGGGGATGCTTCCGGGAGAGGCTGTCATACAGACCTATCAGCCCGAGCATTATGCGGTACTGCATGCAGCTACACAGTCCTATGAGGATTTCTATAATGAGGAAATCCTATATAGAGAGATGATGGAATATCCGCCTGTATCCCATATGCTGGCAGTGCAAATCTATGCCAAGGGTGAGCCGGAGGGAAAACAGCTTGCAGAGAGGCTGGCAGACGTGGTAAAGTCTATGGAGCAGGGCGCGAGTGTTAGGGAAAAACTGCAGATAATCGGACCGGCACCTGCCTCTATCGGAAAAATTAATGATATTTTTAGATTTGTATTCTATGTGAAACATCAAAAATATGATAGACTGGTACAGGTAAAGGATGTACTGGAGGAGAAACTGCGGATATGGCAGCCGGGAACGGAGTCGGTGCAATTTGATTTTGACCCCGTGAATACCATATAACAGAAAGGAACGGTAATAGCAATGGCAATTCGTAACATCAGAGAATACGGTGATGCTGTTTTAACCAAGAAATGTAAGGAAGTAACGGAGATGACCCCACGGATTAAGGAACTGATAGGGGACATGCTTGAGACCATGTACGAGGCGAACGGTGTGGGGCTTGCAGCTCCTCAGGTGGGAATCCTGAAGAGAATCGTGGTCATCGATGTGACAGGAGAGGATCCCTATATCTTAATCAATCCCAGAATCGTGGAGACCAGTGGAGAACAGACCGGCTCTGAGGGTTGTCTCAGTGTGCCCGGTAAGGCCGGTAATGTAACAAGACCTAATTATGTGAAGGCTGTTGCCCTGGATGTCAATATGAAGCCTGTGGAGGTGGAAGGAACAGAACTTTTGGCAAGGGCAATCTGTCATGAGCTGGATCATCTGGACGGACATCTCTATGTAGAAAAGGTAGAGGGTGAGCTTCAGGATGTAAATTATGACGAAGAGGATGACGAAGAGGAAGAGTAAAGCATGAAGATTGTATTTATGGGAACACCTGATTTTGCAGCAGGTGCGTTGGAGGCATTGATAGAAGCGGGACATGAGATTACGCTGGTAGTCACCCAGCCGGACAAGCCCAAAGGGAGAAGCAAGGAATTGCAGTTTTCACCGGTGAAGGAATGTGCGCTTCACCATGGACTGCCGGTCTTCCAGCCGGTGAGAATTAAAACGCCGGAGGCGATTGCCAAGCTTAAGGAATATGAGGCGGATATCTATATTGTGGCGGCATTCGGACAGATTCTGTCACAGGAGATTTTGGATATCCCCAGATACAGATGTCTGAATATTCATGCCTCTCTTTTGCCGAAATACAGAGGAGCCTCCCCAATTCAGCATGTGATTATTGACGGGGAGAAGGAGACCGGAGTCACTATTATGCAGATGGATGCGGGAGTGGATACCGGAGATATGTTGTACAAAAAGGTGATTGCCATCGCCGATGACGATACCTTTGAGACCCTGCATGACAAGCTGATGGTGCTGGGCGGAGAAGCGATTGTGGAGGCACTTCCCCTTCTGGAGGCGGGAAGGCTTACGCCCAAGAAGCAGAATCACGAGGAGAGCAGTCATGTGTCCCTCATCAGCAAAAGCATGGGTGAAATTGATTTCTGTAAAGGGGCATTGGTGATTGACCGTTTGATTCGCGGTATGAATCCCTGGCCCAGTGCTTATACCTTTTACAGGGGGAAACAGTTAAAGCTGTGGAAGGCATTGCCTGTCAGTGCGGAGGCATCACAGGAATACGCCAAAGGAGCACTGCCGGGAAGCGTGGTAAGAGTGAATAAGGACAGTCTTGAGGTTGCCACGGGAGACGGTGTGTTGCAGATTCAGGAGCTGCAGCTGGAAGGGAAGAAGCGCATGAGCACACATGATTTCCTTCTGGGAGTGAAGGTGGAAGTCGGAGAAGTACTGGGCAAGGCATAGATTGGAGGAAAAAGATGTACGGATATTACTATTATGGAAT
>CAZPRB010000108.1:0-4797 GCA_964588645.1 uncultured Acetatifactor sp. | reverse complement strand
AATGCACCGCCAGGGGCTCGAACCCTGGACACCCTGATTAAGAGTCAGGTGCTCTACCAACTGAGCTAGCGGTGCATTTATTTGGTTGTTTCACAACGCAAGTGTTATTATATTATAGGTATTTAGGAAATGCAAGCTTTTTTTTCAAATTTTTCAATTTTTTTAAATTTTTTGTATCTCTTGCTTGGCTTTTTCCAGTACTTCTATCACTCTGTCACACCACGCATCGTATTCCGGGTCCTCCTGTTGCAGCTCCGGATGAGACAAAATATAGGAAACGGACTCCCTTGCTCCCCGGTCAAACCGCTTGGTCGCCGTAAAATCCGGAACAAGACGCTTCAGCTTGCGGTTCACGAATACCACCGAATTTGCTTTATCTCCCAGAAGACCTCCTCTGAAATCGTATTTGCTGCAGGCATCCAGAAATGCAGATGACACATGATAGGGCTTCAGCTCTACACCCAGCGCATCGGCAATGATTCCGTAAATCTGATTCCAGGTAAGCGTCTCATCGGAAGTAATCTGTACCGCCTCACCAATTGCATGTACATTTCCCATCAGACCTACAAAACCCTTGGCAAAATCACTACTATGTGTCACCGTCCAAAGAGAAGTTCCGTCTCCGGGAATCAGCACCGGCTTACCCTCCAGCATCCGTTTCAGGTTCTGCCAGTTACCACGGTCTCCGTGAATCCCCATGGGAACATTTCTCTCATCATAGGTGTGACTGGGACGCACAATAGTAATCGGAAACTGCTCCTCTCTGTAAAGCTTCATCAGATAATCCTCACAGGCAATCTTGTTGCGGGAATACTCCCAATACGGATTAGCCAGAGGGGTTCCCTCGTCAATCCGGTAATCCGACAGCGGCTTCTGATAGGCGGAAGCGGAACTGATAAAGATAAATTGTTTGGTCTTTCCGCGAAAGAGTCTGTAATCACGCTCCAGCTGCTCCGGTACAAAGGCAATGAAGTCAGCCACAACATCAAAGCTATGCTCCGCCAGCAGTTCTTTGACCTTCTCCTCTTCCTGATTAATATCCGCGATGAGATAAGTGACGTTGGGAAGTCCCTCCACCTGACGGCTCCCTCGATTCAGCAGAAAAAGCTCATGGCCCTCCTCCGCTATTCTTCTCGTAATTGCCATGCTGATAGTTCCTGTTCCCCCAACGAACAATACCTTCATAAATGTTATTCTCCTTATATTTTTGTCAAATACTTTTCAATGCTGTGACAATGCTTTCTATTTTTTCGGGCTTCCCTGCACTCCTTACAATACCCGTAGAGCTCCAGCTTATGTCCGGTGACCGTAAAGTCCCCCGGTTCCTCCTCCAGATGCACATGGGCAAAGGGACATCCGGGCAATGCCACCCGTTTATGGCACTCCGGACATACCGCATAGTGCGTATGCCCACCCCGGTTCAACTCATAGACCACCGTTCCGTCACCCATCCATGTGGTTCTGGTCACCAATCCTTTTTCTTCAATAGCTGCCAAAATCCGGTATATGGTGGACACGGCGTACTTAGCCTCTGTATCTGTCTGGTCCACTTGATTCCCTGCGGATACGACAGCACTTTCTGAGCCGACTCTGTTTTCTTCTTTGTGACATGTTCTTCCGCCATATTGCTCTCCATATTCTTTCTGCAACCAATGCTTTTCTATCTCATATCTACCTGCAAACTTCACATTACAGATTGCATTCTGTCACAGTTCATACTATATAAGGCATTCTGTCACAATGCCAATCACTACACTGACAGAGTACAATAGTCCAAGAATTCTCAGATTCTCTTTTCTGTCATGGTTCACACGGAACAACACCAGCAAGCCTACGCCGGATCCCGCCAGAAGACCGGACAGCATGGCGCCTGTGCTCATAGCGCCCTTCAGATACAGCTGGGTAATCACAACCGAGGAAGCACAGTTTGGCACCAGACCCACCAGGCCGGCAAGAACAGGTCCCAGAACGGGTCTGTTCAGAATCAGACCGGCAAGCGCATCCTCTCCTACGATTTCCAGAAACCAATGCAGCAAAAAAGTAATTACTATAAGGAAGAAAGTAATCTGCAGGGTATGCTTCATTGCTGAGCGGACGATTCCTTTCTCGCAATTGCAATGCTCATGCTCGCACAGCTCATGAATATGGGAATGCTTCTGTTCGTGATGCCCGTGCTCCTGCTTCTTCTCCCTCTTACTCATTACGAAATCAATCACAAAGCCTGCTGCCATGCCAACGATAATCTTTGCAGCCAGAATCCCGCATATGATTAACACGGGCACCTGCTCGGAAATCAGGATGGGAAGCATCTCATCCGAGGTGGACAGGTAAATCGCAAGCAAGGTTCCCAGCGTAATCACCCTGCCGGCATAAAGATTGGATGCCGCTGCCGAGAAACCGCACTGGGGTACTGCACCTGCAACACCACCGATTAACGGCCCCCACTTTCCTGCCTTCCTTACAAGGTCTTTCGCCTTCTCGCCCGTCTTATGCTCCAAATACTCCATGGCAAGATAGGTCAGGAACAAAAAGGGAATTAATTTAACAGATTCCAATAAAGTATGTTCAATTGCATGAAGAAATATATGCATGAAAATATCCTTTCTCAATATCTTTTCCCATTTCGCATATCATCCGTTCCTACGGAAGTACAGAAAAAATATTTCTTTGGTAATTTTTTTCTATCAAGTGATTATATTCCAGCATCTGATACTGTACCACCTTTTCTTTCTGCTTCAGTTCATCGATTGTCCATCTGGAAATCACAGGATATTGTTCCATCAACTGAAGAAGATATTTGTAATAATTGGGTAATTCGACCCCGGCGCACTCCAACACAGCAGCCCCTAAATAATTAGCAGACATATCTCCATACTCAGGGAAATCCACATCATAATTTGCCCAGATTACATAAGGCGTAAGATATTTTATTGCCTCCTGCTCCTGTTGGGACAATTCTCTGTTCGCAAACATAGCCTCATAAAAATCGTTATTCAAAAATGGCTGATGATCACCAAACATACAAATAATGGTAGGTTCTTCAACCATTTCAAAATAATTGATTAATCCTTGGAAAGCGTCATCGGTAACCTTCATCAAATTGATATAGGTCTCCGCATCATAGGAATAAGCAATCTCCTGAATAGGAGTATCCCCTATTTTCTCTATCGCAATGGTCGTATCTACCTGTCCGTAATAATCAGCATGATTTTGAATGGTTACATCGAAAAGGAAAAGCGGTTTCCCGTCTTCTTTATTTTCATATCGCCATATAATTTCATTAAAATTTGACTCATCAGAAACAAAATTACCCACGTATTTACTATCTGTTTCAAATGCATATATATCTATGAATTCATCAAATCCAAAATAATTATAAACTTTATCTCTATTCCATGCCGTGGAAACACTGGGATGCATAGCCATTGTCTGATATCCCTGCTCTCCCAATACTCGTGCCAGAGAATACATATCATGGTTTACCTGTAATTGATAAGGAATTACAGATGGGACAAAAAAAGCCAGACTGTCGCCGGTTAGAACTTCGAATTCTGTATTAGCGGTAAGTCCTCCCAATATTTCTACATGCGTATTTCCTTTCACCACATTGCCACTCAAGGAATCAAAGAACGGCATAAATTCCTCAGAGGTTTCCAAATCTCCTAATACGCGGAGGTCTGACCACCCCTCATTCATGATGATAATTATGTTAGGTTGCTTTTCTTCCATTCCCTCCGGTCTCACATAACTGTTTTCGGCGTCCTTCGTTATTTGCGTTAGTTTCTTTTCAGAATAGCCGTATGGCTTTTCCATGACCAACTCCTTCATATTAATGCCGAAGCTTAACACAAAACCGTTTAAACTTTGGTTGTCGCTGCTAATCCAATAAAATCCTTGCAGATTATGCTTTTCCAAATAATCTGATACATTCCAGAAGCAATAAAAGAATACACAATAACACAATGACACTAAGGTCACGGTTACATGATATTTGATTCCTTTTCCGCGGATATCACACCAAAAACCCAATGCTATAAAGAAACAAAAATAAAGGATGCTATACCATAATTCACTACTCATTGTCAACTGATAATTATTCAAAACCGTCAACGCAGTTCCGGTAGCAAATAAATCATTTAAAGTCAAGCTCGTCCCTCTAAATTGATTTACATAATAATTAATCACCATGGCAATCAGCAAAAAAAAGCTACCTCCGGCCAGTGCAAAAGAAACACGCTGAAAAATGATTAATAATATAGCAAAAATAAATATAATAATAAATATATTGGCCAGTTCTGCTCCCTCTTGAATTCTACTCATATCATGTACGGGAAGCTCGATACGCTGGAACATTTTCCGTGGAATTATTACAAAATATAACACTATCATCGGAAACGACAAATACCATTTTTCCAAGCGAGGGCAAACTATCAGAAAGCCTGTAAGCAGAGAAATCATGGTAAACATCATAAATCTCTTATTAATGCCGTCATACAGATAGTACATGGAACATGAAAACAACGTCATAAAAACCAATACTGCTATAAGTAGGCGAATTTTTCTCTTCCATATTTTCATCCCAAATTCTTTTATGTTCCGTTGTATCATAATCATTTCTTTCCTTCAAGACGATATAATTAACTCAAATAATATCTTATACTTTTTTTGCTTGACAATCAATCTCTTTTTATTTATTATTTTAATGTTGACGTGTTGATGTCGGTGGATAAGCACAGATTTATCGATGCGTGGCTCAGTTTGGTAGAGCGCTGCGTTCGGGACGCAGAGGTCGCAGGT
>CAZPRB010000107.1:0-4831 GCA_964588645.1 uncultured Acetatifactor sp. | reverse complement strand
ATGTCCTTCTGTGCCATGATGGTTTCCTGCAAATCAGATGATACATCACCCAGTTCCTCGAGCAATTCAATTATGGATTCAGCGATTCCTTCAGCTTTTCCCTCAGCTTTTCCCTCAGCTTTTCCTTCAGCTTTTCCCTCAGCTCTTTCATCCTCAAATGCCTTGATTATGTTGTACTTGAATGCCATATCATCCACTCCATTTCCGACCCAGTGCAGGATTTGTTCCACAACGGCCTCACGGTTTCCGCAGATGGATAAGAGGATATTCCTTACCCAGTTGTGGAATTCTTCCTTTTCCTGACCATCCAGCAGCTGTATCCTTTCGTATGCCATGCGTACCGCATCCGCAAGCTCCAGCTTCTTCCGGAACTTGTCACAGTACATAATGTTATCGATTACCGTATTTGTTGAAAGGATATCTTCTTTCTCAATCGCAGACAGATTTACCAGATAGTATTCCAGATTCAGCACATGGTTCCCAAACAGTTCTCCGCCCTTTTGGTAATCCTGCATGTTCCTTGCCGCTGTCCACTTCTCCTCCCCGTTGTAGAACACAATGGGGACCATGGCAGGCAGCCGGAATTCCTTCTTCTCACGTTCTTCCTTATCTGTATCCAGAAAGTGTCGTAACAGGTTGTTCACCACATAGATCAGTATGCGGAAAATCATGGTGTAATCCACTGTGGACTGCAGCTCCTGCAGGATAAAGATATAAATTTCCTCACCTGCTTCCCGGCTCACCCGGTAGATCAAATCTGCCTCCCGGCCCTCGTAATCCTTATCCACAAATTCCTTGTCGCACAGACTTAACTGGGATTCCTCCAGCTCCATCATCCAGTCTGCCCTGACGTATTTCTTCAGGAAATGCAGGAATTCCTTGGGACGTGACAGGCTTCTTTTATAGCCCCTGTCATGCGGGGCATGGGTGTTCTTGGTTTCTTCTTTTTCATTCATAGGCACGCTTCCTTTCTTCTGTTAACTGCAGGAAGAAAGCCTTTTTCCTTCCTGCTTGTCTTTGGAATATTTCCTGGAATATTTCCATGGGATTCAGCAAGAAGTTCGAAAATCAATCAGAAACCGGAAACCGGTTATAAGAAAAACAGATACTATCTCTTGAAATTGCTTGCTTACAGGAAGCGTATCATATCTGTTTTTAAAACGCAATATTAAAAACGGTATTTTATAAAAACTTTACTATTGAGAACGTAATGCCCTTTCTGATTCTGATGCTTTTTTACAATGTTCCCTGTGCAAACAGACTTCTCACATGTGAGATTTCTTCCTCTGTCGCTTTTGCGGCAGGCACATAATAAGATTTAGCTCTGGCAATCTGATACAGCTCTTCCTGAGACTGTTCACATGTATTTCTGAACTGTTTTAAAGTCTGCTTTAACTCCGGATTCTCAGATTGTGCAATCATACCTGCATAACGCGTCAACTCGCCGTTGATACCCGCAAGTGTATCTGCTACCATTACCTTTTCCTGCATTTCAATATCTCCCTTTTCTCTGTAATCATTGATAATTTGCCAATTTCTTCCACGAAAACCCGCTATTTCCCTGCATCCCTTCCCCTACTGCAGGAACTTCATCAGCTGCTGCTTATTGTCCATAGCTGATTGCGCTCCTTTTTCGAAGAACTGCTTAATCTGAGGATCCGTTGCTTCCTTGGCATACTCCTGCATTTTACAACGAGAGGTATCATAACCACCGAGAAGATGACGCAGATTCTGTAAATCAAGTTCTGAAATATTGCTCATATCCATAACCTCCTAATTTTTTTACAAGGTTATTATGCGTCCTTAATAAGTAAATTATGCAATACAGTTCTTTTATCGTTGCAGAATTGATTTTGCAAGTCTATAATACAATTATCTGTTGGGAGGGAAAATAAAAATGATACTTTGCATTGCAACAGCTCCATGCAGAGTCTGAGGAGACTGCATGGAGGAATCTCATTAGGTTGATATCCTCAGGCTTTGCTTTTCGTTTTGATAAATTATTGATTCGAAAAGGAGCAAAGAAATGAAAAATAACAAGAAAAATGAATTACATGAGCTGAAGGATTTTTTGATTCTCTGGAGTACTCAGAGTGTATCTCAACTTGGTAGCAGTATCACGGCATTCGCACTTACTTTATGGTTGTATGAAAAGACAGGTTCTTCGTTAAGCACAGCAGCACTTACAATATGTTCTTATGCACCATACGTGCTAATGAGCATATTCGCAGGGGCATTGACAGACAGATTTGATAAAAAGAAGACCATGCTTGTTTGTGATGTGCTTGCGGCATTTTGTACTATAGTAATATTTGGGTTATTTCGTACAAATCGTTTGATGGTATGGCATTTGTATGCCTTAAATGCGATTTCGGGATTAATGAATACCGTACAGCAACCGGCATCGGAGGTTGCCATGACGCTTATCACACCTGAAAAGTATTACCAGAAAACAAGCGGACTTCGTTCCTTGTCACGTTCACTGATATCCATACTAAATCCTTTACTTGCTACAGCGTTGTACTCGTTTGTGGGACTTAATGGTGTAATAGCAGTAGATATCGGAAGCTTTAGTATTGCCTTTGTGACATTGCAGTTTTTTATAAAAATTCCGAAAAGTCAAGGTGAAAGAAATGAGAGTGTACTTGTTCTTGCAGAAGAGGGAATTGATTTTTTAAGAAGCAATCCCATGATTATGACTCTGATTTTATTTATGTCCGGCGTGAATTTTGTGTCTTCTGCTTTTAATGCCACATTGCCGGGATTGATACTTCCAAACTTAAAAGGCGGACAGACTGTTCTTGGGGTGGTAACGTCCTGTTCCGGCGTAGCCATGATTATAGGCAGTCTTATTGTTTCCGTTTTACCAAAGCCGAAGGATCGTGTCAGAGTGGTTTACCTGACAATGCTTTTTTCATTAGGTACGGAAAATTTTCTACTGGCATTTTCACGAGAACCGTTTATTTGGTGCATTGGACAGATAATAGGATGGATTTTGGTGCCTGTTATGTCTGCAAATTTGGATGTGATTCTTAGAAGCAGCATTCCGCTGGAACTGCAAGGGCGTGTTTATGCCTGTCGTAATACGCTTCAGTTTTTTACCATTCCAATCGGATTGTTTTGGGGTGGTTTTATGGTGGATCATGTGTGCGAGCCATTTATGTCCGCATTCGGTGATTTATCTATTTTAAAAACACTTTTTGGTACAGGGAAAGGTTCCGGAGCCGCGCTTATGATGTTTCTACTCGGCGTAAGCGGAAGTATACTTTGTCTTTTCAGTGGCAGAAAACTGCAAAAATATCACTATAGCGATTTGTAAGATTAAATCATATTTATTCAGCTTTATTGAGAAAGGCTATCCGGTCATGATAATCAGATAGCCTTTCGATATAGCTTCAATCCTAAATCTCATAGGAGGGAAAAATGAATAGTGCAATATTAACAATTGATGATTTCTCGTCAAAAAACACCCCCGCAATTGTGGATTACTTAAAATCAAAAGGCATCAAGGCAATCTTTTTTGCAATCGGGGAACAAGTAGAGCGTTATTACGAAGAAGCAATTTATGCCGTGCAAAATGGTATGATTGTAGGAAATCACAGTTATTCCCATCCTGCTTTCTCTAATCTTACTCTTCAAGAATGTATAGAAGAAATTCAGAAATGCGAACGGTTGCTTGATAAGCTCTACATAGATAGCGGTGTAGAACGAATTTATAGGCCTTTTCGCTTTCCGTACGGAAATAAAGGTGGAAATAACAAAGATGCATTGCAAAAGTATTTGCACGAAAATGCATTTCATAAAATTGATGACAGACATATTACATATCCATGGTGGAAAGAGAATAACCTAGACACAGATATCGATACTTTTTGGACATTTGATTTTGAAGAATATGTGATTCGTCCTGGTTCCGGCTTTACTAAAGAATTTGTATGGCACAAAATGCATGATCAAAATCCTAAGTCGGGAGCCGTTCTATTTGCAGCCAACAACCGACACATTATTCTGATGCATGACCATGATGAAACAGAACAAATGTTACCCGGATATTATAAATTATTTCTTGAATACCTTTTGAAACAAGGTCTGATATTTGATGAACCTTCTTTTTTGTAATAGGAAATCAGGGCAAGTCGAGCATTGTTTGACATAGATGTATGATAACTGTATATTATGGGAATAGCAAAAAACAATTATCCGGAGGTAAGCAACAATGGATTTCAAATCAGATAACATAGTTTATGAGCAGTATCCCCTTGATCGGGTATACATGAAAAAAATAATAAAAAGCCACAGAACCATCGAAAATCATCCAAACCTTGTGTTTGGAATCATTATATGTTTCTATAGCTTTGCATTCGTAGCTTCCATATGCATAAGTTCATGGCTGACTCTTATCTTTTTATTGTTAGCAATTCCGTTAACTATATGGGTTATCCGGACCAACGATAACATCAACTTAACCAAATCAAGCGCCTTCGTTGAAAGAAATGGTGTATTTTATTATATTCGCCTCGGCTACCTGCTGGATTACCAACAGCCCGGTGTACCGCTTAGAGACAAAAACGTGGCAATAGCAGCTGAAAATATGAATCAAACAAGACATATACAAGCAATCAGAGAACATCAGGAAACCTTTTCGCACGCTCTCACAAATTGCTTAGAAATGAATGCTTCTTTGCCTGCAAATGTAATAGAATTTTGTGAGATGAGGAACTGCCAATTAGAGCAGCAAACTGCAAAATGGATATGGTTGTCTTATGATAATCGATACACAAACTATCAAAGAGTGACCAGAAAATTCAGAAATGTCTATGATTTGCCGTTT
>CAZPRB010000106.1:0-4852 GCA_964588645.1 uncultured Acetatifactor sp. | reverse complement strand
CTGGGAATCGGTAGGGGCGATGAGGTCATTGTGCAGGCCAACACCTATATTGCCAGTGTAATGGGAATCACCATAAATGGTGCTACCCCCGTGTTTGCAGAGCCTGATGAATACTATAATGTAGATGTGGATAAGCTGGAATCGCTGATTACAGATAAGACAAAGGCTATTTTAGTGGTTCATTTGTACGGACAGGCATCCAATATGAAAAAGGTATCGGAGCTGTGTCAAAGATATCACTTGAGACTTGTGGAGGATTGTGCTCAATCCCACGGAGCCTGCTACGATGGCAGGATGACCGGAACCTTTGGGGATATCGGTTGCTTTTCCTTTTATCCTTCCAAGAATTTAGGTGCTTTCGGAGATGCCGGGGCAATTGTGACCGACAAGGAGGAACTCGCGCAGGCGATGCGAATCTACAGGAATTACGGAAGCGAAAAAAGATATTACAATATGGTGGTGGGAGCCAATTCGCGGCTGGATGAACTGCAGGCAGGACTTCTGCGGGTCAAGCTGTCACATCTGAATGAACTGACAGAGGAGAGGCAGAAGCTGGCTGAAAGGTATTTAAAGAATATTCACAACCCTAAGCTTGTCCTGCCTTGTACCAGAGCAAAATGCGGACATGTATGGCATCAGTTTGTAATCAGATGTGAGCAAAGAAAGGAATTGATACAGTATCTGGAAGCAAGAGGTATCGGAAGTATTATTCATTATCCGATTCCCCCCCACTTATCAGAGGCGTATGAGTATTTGGGATTTGGGAAGGGAGACTTCCCGATTACGGAAGAATATGCGGATACCGTTTTGTCCATTCCCATGTATAACGGTATGACAGAGGAAGAGCAGCAAAGGGTAATTGATGCATTAAATCATTTTTAGGAGCGGGTATGCAATTAAAAGAACAGTACAAGTTAATTGAATTTACAGATTTGGGAGATGAAAGAGGAAATCTTGTAGTGATTGAGGGGGAAGGTATGGATATCCCCTTCGACATTAAGCGTGTATTTTACATATATGGCTCTGACAGTGAGGTGATCAGAGGTCAGCATGCGAACCGTGAGACAGAATTTCTTCTTGTGAATGTCAGCGGAACCAGCAAGGTGCGGGTGGACAACGGAACAGAAAGTGAAATTGTTGAACTGAATAAGCCCCGTATGGGCTTATATATTCCCTCCATGCTCTGGAAGGATATGTATGATTTCTCGGAGGATTCGGTTCTGCTGGTACTTGCCAGCAGACATTATGATGCGAAAGAATACATTCGTGATTATGAGGACTATTTAAAAGAACTGAAAAAGGTTGGAGATGGGTGCAATGAGTAAAATATCAATTGTGATTCCTGTATACTACAATTCCGATACGTTGATGGACTTGTATAATGATATGAAGGAAAAGGTATTAGACAAAATCGGAGAGTACGAGCTTATTTTTGTAGATGACGGTTCCGGGGATAATTCCTGGGAGATTATGGGACAGATTCAGGCGATGGATGATAATGTCCGCCGTGTGAAATTGTCCAGGAACTTTGGAGAGCACGCTGCACTGCTTGCCGGCTTGTCCGTGTGTACGGGTGACTGTGCCGTGACCAAGCAGGCAGATTTACAGGAAGATTCCACGCTGATATTGGAGATGTATGAGAGCTGGAAAAGAGGAAATAAGGTGGTCTTGGCAGTGCGTCGTTCCAGAGATGAGAGCAAGGTCAAGATTTTCTTCGCCAATATGTATTATGCCTTAATCCGGAAATTTGTGAATAAAAATATGCCGGTAGGAGGCTGTGACTGTTATTTGATTGACAGGAAGGTAATTGAAGTTCTGCAGCTTTTGGATGAGAAGAATTCCAGCCTGACGCTGCAGGTATTATGGGCAGGCTTCAGGACGGAGCATGTTTATTTTGACAGAAAAAATCGGGAAAAGGGAAAGTCCAGATGGACACTCAGCAAAAAGGTGAAGCTGGTTGTGGATTCCATGATGAGTTTTTCTTATGTTCCCATCCGCTTTATGACTTTTGTGGGAATTGCGTTTAATATATGTGCTGCGGTATTGTTTATCAGTATCCTGGCAGAGTATTTTTCGGTGGGTACCCCAATAGCGGGCTGGTCATCCTTAATGTGCGTTGTTTTGTGCTCCGCAGGATTGATTCTGTTGATGCTGGGAATTTTGGGTGAATACATCTGGCGGGCATTGGATGCCGCAAGAACCAGACCTCCGTTCATCATTGACGAGAATATCGATGGAAAATAGAGTGAGAGGAGAGCTTATGCCGGAAAAACGCTGGAAGGTAATCAAAAGAGTTTTATGGATTGTCAGTGTGTTGGCATCTTTAAAAATAATCTTATTTGACTATACCATGGACGAGGAATATCAGATTGTGATGGCCTATCGCAATCTGCACGGCGACAGCCTCTTTAAGGAAATGTGGGAACCGCATCAGACCTCTGCGTTTATGTGCATTGGTCTGATGTGGTTTTATCGTTTCATTACCGGTACATACACCGGGGTGATTGTTTTTCTGAGAGTGTGTACGACGCTGATACAGGCCTTGCTTGCAGTATGGGGATATAGGGTGTTCAGGCGATTTACGGAGGACAAATATGCTTTTTTACTGAGTATTGCATACTTTCATTTCGTGCCCAAGAACATACAGATTCCCGAATTTTCCAATATGCAGGTGTGGTTTTTTGGAGTGATGGTATTTGCCCTGATGGAGTACTATTTGCCGATGGGGCAGGAAGGTGACAGAAAACGCCACAGTTGGTGGCTGGTTCTTTCGGGTGTTGGTATGGCACTGGAAATTTTGGCGTATCCCTCCTGCCTGATATTGTTTCCTTTTTGCATGATCTATATATGGTTTGCATCCGAACAGAGACGTATCAGGGATTGTCTGATTTATATTGCGACCTGCGGGATGTGCGGGAGTCTGTGGCTGGCGTTTATTCTTCGTAAGCTCCCGATGAACGAATTTGTCAGAAATGTGAGGAATATATTTGGCTTTGACCTGACACATGAAATATCCGGTGCCACGGAGGGAAAGTTGTCCGGTATTGCGAACAATGTCGTCAGCGGTGGTATTTTTCTCATCGTGATTGCCATTGTCAGTGGCTGTGTTTTTATTGCCGTGCAGCGCAGGGAGCGCAGGGCAGAAACTCAGACAGAGCCTATGGTGAAAAGATTGCAGCTTCTGACCATTGCTGTCTGTGTGGCGGAGGTCATTCAACTTTTCTTTTGGGTGGTGCTGCAAAAGGGCTTTGAGTTTCCGCATATTCATGTGGTGGTGATTTTTTTGGCAGTGCTGCTTGTATGGAGAGAATGCGGGGATAACCGAAGGATATTAGCGCTGGGTGTGTTCGGAACTCTTTTGTCCTATGTTGCAGTGGTTTATATCAGTGATTTACAGATTTATAATGCGTTGCCCCATGGCGCCCTCGGCGTAATTCTTTGCGTACTGGTACTGGTGCTGGTATGGGACAAGCAAAACTATGTAAATGCCCGCAAGTGGATTTTCATACTTCTTTTCGGGGTATGTGTAACCACTCTGGTCGGAAAGGGGTATACCTTCAGAGGCGGCAGAGACTATGCTTCGATTTGGGATACCAGAGGAGTTATGAAACATGGTCCGGCGGCAGGTATTTTTACAGATTATATGTTTGCTTATATTTACAATTGCAATTATGAGGACTTTACACAGTATACAGAGGAAAATGAGAAGCTGCTGATTGTGACCAATCTCGTACATTCTGCCGGAACCACGCCGTATCTGTTCCGGGATTCGGAGGTGTGTCATTACTCTATTGTCGACCCGACGGCATATGATGAGCGCCTGGTGGAGTATTGGAAGCTGTATCCGGAGAAGATGCCGGATGTGATTGTGGTTGATTGCTGGTACGGAGGACTTTTGGAGCCTGCTGACAGTTATATTATGCACTACATCGAAGAAGAATTCGGCTATACGGAAGCAATTGACGGAAGATATGTGAGATTTTACAAGAGATAGGTGAGAAATATGAAGAAATTCATTCAATTTATCAAGTTTGGATTGGTGGGCATATCTAATACCTTAATCAGTGAGCTGATTTATGTGCTTGTAATATGCCTGCGCGGTCATTATGTTTTGGCAACCTTTCTGGGCTTTTTTATAAGCGTTTTAAATGCCTATTATTGGGGCAATAAATATGTTTTCAAGCAACAGGAAGACAAAGAAGAGCGGGTCTGGTGGAAGGTGCTGATTAAGACGTATGTCGCATACGCAGGCGGATTTGTTTTGGATGTTGTGCTGCTTTTCCTATGGATTGATATACTGCAAATAGGCGCTTATATGCAACCAATTGCGGATTTCGTGGGAGGGCTTGGAATAAACGGCATTGATGCACAGCTGATAGGACAGCTGTTGGCCAAGCTGTTGAATATCATTTTGATCGTGCCGATTAATTTTATTATGAACAAGTATTGGGCATACAGACAGAAATGAGGAAGATATGGAAAAAAAGAAACAGGTGTGTCCTGTATCCAAACAGTGCGGCGGTTGTCAATGGATAGAGAAAAGCTATGAGGAACAGCTGAGTGCAAAATCTAAAAGAGTGAAAGAGCTGTTGCAACCCTATTGTAAACCGGAAGCGATAATAGGCATGGAACATCCCGATCATTATCGTAATAAAGTGCATGCGGTGTTCGGCGAGGACAGGAAGCATAATATTATTTCGGGCATCTATGAAGAGAAGAGTCACAGAATAGTGCCTGTGGACAGCTGTCATATCGAAAATGAGAAGGCGGATGAAATCATTGTAACCATCCGTGGATTGCTCAAATCCTTTAAAATCAGACCCTACAATGAGGATACCGGTTATGGCCTGCT
>CAZPRB010000105.1:0-4903 GCA_964588645.1 uncultured Acetatifactor sp. | reverse complement strand
ATTACATATTTTATCGTAAGAAGGCTGGGCTTGATTTTGATAAATTTATTGAAATCAACCCCGAGAAAGACGGGGAAGGGCTTTTCCAGACTTTTATGAAGAGATATGACTGTTACTATAATCAGAGAGACTCTATTGTTAAGAAATATAACCAAAGGTTCCTTGATGAGCACGATGTTAAAAATTTCTCTAGAATTGAAGCGGAAAAAATGTATGCCATTGCCCAGTTAGAACAAGTTTTTATTGATGTGATGAGAGTTATTTTTGGCCTCTCTCCAGATGATGAAAACGCGAAATTCGGGGACACTATAGCAACAAGATATATGGATATGATTAAGACTTATATTGCCTCTGACAAGCCTGGGTTTTACAAGGGTGCGGACGGACTCTATAGAATTATTTATTTCTATGAGGATGATATCGTTCCCCTGGAAACAATGAGAGAATATTACCTACATAAGGATATTATGTATCACGATGTGGATGAGAATGAGGAAGAACCTCCCACACAGCTATTGATTGATGATAAGCTGGTTGAGATTCCAAAGCAAATTAGGGATGACCCCCTTAAAATTATCGAGAAGCTAATTGAAATTAGAGATGGAACCTATGAAATCTCCGATGAGGAGGTTGATGAATGTTTTAAAGACAAAGAAGAGAAAACAAGTTTACTTTAATTAAAGGAAAATATAATGAAATTTATCCTTCTTAGATTTCTTCTTAAACCATTTCTTTTTATTTTTCTTTCTCCTTCTATTTTTCTTTTTAGGTGCTTCAGGCTTTGCCTCACAGAGAAGAAGGTCGATGAAATAGAGGCCAGGGATCAACTCACTTTTTCTTTGTGAATGATATTTATCCCAGGCCTTTTGTTGTCGCTCAATAAATTCCCAGAACTGTCCATCGGGCTTGAACTTTCCGTCTCTGCTTTCATCGCTTCCGCATCTGTCATGCTGTAGCTTGGGGGACTCCCCGGGACATCCGGACTCTCCAGGCTGTTGTTTATCATCTCGTCTGACATCGGGGAGCTCAAGATCAACTTGCTGCTGCTGTTCTCCTGAATGCTCTTCTGTTGCTTTTTCTCCGCTTTCACTCTGTACTTCTTCTTTCTTCTCAGTTCCTTGATCCCCAGGTAGAGGGCTAGAAACAGGTTTCTGATCACTTGAAATAGTACTTCCCATCCCATTTTCGCTATTAATATTATTTTCGTCTATGCTCATTTAATTAAAATTAAAATAAAAAATCATAATTTAATTCGAATATATTGTGTACCTCTTTTATTTCTTCGTTTTAAAAATAAACCCTTGCCAGCTTTTGCTGGTTTGTTTTTCCCGCTTCTCAACCATGACTTTGTAATAACCTTTTTGTCTCCGTCTGTTAGTCTTTTTAATTCGTTATATGCACTAGGTTTCATGCTAACAGGTTTATTTGGTTCGTTTTCTTCGAGATCAAATTTTTCCAAGTGTCTAGCCCTTTTAATTAATTTTCCCTTGGTTTTTCTTTTCGGAATTAATTTTTGATATGGAATTAATTTGCCATCTATATCTTTATTATCGCTACAGACTTGGAAAGAGTTCCCTACACGTGCCAATAGAGTAACAGTGTCATCGGAAACCATTCCCTTTTTGCTTCCTTTCATAAAAGAGTCCCCATCGATAATATATTTATATTCTGTCTTATTATCCAAAACAAACTTGTCCTCTAAAAATTTATTCCCTTTTTTTCCTTTCTCTATGTCGTTGTTTCTAACTATCTTTGCTAAAATTGGGCTTATCCATACTTGATTCGGCGTAAAATATTCCCTCTTTCCATCGGATTTTTTGTATGCAAATAAAGATTGATGTTTGCTCGTATTGTAAATCTCAACAATCTTAGGTAAAATTTTATGCCAATCAATCCGCTTATATTTATTGAAATAGTTGGTTATCATCATTCTGAGAGTTCTAATAGCCCTGTCAACCTTTGCAAGGGGTGTATGGTATCCATCAGCGGCAACAACTTTGTAAAATTTTATTTTGTGTTCCTTTGCTTCCTTTGATTTCCATATATCGGCATATTCCCCGCCAGAATCTGAAGTAACACTATTTACTCTATATGTTGCGTCTTCTAGAAACTTTTTAAAGGACTCATAAACAGTAGGGGCTGATTTATTTTTAAGTGGATAAGCGAAAAGTTTTCTCGAAGTTCCCTCTATTATAACTAAGATATGTGAATACCCCCCAGAATGGAGATTAGGAACAATCTTTCTCCTCTCAGCTCGCATAGGGAAATTTGCTTTCCTCACTGTGTATGAACTTAACTCCATCAAATCCATATAGAACGAATTTGGTAGAGAGTTGATAGACAAATAAGGATTTAGTCTTCCTGTATAAGGTTTTAAACTCATAAGGGAAATAAAAAAGAGAATTTTTATTAATTGTATAACTTAATAAGGCTTATAGAAAGAGCCACCATGACCCTTTCCAAAACGTGCATTCAAATCACTAGGATTAATGAGTCTTCCACCCTCCATAACGGAAGTTAAAGAGTTTCCATTAATTGCTCCAGCACCGTAACCCCTTCCATCACCACCAATCTTCGATCTGAAATTACTAGCCATTGCTCTTGCCTTGCGCAGCCAATTCAGAGTTGATCCACCAAGACCAGAACCATAGGCGTCTTCTCTAACAGTTCTCGCCTTGGGAGTTGCCTTAAGCTGCGCCCAGGACTCGATTGCAATCATACCGAGGTCACAGCTCTGTGCACTGATGGTACACACACCATCGTACTCAAACATGGTGTAAAGAGAATAACTAGTCTTCTCATTAATGTTAAGAGGAATAAAGTCAACTTCAATCTTAATGGTAGCAGAATAAGCATGCATACCAGCAACAAGAGGATTTGTGGTATCTCCAGTGAGAATATCAATTCCAGGGATGAGCTTAATGACAGAACCAATTCCCGCGTATCTCTGATAGGTAACAAGCTCATCTGCACTGATTGATTGGTTTATGAAATAATGTTTACTATCCAATGCATCGTTAAATTGGTAATAAGGCACGGTTCCGCCAACACCATAATAAGAATCAAACCCATTATAATCAAGAGGGACACAGATTGACTTTGGTACAGCAGTCCAATCAAGGAAAGTCCGATCCTTAAGTCCGTTTCTCAGTGACATCTGGAATAGCTCATGATCGTCAAACTGTGCAAGGATATTTGATGTATTTCCATATGTAATGCGGATACCAGTAATCTTAGCATAAGAATCAACACGGAAATATCTATTGTTACCATCATATCTTTCACTCTTTCTTTCTGCAACCCAGAGATAGAGCGCATTAGGATGGAATTGGAGAGGGTATGCATCTGAAACGGTTGTAATTTTCTTTGTGTTATTATTAATCACCTTATAATCATCTCTCTTGATTTCACTCCCATTAAGCTTATTATCGAGATGGGATTCAAAGATTTGGAATTGTTTATGTGCACAAATAAATGGACAATTAGGAGGGACAAAAGGAGTGGCAATATTATAAATCAGTCGGGGTGCCTCAACAAATTTTATATTAATATTACTATCATTAAGAATATTTTGATCCGCTCCTTCATAAAGGGACTTAATCTTTTCAAATGCCCAGTACCATTCACAATTCTTTTCGAGCTTATATCTATCAATGGCAATCATGTTCTTCATATAATTATCAAACGAGAATCTTACCTCAACAGCAGAAATATTCCACATTGAACGACCGAAATCGGATGAGGAAGTGAAATCAAGGGGCTCAGCAATAATAGGCTCACGGATACGTGCTCTGAGGTGATATGATCCCATTTTATTAGGGTTATATGCTGCACCAGACCAATAAACAATGGGGTTGCCAGCAGTATCACATTCCAATGCTGTCTTGAGAATAGCAAGTTCTTCTAAGCTGAGGAAATCAGCATCTATTAGGTCTCCTGCAGCAAATGTTACAGCTGGTGTAGTTTCTGCGGTATATTTACTCCCAGTCTTAGTTACATCTTTGGTAAATGTGGAATAGCCTGCTCCGTCTTTCGTAATAAATTTCTTTTTTTCATCCTTAAGGTCTGTGAAAGAAATAACACCATTATAGCCTTTACCTTCTTTTTTTATTACCTCTTTCCCAAACTTCATCAACAGATCATAATATTTTGTAAGGACTATGACGGGTGTACCACCTGCAGTCTCTTCAGTTACTGTTGTGAGTGATGATTTTAGTCTATATCCCTTCATGGGAGCCCCTCTCTCGAAATTTGATCCTGTAAGTGTTTCACCCTTTTCATAAGTAAGTTCTTCAATATTACAAACCGTGGAATTAGGATAATCCTGATCAGTAAATTCCTTCATATCAGCGTATGGTGAATTACCGCCTCTAATGGAACAATCAGCGAAAGTCTGACCATTGTACTTTCGATGAGGGCAGCAACCACAAGAAAGCTTAAGCTTATCCTGAGGCCAATACTCCATACGAGCATTGAGAGTATCCATGGGATAAGACTGAATATCACGATTATTGATTCTAATCTGAATAGTATTGGTTGTCTGATGAATAGGGTATGGACGGAAGAAAATAGCAGGATCAGAACCAATGAAACCAGAATTTGTATTACCAGTTGCAGGGATATTCGTGATATCGAGGTCAATACAATATTCAATCCACCACTTCTTATCCCAAAGAACGTTGGGCCCAGGAGACTGAATATTAGTGAATTTGACTTCATTGGTATTATAAACAGTGGCAGGGATTGAATACCTGTTCCAATTCTGGGCGCCAACATAGCCAATATATTCGTTATCAATAGAATTAAGTTCCTCTGTATCCACACGAGGATCCACACACTTCTTCAACTTAAAGGCCAGAGGACCACTGTTGAGATTCTTATCAATGTCTTGCATTAGTGATTT
>CAZPRB010000104.1:0-4966 GCA_964588645.1 uncultured Acetatifactor sp. | reverse complement strand
ACGTTATGTTCATAGAAGCAGAAAGCTTTTAATGATAAATAAAATATACCACTTGGTCCTTTCAGGAGAGTGGTGCAGTCCCGACTGACAGAAGGACTGCGGAAAGGAGAATTATGCAGGTAAGTATGAAAGTATAAGCAGGAGGAAACACCATGGCGGTTACAGGAGTAAATCAGCTGATGAAAGATGCAGAAACATTCAAAATGGAAATGCATCAAAAAGCAATGCGAACATTGTATAGTAATTCAAGTGCTATTTTAGATGCCATTAATTTCGGGGAAAATGTTGCCTGTGGATATAATCCCAATTATGCGGTTCCAAAGATAAATTCGACGTTATTGTCCGGTTTTTGTGCGAAGAATAATTCACTGGCAGAGAATACCAACCAGAAGGGTACAAATTATAAATGGGAAATGCGGATTGAAAAATGTCTTGAAAAAATACTTGACAATCAAGAAATTCAGTTTTATAATTCAGACTAATTTAATATAATTTAGAAACCGTTGAAGCGGAGATAACGGCGATGATGCCTTTACAGAGAACCTGTGGTGCTGAGAATCAGGTGAGAAACAAGTTGTCAAATGGACCGCTGAGGGCGCAGTCAAAAGTGCATATATGCACCCAGTATTCTGCGACGTATTGGCATACGTCAGTTGCCGGGGATATGTTGGTATCCTGCTAAGTGTACGGCAACATAGCTGTAAATCAAGGTGGCACCGCGGATTGTGTGTACTTTTTTTAAAGTATGATATTCGTCCTTGACAGATTCCATTATTCTGTCAAGGACGTTTTTTTATACTTCTTTGGCAGAAAATTTTGAATTATCAGGAGGTATAAAAAAATGATACGAAAATTGTGGTGGCGCTTATGCGCCGGAATAATATATGAGGAACAAATAGAAACAGAAAAATACAAAACTTAAAACATGGAGGATAATACGATGATGTATCATAATATTGATTTTGACACTTACTTTAAAAATTACCCGGACGCAAAGGGTTATTTCGGGAAATACGGCGGTTCCTATATTCCGCAGGAATTACAGACTGCTATGAATGAGATTAGTGAGGCATATCAGACGATTTGCAAATCCAGGAAGTTCATTAGCGAGCTTAGGCGTATCCGCAAGGAATTTCAGGGCAGACCCACACCGATTTCTCATCTGGCGAGACTATCAGATAAGATTGGTACAGGAGTTCAGCTTTACGTAAAACGAGAGGATTTGAACCATACCGGCGCACATAAACTAAACCATTGCATGGGTGAAGTGCTTCTTGCAAAGTATATGGGGAAGAAAAAAGTTATCGCAGAAACAGGAGCAGGTCAGCATGGTGTTGCACTTGCAACTGCTGCAGCATATTTTGGATTGGAATGTGACATCTATATGGGGGCTGTTGATATAAAAAAACAAGCACCTAATGTTGCGAGAATGAAGATTTTGGGAGCCAGAGTCATTGAAGTGACGGAAGGATTACAGACACTCAAAGAAGCAGTAGATGCAGCGTTCATGGCATATTGCAAGGAATATAAGGATGCCATTTATTGCATTGGGTCTGTGGTAGGACCGCATCCGTTCCCGATGATGGTAAGAGATTTTCAGAGTGTTGTAGGAATCGAGGCCAGAGAACAGTTCTTAGAAATGACAGGAGAGCTACCGGATGCGGTTGTCGCCTGTGTTGGGGGAGGTTCAAATGCCATGGGATTGTTTTCGGGATTTTTAAATGATCCGGTTGATATTTATGGTGTAGAGCCACTTGGAAGAGGTACTGCGCTTGGTGATCATGCTGCAAGCATTACCTATGGAGAAGAAGGTGTTATGCATGGTTTTAACAGCATTATGTTAAAAGATGAAAAAGGGGAACCGGCACCGGTATATTCTGTCGCAAGCGGTCTGGATTATCCGTCATCAGGACCGGAGCACGCTTTTTTGCATGACCTCGGTAGAGTCAAATATGATGTAGTAAGCGATGCTGCAACCATTGATGCCTTCTTTGAACTCTCGCGAATGGAAGGTATTATTCCGGCAATCGAGAGCTCTCACGCAGTGGCCTATGGTATGCAGCTGGCAAAGCAGATAGGGAAAGGTTCTATTCTTATCAATCTTTCCGGTAGAGGAGATAAGGATATGGATTATATTATTGAGAAATATGGAATAAAGTAATTTTAGATTAGATAGGATATAAAGTATAGAGATGAAGATTAATAAAGATAGCTTAACTCAAGATAATATCACTCTTATGATGAGTCATTCACCTCACACCTCTATTGCTGAAAAAATAAGAAAACGTAGCGCCATTCAGAAGAAATATTGAGCCAAATGAGGGGTGGAATTTAATCTCACAAAAAAGGATAGGATCAAAGGACAGGAATTTATATAAAAGAATTGTTTAACGAGACATATTTTAAGAAAAATACAAAAAGTGTGTTGTTAAATATGTTAAACTGAGATATACAATAAATGAGAGCAATTCTGAGGTTGGGTATCAATCAATAAAAGAATCAACAAGGTAAAGACAGCAATAAATGCTGCAACTTACCCTCCGTTTTTTACAGCTTGCTTGTCACAATATGGATATTGAAAGCGGGATATGTTATATTATCACGGAACTGAAGGGGGCTTGGATATGAAATTATCTGTGGAACAGATCCCCGGCGAAGCAGAGGAAGAAGTCATCGTTCGCTGTTATGATGCTCAGGAAAAATGGGTAGAAGCAATTCGCAGCATTACAGCCGGGGAAATTGACATCACTGGATGCGTGGACAAGAAAATCTACCGTATGAAGCTGAGTGATGTATATTATGTTGAAGTAGTTGAAGGTCGTTCTTTTTTGTATTGCGAAAAGTCGATATTGGAATGTCAGCAGAAGCTCTATGAATTTGAAGCACTCTGTGCAGGCTCCATGCTTTTTCGGTGTAGCAAATCCATGATTTTGAATGCGGACAAAATCGAATTCGTCCGCCCCTCTGTATCGGGACGATTTGAGGCAACGCTGATAAACAAGGAAAAAGTGATGATTTCCAGGCAGTATGTCAGTCAGCTGAAAAAGCTGCTGGGAATATAGGAAGGAGGGGCTTATGAAAAAGATCATGTTTTGGGCACACCGTTTTGTGATGGCTTATGGAATTATCATGCTCAGTACGTTTTTTATGTGTTGGCTCTTTAATCCGACTTCTGAATTGCCGGTGGTTACTTTCTTTGGAAGATGCATCATGTTTACCTTGGTATGTATGGCGACTTTGATCGTTTATTATTCCAAGGGAGACCTGAGCCCCGGCGCATGGTGGTTTCGCACGATTATGCACTGGGTTCTATTGGAAGTAATTTTGCTTCCGTTGGCACACCATTGGGATTTTTGGCATGGATATTTGGATGCCGTAATCTACGGTGTCTTTATTTTAGTCGCTAAAATGCTTTGGCATTTCGTGGATTTTGGTCAGAGCATCCGAACCGCAACAGAAGTAAATGACCAACTTCGCAAAAGACGGATAAACCAAAAAGATGATATAGGAGAAACGGAAAAATGTTAAAAATTGAGCATCTGACAAAGATATATGGAGAGAAAAAAGCGGTAGATGATTTGTCTTTGCATATACAGCCCGGAGAAATCTATGGCTTTATCGGTCATAACGGCGCAGGCAAAACAACAACGTTGAAATCCTGTTGTGGGATTTTACAGTTTGATTCAGGCGATATTTTCATTGATGGTGTTTCGGTGAAAGATGATCCGTTGAAATGCAAAGAGAAAATCGCATATATTCCGGACAACCCCGACCTTTATGAGTTTATGACGGGCATCCGGTATTTGAACTTTGTGGCAGATATTTTTGGCGTTGGCGCCGCTGATCGGAAGCTGCGTATCCGCCGGTATGCGGATGCCTTTGAACTGACGGCCGATCTTGCCAACCCCATTTCTGCTTACTCTCATGGCATGAAGCAAAAACTGGCGATTATCTCTGCTCTGGTACATCAGCCGAAGCTTATTATCATGGACGAACCCTTTGTAGGGCTTGACCCCAAGGCCTCACACCTGCTGAAAACCATAATGCGGGATATGTGCGATCAAGGCAGCGCAATTTTCTTCTCCACCCATGTACTGGAGGTGGCAGAAAAGCTTTGCGACAAGATTGCCATTATCAAAGCCGGTCAACTGATGAGATCCGGCATGACGGAAGATGTCAAGGGCGACACCTCTCTGGAAAATGTATTTCTGGAACTGGAGGGAGAACAATGACAGTGGCTTTATTCAAAAAACAGATGATGGAGGTGTTCTCCTGGCTGTATCAGGAGAAAAGAAGCGGAAAGCACCGCAGCGTAAAAGGGGTTGCAGGAACGGTGGTACTGTATCTGCTTCTGTTTGGATTTATAGGTGTTATATTTGGTGTTGCGGCGGTAACGCTTTGCAAGCCGTTGCTGACCGCCGACATGGGGTGGCTCTATTGGTGTCTGATGGGACTGATCGCTATTTTGTTTGGCGTGTTTGGCAGTGTATTCAATACCTATAGCTCCCTTTATCAGGCGAAGGACAACGATTTGCTTTTGTCAATGCCCATTCCGATATCACGAATCCTGCTGGTTCGTCTGTCCGGCGTATATGCTATGGGACTGATGTATGAACTGATCGTTATGATTCCCACAGTGCTGATTTGGTTTGTGGAAGCCCCCATTTCTGTGATGGGAAGCATTCAGGTGCTGCTGATTCCCTTGGTGCTGTCTTTGTTTATTCTGGTGTTGTCAGCAATTTTGGGGTGGGTCGTTGCGCTGATTACAACGAATGTGAAACACAAAAATATCATTACAGTGATTATTTCGCTGGCATTTATTGCAGCGTATTATTATTTTTATGCAATGGCCTATTCCTTCGTTCAGACCCTTCTTCTGAATTTGGACACAGTTGGAAGTAAACTGAAAACGGTGCTGTATCCGCTGTACCACATGGGGCTGGCGGCTGAGGGGAATATTCTTTCT
>CAZPRB010000103.1:0-4988 GCA_964588645.1 uncultured Acetatifactor sp. | reverse complement strand
ACGATGTAATTCACGATACAATAGACAGTATGAGAGAAAGTATTTCATTATTCATGAAATAGAGGAGGGTTCATATGGCGTTTTGTATTATAACGGATTCTGCGTCAGATTCCACGGAGGAGATGAAGCAGGAATATGGCTTATATGTGATGCCTACGCCCGTTACCATTGACGGTGTGGATTATTTTGACCGTGAGACGGTTTTTCCGGATGAGTTTTATCGGATACAGGCCGAGGGCAAGGATATTAAGACCTATCATATCAGTCAGTTTATGTTTGAGGAGCATTTCAGACCCTTTGCAGAAAGAGGAGACGAGGTTCTCTACATTTGTTTCTCCACGGGAATTGCCGGAACGTTTCAGGCGGCAAATCTGGCGTATGATGAGATTAAGGAGGAATTTCCCGAATTTAAAATGACGATTCTGGATTCCAAATGTGCGTCCATAGGCTACGGACTGGTGGTGGAGCGGTTGCTTCGTATGCAGAGAAACGGAGCACCGAAGGAGCTTTTGATAGAAGCAGCGCAGTTTTTCTGTGAACATATGGAGCATGCGGTTACGGTGCAGGAGCTGGACTATTTATTTAAAGGCGGTCGTCTGAGCAAAACCTCTTTCCTGGCAGGAACCGTGTTGAATATTAAGCCTATTATCATCGTGGATGAGAAGGGTTCGTTGAAGGCGGTGGAGAAGGAGCACGGCTGGAAGAAGGCACAGAAGAGACTTCTGGATATGGTTGGCGAGAAGGGAAGCAATCTGGAGAAGCAGGTTGTGGGCGTCTGCTACGGTACCGACAAAGAGTCCGCGGACTACCTGAAGGAGCAGCTGCGGGAGAGATATCATGTGAAGGATATCATGGAGGCACAGGTAGGATGTGCTATCGGAGCGCATACGGGCCCCGGCATTGTGGCTGTGGTTTTCCTGAATGAGACAAACGAAGCTTATGACAAATATTTAGCTTAAAGGCAAAAGGATACGAAATACGAAAGGATTTAGTATATGAAAAAGAAAGTAATTGCAGCTATTGTTATAGCAATGGGCATATTGACTGCCTGTGGTGAAGACTTACCGGAGGTGATTGAGACCATTGAACCTGTCGTGCAGGAAAAGCCGGAGATTGCAGAGCCGGGGGATGTACAGGATGCAGGGGAGCAGCCGAAAGGGAATGCGGTTATCACCGACAGAGAGGTGGTAGACGGTAAGATGCAGAGCTATCTCACCGGAGAGTGGAAGGATGCGGATGTCGTTACCAGAAGAAATATGGCTGTTATGATTCCCAATAATAAGCCTGCCCTGCCGCAGTATGGTCTGTCACAGGCAAGCGTGATTTATGAGGCACCTGTAGAGGGACGTATCACCCGTCTGATGGGAATATTTGAGGATTATGATGACATGGATCGTATCGGACCCATCCGCAGCAGCCGTGACTATTATGTATATGAGGCAATGGCATATGATTCCATCTATGTAAACTGGGGTCTGGCTGTTCCCTTTGTAGGTCCCATCATCAACACGGACAGAATTGACAATGTCAGCCAGGCAGTTTCCGGAATCGATGTGGCTGCGCCCGAAGCATTTGATCGTATCTCCAGACCCGGATATGCAACGGAGTTTACCGGATATTTATTTATTGACGGTTATAATGATGCGGTAGAGCGTCTTGGTTATGAGACTAAATACAGAGAGGACAGATTTGTACAGGCCTTCACTTTTGCAGCGGATAACAGCACTGCAGCAGATTACGAGGGTTATCCTGAGGCAACCAAGATTTATCCCGGCGGAACCGAGAGCAACAAGGGTGGGTACGGTGATGCGAAGCCCTGCTTTGAATACAATGAAGAAGACGGTTTGTACTATCGCTCCCAGTACGGTGGTCCTCAAATCGATGAGATGAATGGAGAGCAGCTTGCAGTTTCCAACGTGGTATTTAAGATTTGCCATGGTGAGGTCAGAGAGCCTGCGGATAAGGACTATCTGGCATTTGGTGTGCACGGTGAGGGGGAAGCATATGTCTTCACCAACGGCAAGGTGATCAAGGGTACCTGGAAACGTAACAGTGATTATGAGCCCAATATGTTCTATGATGAGAACGGAGAGGAAATCATTTTCAATCAGGGCAAAACCTGGATTTGTAACATTTGGCAGGAGTATTCAGAGCATATGTCCTATGAATAGGATGTGCTAAAGTGGTGACAAAGGGGAGAATCGTTGATTTTGGACGTGTTCTCCCTTTTATTATGGAAAAATGGAGTATTTATGAGTGCAGCAAAGAAAAAGAATCAGGAATTCATCCTGCAGGGAAATTTGTTTCATGCAGTGCTTGCGTTGGCAATTCCCGTGGTGATTAACAGCCTTCTGCAGGCGATGTATAATATTACCGATACCTACTGGCTGGGCAAAATCGGAACAAACGAGCTGGCGGCAATTAACCTGATCACCCCCCTTCAGAATACCATTATCAGCTTCGGCACGGGCATCACCGTTGCGGGTTCCGTGCTGATTGCCCAATATATCGGTGCGGGAAAGAGGGAGGATGCCAAGAGCATGGCGAATCAGATTTTTCTCTGTGCCATGGCGTTTGCACTGGTATGCTCCGCGGTATGCTTTCTGGCAACCCCGGCAATCCTTACATGGATGGGAGCGGACGGCGAGACATTTCAACTGAGCAAAACCTATATGCAGATTGTCATCTGGGATATGATTTTCCTGTACATGGTGAATATTTTCTCCGCCATTCATCAGGCACAGGGGGATACGGTGAAGCCCATGCTGCTGAATCTGGCAGGTATCCTATTGAATATGATTCTGGACCCGCTTCTGATGATTACCTTAGAAATGGGAATTGCGGGGGCGGCTTGGGCAACCCTTTTGGCAAAGGTAATTCCGGCTGTGATTGCCTTCTGTATGCTTATCAGGAGCAAAAAGGAAATCGCGCTGGACACAAAATATATGAGGTTTCAGGCGGACAAGGTGCAATTAATTCTTCGTATCGGTCTGCCTACTGCCATCGGCGGAAGTACGATGCAGCTGGGCTTTTTGATTATGAGTAAAAACGTGTATGTGTACGGTAATCAGGCTATGGCAGCGTATGGTATCGGCAATAAAGTAAACGGAATTATCTCCATGACTAGTGATGCCATCGGCTCTGCGGTTGCTACGATTGTAGGGCAGAATATCGGTGCCGCACAGCTGAAGCGTGCGGAAAAAGGTTATTGGATTTCCATGGTACTATCCGTGGTCATCCTGATTACCGGCGGCATGATTTTCTCAAGGGATGTGGTGGCAACAGCTATCGTCAGTATCTTCTCCGATGACCCGGAGGTAATTGTCATGGCAGCGGATTTCCTAAGTATTATGGCATTCTGGTGCTTCCTAAACGGTATCTACAACTCCACCAGAGGCCTGTTTCAGGGGGCGGGTCATACAGAGGTATCCATGATAATTGATATTACGAGATTGTGGGTATTCCGATTTGCGACGATATGGGTCTGCGAGAATATCCTGCATATGGGAGTGCGAAGCATATGGTACTCTGTAGTTGTCAGCAATGGTATTTCTACCACGATTTTCTTCCTTTTGTATCTCAGCAAGCTTTGGAAGAAGCCTAAGATTATGGCGGGAGACAGAAATTGAAAAAGAGACATTTTATCTTCATTGGTATCATCCTTGTGACCATTATATTGAATATCCTTGCGTGGCACAGCACAGCCTTCTGCGACGCATACATTGCGTATGTCTTTCCGCTCTGGGTGAATACCTACGGCAGAATCACGGGCTTATTTCCCTTTTCAGTGGGAGAATGGCTGATTGTGGCGGGAGTAGTGCTGGTAGTGGCTGCGTTGGCGTTTTCGCTGACGGTAGTGCCGGCAGCAGCGCTTCACATGGAGCGTTGGAAAGTTTTTATGAAAAGGTTTTATGCATTTTTTGCATGGACCCTTGCAGTGGTATGTCTGGTGATGACCTTGAATTGCTTTATTTTGTACCATGCGTCCACTTTCTCGGAAAAATACTACGGGAAGGATACGGGAGAATACACTTTGGAAGAACTGATACAGGTCAGAAATGCTGTGGTGGCACAGTGCAACCGTCTCTCCGGGGAAGTGGAGAGAAATGAGGATGGCTCCGTGCGATATGCAGGCAGCCTGTCTGAGGACGGCAGAGCTATTGATATGGAGGATAAGGCGCGGGAAACCATGCAGCAGTTGGGCCAAAGCTACCCGCAGCTGGACGGATGGTATCCCAGACCGAAGGCGATGTTTTTCTCGGATTTCATGTGTCAGCAGTATATGCTTGGATACTATTTTCCCTTTTCCATGGAAGCAAATTATAATCATGTGGCTGAGGTGCTGAATCAGCCTGCAAGCATGTGCCATGAGCTGGCACACCTCAGGGGTTATATCTATGAGGATGAAGCCAACTTTATCAGTTATCTGGCCTGCATTCAGTCGGATGATATTTATTTCCAATACAGCGGTTACCTGAGTGTGCTTGCTTATCTAGAGAATGATTTGTATTATGTAAAACGTGACAGCGCAGCTGCCTACGAGCAGGCTGTGACGGCGGTACCGCTTCTTCCTGTTGACAGGCTTGTGTGGGAGGATGATGAATTTGTCAGTGATGAGGAGTGGGAGCGTATCAACGGTAAGGCTTTGCTGGACACGGAGACAGTGGATGAGATGTCGGATGTCTTCGTAGATACTACTCTGAAGGTCAATGGCGTCTCTGACGGTAAGGTGAGCTACAGTCGTGTGGTACGGTTATTGTTACAGTATTACAGGTTGAGGGATTAGTCTGTGCCCGGAAATAGGGAGAAGAATTTGCTGAAATATTTTCACAAATTTTTTGATAAAACACTTGACAATTGTAGGCTCACCATGTAAAATAACCAATGTTGTGACGCAAAACAATGCAAATGCGTTGAAAGGATTCATGTCTTTAAGCCCAGATAGCTCAGTTGGTAGAGCAGAGGACTGAAAATCCTCGTGTCACTGG
>CAZPRB010000102.1:0-5145 GCA_964588645.1 uncultured Acetatifactor sp. | reverse complement strand
GAAGAAGCAATTTCAAGGAATCAACCAAGGTTTTAGGGTTATAGGTGGTAAGACCAAGATAGAGGGGGTAAGGGTTCGAGCGTTCCGCATAAATCAGCACCCTTTTAACTTGGAACAGTTGGGGAACTATATTCCAGAGGAAAGCCGAGTTGATGAAAGCAAGCTTTGGAAAGAGAGTAGGCTAACGCTGGCAGAAGCTAAGAAGCTGTACCCAGAATGGTATCAAGAAAAGGTTGTAGAGAAGCAGGGGCGGAAGTATTGGGAGTGTAATTCTGCTTTGTATGAGTGGTGGAAAGGTAAAATAAAAGAGGGTGCAACATTTCATCATAGATATTTTTCAATCATGTGTTTGGCTATTTATGGGGCAAAATGTGGTTTATCTTATGAGGAAGTGAAGCAGGACGCTTTTTCTTTAGTGCCATTTCTTAATGCAATCAATCCAGATGAGCCTTTCACAGAGGCGGATTGCTTATCTGCTTTGGAGTGTTTTGATAAAAAATATTGCACATTTCCGATAGATGATATTGTGAAAATCAGCGGTATTCCGATAGAGAAGAACAAGAGGAACGGAAGAAAGCAAGCGGTTCATGTGAAGTATATGAATAATCAAAGAGCTTTCAAGGTTGAAATGGGCGAGTGTACCAATGGTGGTAGACCACCAAAGGAAGAAATTGTATTAAAGTATTTAAAGGATAATCCAACGGAAAGCAATATTTCCAAGATTGCAAGAGCCTGTGGGGTGTCTAGGAATACAGTATATAAGTACATGGAAAGGAGGGGAAACGATGAAAACAATTAAGCAGATAGCTGATGAGTTGGGAGTTAGTAAGACAGCGGTTCGGAAGAAAATCGAAAACCTTGGTTTGCGTTCTAGTTTGCAGAAAAACGGAAACCAGTTTGCGATTGATGAAAACCAAGAGAAGCTTATAAAATCGGCATTTTCTGAAAGTGAAGCGGAAACCAAAACGGAAACTGATTCGCAAACCGAAACGGAAACTGTTTCCGCCTTGGTTTCCATGTTACAGAGGGAATTGGACGCTAAAAATGAGCAGATTGCACACCTGCAGAAGTTGTTAGACCAAGAGCAACAGCTTAGAATGGTAACGGAGCAAAAGTTATTGCAGATAGAAGATAAGCAGGAGCAGGAAGAACAGCCTAAGAAGCGGTGGAAGTTCTGGAAGTAGTGCGAAGCAGTTTATATCTTTTTCCTCTTAATCGCAGGATAATCAAAAAAAATCAGTTGTCAAAGGTTCGCTTTGCGAATTTTTTTATAAAAAGTTCTGTTGATCCAGCGGAGCTGGAAGAACTTTTTATAAAAAAACATGCCTTTGACAGCTGATTTTTCTTTGATTTTAATATAGCTAAGAGGAAAAAAGATAAGGTGTAGCCGATAGCTCCCCTATTTATAATAAAAGTTTTTCTTTAGCTTCAAGTGTCCGTCTGGGTGTAATAATACAAGCTCTTTTCCTAAGCGTGCAAGCTCTGCAGGTTCTATTACCCATTCTTTGGCTTCGCTTTCGGTGTGCGTTGTTTGGTTGGCATTTGAGGAAGTGCTGTGCTTTTTGGTGTCCTGATAGCCAATGAGCTTTGCAAAATATTCTTGTGTGTCGGTGTCATCTGCTCCAAGAACAACTTTGAAGCGGTAGTTATTCATCATTGCCATTCTTTCATCATGTCCATAAATCAAGTCTATGTCTGCCATGCTCTGGGTCAACATCATAATTCTAACATGCTTTTTACGGAGTTTGCGGAGTGCGTCTGTGATTTCCATTTTTCCCAGGCTTGCAAATTCGTCCAGGCAAAAAAGAATAGTTGTTTTGCTGTCGTTGGAGCGGTTGGAGAAGTATTCCAAGCTTTGAGCTGTGATGATATGTAAAAGCGGAGCATAGAGCTTTAGCTTGCTATCATCTACTACAATAAACACATTATTTTTTTCAAGTCTTGAGGGTGTAAAAGCGACTTCATGCGAATAAGGGCGGCGAATGGTTCGCTTTACTCTTTCGTTGGTTGCAAAGAGCTTTAAAACAGCGTCAGCGGATTGCTTACAGCCTGCTGTGTTCTGTTCAGAAGCTCCTGCGAAGCTGTTAATGTACTGTATAGCTTTGCTGTATTCGGTTGAATCTATGGCATTAAAGAGGTCTTTCCAGCTACTACCGACTATTTTTTCACAGATTGGAATAAAGTCCATTCCTGCATGATAGAAAGCTATAAGCGAAGCTGTGAGGATTTTTCTTCCCTCTGTATTGAAGAATTTAGCTGTATCAGCCATTTTTTCATCGTCTGGCATCATTAGGAAAGCCAATTCTTCCAGAGCTTCGTTTTTATCATCTTCATTTTTTAGGCGGTCTATCGGTCCGAAAATGTTGTAAGGTATGCTTTTTGGGTTCGCTGGTTCGTATATCATTTTATGGGGTATATCGACATTTTTGCAGATGTCTCCAGAAATGTCGATTGTAAAGCTGGTTCCCGTCCAGCTTCTAAGCGTTGGAATTAGTAAAGCTGATGTTTTACCAAGTCCAGAACCACCAAACACAGCTATATGCCCCTCTTGATTTGTCGGGGAGTAAATAACATTCATTCCCTTTTTACCGAACACAACACCATGAGCTTTTGATTTGCTGGTTGTTTTGAGTTGGGTTTTTCTCTTTTTATGTTTTTTTCTCCAATCAAGGAACATAAGAACCGCTACAAAGAGCAAGAGCCAAGGAAGTATGTTGTATGTGATAAAATCACATAATTGGTCTATTTTGTCGAAGATTGTCATTTTACCAGCGTCCCCTTTCTATCGTTCTATCATGTTCAAATTGCTGTCTGCGTTCCTGCTTCATCTCCCAGACGCTTCTGTTACCGCCTTGAGCCTTAGTGATACCGCTTTGAATGTTGGCATTGATACCGTCAGCTTTGAGGTGTCTTTGCAAATCTGGGTGGAAGTTGCGAAGCTCTTTAGGGTTAATTACATCATTTGCACAGATTTTTTCTCCACCACGCTTTTTATCTGGTGCTGCAGGAATAAAGCAATAATGTAAGTGAGGCTGTCCGCTTTCGTCGTTGTGGACTATGGATTGAATACAGTTGGCTTCTCCATAACGCTCTATTAAAAAATTATGTGTGCTTTGAAAAAAGGCTTCGTGTTGGTCGGCTGGTAAATCTCTTGGAGCTGTTACAATCCAGCCAGCCATAACTTTTACATCATCACGACCATAACAATATAATTCTGCTTTGCGTTCTTTGAAATAGTCGTAGGAACTCATGCCCCTATCTGGAGCAAGTGAGTAGTTTTGATTTTCCCTTGTTGGGTCTATATCCTCATTTGAGGGATTGGCTATTGTTCGCTCTATGTGTCGGAGCTGGTTCACGACAGCATGAGCTGTAAATTTTTCTACGCTTGCCATGTGGCTTTTTCTCCTTTCTAAGTTGTTGTGTATGTCATTCCAGAAAGAGCTTCGCAAAGGTCGCTCTACGCTCCCAATGCTCTGCTCATTCTGTTCTGCCATACAAGATATGGTAGATTGCAAGCAATCTACCACCGCTCGCAAGTGAGCTTATCTTGCCAAAGAGCTTCGCCCTCTGGACTCCCGTTTTATATCCAGCTAAAGCAGGATATAAAAAAGGGGTCTAACTCGACCCCTTCGCAAAGGTCGCTCTACGCTCCCAATGCTACCCCCTAATCATTCCACTCTGCTGATACAGTTGTAAGAAGCTGGGTCAATTCATATCTTGTTTCTTCTGTGTTTCTCCAATTCTTCTGCATGGCTACCATGTCAGCCAATAATCTGTAAGTGATAGACCAATTTTTGAGGTGTTCCCAATTATTGAGAAGAAGCTGATAAATGTTTGAAAATCTCATATGCTCAGGTTCATCTTTTGCAATGTTGTAAAGGTCTTTCGCCCATTTAGCTTCTTTCTGTGCTTCGTACTGTCCGCTTGTGGCTTCTTCCGCAATGGTTTCGAGCTTGGTAACTACGGAATCAAGCTGTGATAAAAGGTGGTGCATTTCATGGGCTTCTGGGTCTGGCATATTATTAGCCATACATTCCCAATGGTGGGCGAATTTCACAATATCCAAAGCGTTATCATGTTTAGCTTGCCAATATACCCCAGCAGATAAATCTGCGAAGCAGGCTTCTAATACTTCGCCAATGCCCCATGAGCCGTCGTATAAAAGCTGTAACCACATTGCAGCATTAGGGTTCTCTGGAAGTAAGTCGTTGAGAATGTGCTTCTCTATAAGAGCAGAAGCGGAACGCTTCTCTACGGTTGCTTCATCGGATACCATTCTTTCTACGATTGCTTTTATACGGTCATTGCTGAAAATAATCATTTTTTTCAAATTGTTTAAAGACATATATACTCTCTCCTTTCGTCTTTAAAGCTGGTTTTCTTGTTTCTAACCTTATTATAACCCATATATAACCAAAATACAACTATTTTGAATTATATTTTTTATTTTAGATAATCTGATTGCAGGATATAACTTTTTTTGGTACTATAAAAAGTGCTCAAAAACTCATTGATAAAATAACGTGCCCTAGGGCTTTGGGGGGTGTGCATTTGCTGGAAGATGTTCTAAAGAAGTGGGGCGGGGTTGAAGTTGGAGCTATGGAAGTTTACTCCGATATGTTCAACCTTGGCTATAATGAAATACAGATGAATGGGGAAGAACGCGGAGTATTTAAGACTAATCCCATAGGCTATTGGAAGAATGGGAAGTCTAAGGGGCATTATAGAGTGTTTTTTGATGATACTTTTGAGGAAACATTAAAGGAGTTGCAGGAAGCAGATTTTTCAATTATCAATGGTATTACTTACTTCGGTAGAAAGAATTTGCAGGAACATGCTTCAAAAATGTATGCTCTTATATTTGACCTTGACGGAGTGACAGACAAGACATTGAATGCTTTTTTTAGCGGAGCTTTTGAAGCTGACGCTTATCCGATACCGAATTATATAGCGTTGTCTGGTCATGGGGTTCACTTGTATTATATTTTTGAGTATGGTATTCCGCTTTATCCAAATATAAAGATACAGCTGAAAGCTTTTAAGTATGCTTTGACTGAAAAGATATGGAATCAGTACACCAGCAAGGACAAGAAGAAGCAATTTCAAGGAATCAACCAAGGTTTTAGGGTTATAGGTGGTAAGACC
>CAZPRB010000101.1:0-5250 GCA_964588645.1 uncultured Acetatifactor sp. | reverse complement strand
GTTGAACACAGTTAAAGAGGACGGTTACGAACTTGCTTATGCAGAACTTGAGCAACAATACAACAATGATAAACAGATTGCACAGGGAAAGGCAAAAGACGTTATAGATACTTATCAAACAAGGCAAAACACCATTGAAAAGTTAAAAGAAGATAAGAATTTTAACAAATATGCAGAAGAGTCTGTTGATAAAGTGTTAAAAAAGAGATATTTACGAAATAATAAGGACTATTATACTAATTCAGGAACTCCACGAAGTTTTGACTCTCTTTATGATGAATATACTGCTGAAAATGCTGTAAGAATTATGAAAGAACAGGGTGGCAAAAATAGCGAGGGTGGTAATTTTCTTGGTTATGGAGTTGGCGAGATAAGGGCTGCATTAAGTAAAATTTATTATTCTATTGCAGAAATGCACCAAGATGAGCATAGGTTACAAAATATTAGTGATGATAGTTCGTTGTCTTATGAACAATGCAATACAGAATTACACGATATTGCAAACTCTTTAGCAACAAGAGTTAAAACAGGAAATATTTTTGAAGACCACGAAATAGCCCTTAGTGCAATATTTGATATTATTTCAAAAACCAAGACCAACGACCAAGTAACAAGGCTGATGAAAAGAGAATACTCTTTTGAGGTAAATAATAGTGAAGTCTCAAGAATAAGAAACCTTGCTGACAATATTGCCGAACTTCCTGTTAAATACTTTGAGGCAAAACCTGAAAGAGTTGTTGCTTTTAATGAAGTTTTGGAAGTTATTGCTCCTGTTGGAACAAATGAACAGATTGTCGATTTCTTTGATAAGCAGGGAGTTAAGGTTGAGTTTTATGATGAAAACACTTCAAGCAGAAGTGAATTGATTAAGAATTTGCCTGACAATATTCGTTTTGCTTTGGCTGAAGATGAAGATAATAGACGTGTTGGTGGTTTAACAAAGGCACAACGTGCTAAATTTGTTGCCAATAATACTAAATTAAAGGTTTATTCAAGGGCTGACGCAGAAGTTATTATCAATGATATTCTTGCAAATAGACTTAACCTTGATGAGAGATATGTTGCGAATTTATCAGGAAAATCAAAAAATGAGATAATTGATTACTTATTTAAGCAATTAAACGGTGCAAATGAGGGTTATCGTGGTACTGTTGCTTTAAAAATAGCAGATTATATTATCGAAAATGCAACAATGGAAGATATGTATGCAAGTATGTATGATTTGGTGGAAGATACAGACATAGAACTTGTGGCATATATGAATAAACACAGACACTCTTTTGACCTATCAGGCATACAGGGAGAAATTAACTATAAGTTTGATAGAAAAAACACTATTGCTTTGCAGTGGGGAACTAAAAAAGGTGGCTTGGGTGCTGACCAAATTGCACAAGAAATAGAGGGTATGGGACTACATACTTTCACTGCTATTAACGAGGCTGACCAGTTTTTTGAAATGCTTGAGGCTTATGACGCAGCAAATAAAAGACTTAATACAAAAGTTGACAAGAAAAAACTTGCTGATTATGGCGACCAAACCCAAATTGACAGTTTAAGACAAGAAATAGCGAAAGATATATTAAAGTCTTATGATAGCAAAGGAACTAAGTCTAAATATGGTAAATTGGTTGAAAAATATACTGAAAAGATTGCTGATTTAAGACAACAAGTCAAAGACGTGCAGGAACGCAACAATGTTCTTAACAGTTTGCTTGATAGAGCACAAAAAATGAAAGACTTAAAACTGGGAACATTCTTAAACGCAACTGATTTTAAGACTGAAACGTTTAAAAAATCAATAGAAAGTCTTGCAAATATTAAATACAGAGGCAACTTTAATAATGCAGGAACGCATAGAGTGTTGTCAGAATTGCGTCAATGGTATTCAAGAGAAAACCCTTTACTTGAAAACATTTATAATGAAGACGTGGAATTTATGCTTGATACATTATCAAGGGCAGACAGAAACTACTCTACCAAAGAATTAAAAATGTTACGAGATACAATGTCTTACTTTATTAACCTTGTTGAGAATTACAATAGAGTTTACAAGCAAGGCAAGTGGATAGAGGCTATTCCTGAGGCTCAAAGATATATTGACGTTATACACTCAAACGAGCAATTAAAAGTTGGTATATTTAGTAAACTTGCAGGTAGTGGGTATATGCAAACATTTGGCGACCCTCTTACAGTTGCAAGACGTATGGATAGATACGATAGTAGTGGTTTCTATACTGAGATGATGACAGAACTTCGTAATTCTACTGTTGATTCTGAAATTGCAGAAATGGAAATCAAGTCTGACTATAACGAGTTTTTATCTACCAACAAAAAATATTTGGCAGAAATTAAGAAAAACAAAGTTAAGTTTAATGGGGTAGAAATACCTAAAACTCATTTGATAAGTTTGTATATGACAATGAAACGTAGCCACTCACACGCAGGTTTGGTTTTAAATGGTTTCTCTTTTGTAGATACAGACGGAAAGAAAGTGAGAGTAAACGGTTTTGCTCCGAGTGTTACCACAGACGCTGAAATTTTAACTGCTATTGCAGACGCAAAGATTGAAATTGAAAATCTTTTGTCAGATACAGATATGCAGTTTGTGGCAATTTTAGAAAAAGGTTACAATGTTGACGCTAAAAAACTAAAAGCCGACAGGGATATACAACGTTTAGGTTTTACAAATGCAACCGAAGACTACTATTATCCAATCAGACGTGGGAATATTGCTAAAAACATTGATACGTCAGATATTGCGTCAGAACTTGATAGGGTAAGTAATTCATCGTTTAACAAGGATACCGTAAAAGGTGCTAAACAAGAATTGTTTATTGAATCAGCCGCCACCGTATTTAATAGGCATATAAAGGCTGTTACTAAATACGCATACTTATCTCCTGCAATAGAAACGTTTAACAGGCTTTATAGTTTGGATATATCAGGTAATAAAAACAAACCTGTGAGTGTATCTACAGAAAGTGCAAATACGTGGTCAAAAGCAAATAAATACTTCAGTAAACTTATTTCAGACATTCAAGGCATACCGTCATCTTCAAGTGAGGGTATGAAAGTGTTAAGTTTTATCCGTAGCAGTTATGCAAAATTCCAGTTGGGTGCAAACCCTAAAGTGTGGGTAACACAGTTATCGTCATTATTTGCGTCATCAAGTATGCTTGATACAGATTGTATTATTAGGGGTATGACTGTTTCTGCAAAAGACGTTGATACTTATTGTTCTCTTGCAAAATTAAGAAATTCTGACAATACGGTTGCTATGGCACAGGGCTTGTTGGAAAAAGTCGATAAGTTCTCAAATGCTTTAATGACACCTATTGGCAAAATGGATAGATTTGTTGTTAAGCGTTTATTTGGTGCTTGTCAGGTGCAAGTTGAAAAGAACGGTGGTGCGAAAGTTGGGACTACTGCAAACAAAGTCGAGGCAGGTAAACTTTTAAGAAACGTTATACTTGAAACACAACAAAACTCAATGGCGACAGAAAGGTCTGCAGCTATGCGTTCAGGCAATGAAATAATGAGAACAATAACAATGTTCTCTGCTGATAGTATGAAAGTTGCAGGAAGAGTTATTGACTCTATTGGCGAATTATCCACATTAAAGGCAAAACTCAAAAATACAACAGATTCTGCTGCAAGAAGTAAAATATTATCACAGATTAAAACTGCAAAGACAAAGGTTAGAAAGTCTGTAACAGCACTTATAACCTCCGCCGCCTTTATGGCAAGTGTTGCAAAGTTGTTCCGTTGGCTTTACAAGAAAGACGAAGACGAAAACACAGCCGAAGTAATGACTGTTGATTTTATTGGAAATTTGTTTGGTGGACTTCCAGTAATTAAAGAAATATATGGTAGATTTGCAGAGGGGTATGACGTAGATAACTATGCTTATTCTGCTGTAAACGACTTACTTGATAGCGTTCAAGATATTTACGACATTATTGAGAGTTTATCGTCAGGCAATGCAACAGAACAGGATATAAACAAGGCTATAAAGAAATTATCATTTTCTGCAGGTCAAATTTTGGGTATTCCAACAAGAAATATGTATAACATTTTGTTGGGCTTAACAAAAAGAATAAGTCCAACTACTGCCTATCAGTTTGAAAGCAAAATTTACAAGAAAAACTTTGTATCAGACTTAAATGAGGCGATAGAAAATGATGATACAGCAATGGTAAACTTAATTATGAGTATGATACTTGACGAACGTGTGGGAGATGATTATAGCGAAGTTTTAACCTCTGCTATGAAAAAACTTTATACGTCAGGCTATTCTGTATTGCCAAAGAGTATTGGTAGTAGTATAACCTACAATGGAGAAACAATTACTCTTACAAATGCACAACAAAAGAAAATAAAAAGTGTTTATGGTAAAGCAAATGCTTACGCAGAAAAAATGGTTTTAGGGAACACCTATAAGGTTTTAACCGAAGAACAACAAGCGAAAGCATTAAAACAACTCTATGACGCTTATTATTCAAAAGCACTACAAGAAACGTTAGGTATTGAAAGCGATAATAAATTGCTTAAAATGTCTAAATACATACCGATTGACAGAATTACTGCAATCAATGCAGGAATATCAGATATAACTTCAGATAAGACAAGCACAGGTAAAGTTGTTACAGGTTCAAAACGTAGTAAAGTAATAAAATATTTATTAAAACAAAATCTTACTGACGAACAAAGGCTTTTAATTCTTGCTTTTCAAGGTTATACAGTAAATAACTTGGAATACAAGGGTTGGACGACAGAAAAGGTTAAAAATAGGCTATTACGCTACATTTTAAGCATAAAGACAGCAACACAAGCAGAGAAGATAGAACTATGCGAAATGTGTGGTTTTGAAGTTAAAAATGGGGTTGTTGTAAAGCAATCTTTATACTCTAAAAAATAAATGGCGACAAAATGCGAGTTAATGTATGTTATCATATATTACAGGAGGGATAGAGTATGCTAATAATTACTCCAACTGTGGAATCTGATATTACGAAAATCGTTTGTCCTCATTGTGGTAGCAAAGTACCGAGAATAGGCTTACAAAAAGAAAGCAAGATAAAAGGTTTAACGTTCAAGTGTCGAACTTGCGGTAAACTATACGAAGTTACAACTGAATAAAACAATTATTTATTGTGCCAAAGTCCATAGAGATAGAGCCCTTACTACAAAATAGTAGTTTGGGCTCTTTTCTTTATAAAAAATACTAACAAAAGGAGGATAGAGTATGAA
>CAZPRB010000100.1:0-5312 GCA_964588645.1 uncultured Acetatifactor sp. | reverse complement strand
GCGATTTTGTCTTTTCCTCCTTCAGCCCACTCCTGCTTGATATCGCAGAGTGCAACCTCATATCCGTCGACCTGAGCAAATGCTTTTGCAATGCCCTGTCCCATAGTACCGGCACCAATAATACCTACTTTCATTGTAAATCCTCCTTATTATTTGTATATTAAAAGCTTACTTGTTACAGACTATTTATTCCGGAAGGGTTCTTTGACCTTCTCTTTGTTCTTGTCAAGGAAAAATGCCATTCCGTACTTCTGATCCTCTGTCTCAAAGCAGTCGCCGAAAAGCTTCTCTTCGATTACGATTGCCTGATCCATATCTGCATCCAGGCCATCATTAATGGCTTTCTTGCAGTTGCGTACTGCGATGGGAGCGTTCTTAGCGATGCCTGCTGCCATCTTCTCAGCTGCTGCGATTAAAACCTCCTGCGCAGTCTTCACTACATTGCCTTCAGCGTCTGTTTCCGCAGAATAAACCTCATTTACAAGACCGATTCTGTAAGCCTCAGCCGCCTTGATATTTCTGGCAGTGTAAATCATCTGCTTAGCCATGCCTGCGCCAACCAGACGTGCCAGTCTCTGAGTTCCGCCAAAGCCGGGAGTGATTCCCAGACCTACCTCGGGCTGTCCGAATACTGCGTTATCGGAACAGATTCTGATATCACAGCTCATGGAGATCTCACAGCCTCCGCCCAAAGCGAAGCCGTTGACAGCTGCGATTACGGGGATGGGGAAGGTCTCCAGCTTACGGAATACGTCATTTCCCTTCTTACCGAAGGCTTCACCCTCAGCCTTTGTCAAAGTGCTCATCTCTCCGATATCTGCACCTGCAACGAAGGACTTCTGACCTGCACCGGTGAGAATCAGGCAACGTACCTCCTCCAAATTAACAGCATCCAGGGTCTTATCCAGCTCGTCAAGCACCTGGGAGTTCAAAGCATTTAATGCTTTTTCACGATTGATGGTAATGGTAGCAATACTACCCTTCTGTTCATACAAAATGTACTCCATTGTAATCCTCCATATCAAATCTTTACATGAAAGAAAATACCGCACCGTAAGCCACGGTAGTGGTATTCTCTTTCCTAAATAAATTATCGATTAATCTTCAATCTTAACGATTGTGGAGCAGCCCATACCGCCGCCGATACACAGGGTTGCAAGACCGGTCTTAGCACCCTTAGCCTGCATCTCATGAAGCAGGGTAACCAGAATACGGCATCCGGATGCACCAACGGGATGTCCCAGTGCAATTGCGCCACCGTTAGGATTCAGCTGTTTGTCAACATCAATACCAAGGTCTCTGCCTACAGCGATAGACTGTGCAGCAAATGCCTCGTTTGCCTCGATGATATCGAAGTCTTCAATCTTCATACCGGTCTTCTCCATCACCTTTCTGGTGGAGTAAACAGGACCGATACCCATAACCTCGGGACGGCATCCTGCAAGAGCACCTGCTACAAAGGTAGCCATAGGCTTAACGCCCAGCTCTTTTGCCTTTTCCTCGCTCATAACAACGATTGCTGCTGCACCGTCGTTGATACCGGAAGCATTACCGGCAGTTACATACTTATCTTTATTGATAGGACGTAATTTTGCAAGACCTTCCATCGTTGAGCCGGGACGGGGACCCTCGTCAACCTTGAACTCAACCATCTCTTTTTTCTTCTTCACCATTACAGGAACGATTTCTGCATCAAACGCACCGTTCTTCTGAGCTGCTTCAGCCTTCTGCTGGCTCTTTAATGCGAACTCGTCAAGCTCTTCACGGGTAATTCCCCACTCGTCACAGATATTATCAGCTGTCTGAATCATATGATAGTTGTTGAACGCATCCCAAAGAGCGTCATTCACCATGGTATCTACTAAAGTACCATTATTCATTCTATAACCAAAACGGGCCTGAGGCAGAGCATAAGGAGCCATGGACATATTCTCCATACCACCTGCTACTACGATATCAGCATCACCTGCCATAATCATCTGTGCAGCCTGGTTAACACAGTTAAGACCGGAGCCGCATACCACGTTCATGGTAACTGCGGGAACCTCGATGGGAAGTCCTGCCTTAATGGAAGCCTGACGTGCTACATTCTGACCCTGACCTGCCTGGATTACACAACCCATGTAAACCTGATCAACCTGCTCAGGAGCAACTCCTGCTCTGTTCAGTGCCTCTTTGATTACGATAGCACCAAGCTCTGCTGCGGGGGTAGTGCTGAGTGAACCGCCCATCGTTCCGATAGCGGTACGGCAAGCACCTGCTAATACAACTTTCTTTGCCATTTGTTTTTCCTCCAATTGTTTTGTTTGTGTAATTTATTGATTGTTATTTTTTTATCATTACCACTTCAACCATTGTAACATAGGCGAAATGCTTTTGCAACGACTTTTAGAAATAATTTGACAAAAAAATAACGATACGGTAAAAGGGATATGCAACTGAGGTTGCATATCCCTTTCTTCTCACATACATTATTCACTTTTCATCCAGGCATTTCCTGACGCATTACATCTCGGGTTCAATCAATCCGTAGGTATCACCCTTTCTCTTGTATACCACATTCACCTGATCTGTCTCTGCGTTGCAGAAAACAAAGAAGTTATGTCCCAGAAGCTCCATCTGAATGCACGCATCCTCCGGATACATAGGCTTAATATCAAACTTCTTGGTACGGACAATCTGAACATCCTCATCGTCCATATAGTCATTTTCTACATACAACTTACTGAAGGAACCTGCAGCCTGCTGCTTGTCTACAATCTTATTCTTGTATTTCTTTAACTGTCTCTCAATAATCTCCTCCACCAAATCGATGGAAACGTACATATCATTGCTGACCTGTTCGGAACGGATAATACTTCCCTTCACCGGTATGGTAACTTCAATCTTCTGGCGTTCCTTCTCAACGCTCAGGGTTACATGTACCTCCGTGTCGGGATTAAAGTACTTCTCCAGCTTGCCAATCTTATCCTCCACGGCAGCCTTCAAACCCGGTGTTACATCAATATTTCTTCCTACAATAATAAACTTCATGCCAATCACCCCTTCAGTATTTATTGTATATGCATTATAACACATTTTACTCACGTTTTGCAACAATTTAGCCGTTTTTTTATTTGTTTTTTGACATTGTATCTGTCAACTAAAATTTCGACATATTTCTCCAAAATTCTATTTTTATTAGAACTTCACAAAACATTTGTTCCAAAAAAACAACAATCAAAACGGTATTTTTTTATATGAAAAGCTGTGGATAATGTGCATAACTCGGTGTATAAGTGTCTTTTGTCCGAAATTAGGCGTTTTTGAATGTGGATAACTTTATTTGTCTTTCAAACGCAAAGTGTTCGTTTTTTCGTCTTTTTAAAGCACTTTGTACAATTTGCACAGAGGCAATAAGTCAATGGTACTTTAGCTTCATTTACAATATTTAGACAAATTTTATAATTGAATATTCAAAAACACCCATGTCATTTTTTAATTCTCCCTGTCACATTACCCTTCGACACATTATCAGGGATGTCATCAACCGGGCACCCGCAAAAAACTGCTGCACCCTCAACGTGATGCAGCAGCTCCTGATTTTCCGTGTATAATCTTAATGATAAACGCTTAGAAGATACGTCTGACAGCAAGTATTTTCTTGTAATCTGCCTTGGAGACAATGATTCCGGTCTTGCTGGTGGAGGCATGGACAATCTGACCATCTCCGATGTAGAGTGCAACATGTCCCGAATAGCAAACCAAATCTCCCGGCTGGGCATTTGCCAAACCATCTACCGCATATCCCTGCTTACGGTCTGCTGCAGATGAGTGAGGTAAGCTTACGCCGAAGTTCGCATATACACTCATTACAAAGCCGGAGCAATCCGCACCCTCCGTAAGGCTGGTGCCGCCATAGACGTAAGGATTACCGACAAACTGTAATGCATAGTCTGCAACTGCCCTGCCCATCTCACTGCCTTCCGATGATGCAACAGTTGCCACAGCAGTCTCCGCTGCTGCCTTCGCCTGCGCCTTAGCCGCTTTTGCCGCTGCCGCCTCGCGGGCTTTCCTTCTCTCCTCGGCCTCTTTTGCAAGTCGTGCCTCTTCCTCTTCCCTGGACTCAGCCTGCACAAATTCAGAATGTAAAGTCACATAATCGGTGGATACCCAACCGGTACCCTCCTCAATATCAACCTTAACCCAACCGTCTCCTTCTTCCAATACCAGCAATTCCTCATCAATGGGAACCATTCCGATTTTAGAAGACTCCGTGGTGGGCTCAGAGCGCACAAACAAGGTGGTGGTCGTTACGGTTGCCAATCTGGTGCCAACCTGCTTTGCAAGTGCAACGGCATCCTCTCCGGTCACACAATACTCTGCTTTCACATATCCTGTGACAGAACCGGATGTGATCTGATACCATCCGTTCTCTTCTCCCAGAAAAGTACCTACAGAATCATCATATAATTTTCCTAAAATATCTCCCTCTTCGCCGGGAATACTTCTGACATTCACATAATCATTCACCTGGGCAATGACCAGGTTGCGAAACAAATCCTCCTCTGTGGGTTCCGCTATTGTAGCAGCTGCGGCAACCTCAGATTCTTCAATCGTCACCTGCGCAATTGTCTCAATGGGCATCGTCGTTTTATTGGAACCTGAAGTAATACTTTCTAATTGAATTCCGTCCGCAATGGCCAGCTCCACACCACCGCTGGGCAACACCGATACAGATGACACTGCATCTGCCGTGATGCCGGTGCCGGAAAAAGTAACCGCTGCTGTCAACACACATGCAGCTATCCTCACCGAATTACGAATCATGGTAACCTCCACACTCTCTATCCGAAACCGATGCAATGCTATACTGTATCGGTTATTTGTTACAAATTTATTACATCTGTTAACAAATATAACACCTTTTACAGCTTTTGTCAACAGTGGGAATCCCATGGGAAAAAATGGAAAATTCCTTATTTTGTGGGCTTTTTACGGCATTTTGTCACCAGAAAGTATTTCAGCTTACAGCATTCAATTTTATGAAACAATTTATTTTTCTTTCGAAAATCTTAAAAAATATATTTTTCTGCACTAATGGCGGCATTGGCACCGTCTGCCACCGCTGTCACCACCTGACGCAAGGGTTTCCCGCGGAGGTCTCCCGCCACAAAAATACCGGGTCTGTCTGTCGCGCAATCCTCACCTGCCGGAACATAACCGTCCTCATCCAGTGCAACCAACTCCTTAAGCAGTTCAGTATCCGGACGCACGCCAACCGCAATAAAGACCCCTGCCACAGCCAGCTCTCTCTCCGTGCCCGTCTTCAC
>CAZPRB010000099.1:0-5375 GCA_964588645.1 uncultured Acetatifactor sp. | reverse complement strand
GCTCCGTATTTTTCATTTAAAAAGTCTGCAATTTTCAAAAACTGCTCCTTTTTCTGTTGGAATTTCATCCTGTCATGGTCTCTGATAATATAATCAGCAATCACCTCTTCCACATCTCCCTGAATACTATCAGGATGAAAGAAACCTTCATACCCCTCCGTGTACATGGGATTCTGGCATACAGGAAGCATACTCTGAAACTCCTGTGCAATCAAAATAGCATTCTTCATCTTTCCCTTAGCGTAGCCGGGGTGTACACTTCGTCCTTTCACATGCAGCTTTGCTCCTGCGGCATTGAAATTCTCATATTCCAGTTCTCCCAAAGCACCTCCGTCCACTGTATATGCAAAATCTGCTCCAAAGAGCTTCACATCAAAGTAATCAGCACCTCTCCCAATCTCCTCATCCGGTGTAAATCCGATTCGGATTTTGCCATGACGGATTTCGGGATGGGCCAGGAAATACGCAGCCATAGCCATTATTTCCGCAATACCTGCCTTGTCATCCGCTCCTAACAGCGTAGTACCGTCCGTCACAATCAGGTCTTGTCCCACATATTTTAATAATTCCGGAAAATCAGAAGTCTTCATCACAATATGTTCCGGCTCATTCAACACAATATCTCCGCCATCGTATGCTTCCACAATTCTCGCTTTCACATTAGTATCCGTCACTGCCGGAGAAGTATCCATATGTGCAATAAATCCAAGAACCGGAGCATTTTCACAACCGCTTGCTGCCGGAATCGATGCATAGAGATAACAATGCTCTTTATCATAAGTAATTTCCAAAGCCCCCATCTCCTTAAGTTCTTCCGCCAACAGCTCTGCAAGCTTATGCTGCTTCATGGTACTTGGCGTAGTCACAGCTTCCTCACAGGACCGGGTATCTATTTTTACATACCGCATAAAATTATCTATCGTTTGTTCATACATATCCCATCCTCTTTTCTAATAGCTTTTCTTGCAACAGCCAAAACTTATCATAGCATTTCTTTATGCGGTGCTCAACTGTTTCTTTTCTATATTTTCAATATTTTATCCTCGTCTCATATTCCCTGATTTCTCTGCAGGCATCCTTCGACAAATGCAGGACACAGAGTAAATTGGGAACCACCATCAATCCGTTACAGATATCCGAAAAGTTCCACACCGCCTCCAGAGAGCACACAGCTCCCACAAAGGCAAATAAGGCATAAAGGAATCGGTAACAGATACAAAAACGGGATTTCTTTACCAGAAATTCAAAAGCCTTTTCTCCCTGATAAGCCCAACCTACAATGGTGGCAAATGCAAACAAAGCGATACAAATGCCGAGAAAGACAGCGCCTGTCTCCCCAAACGTGGTTTGAAAAGCAGCAATGGTCAGCTCCGTCCCTGTGAGAAGCACACCATTTGCATCCACACTGCCCACAACGCCCGAACAGCCCAGAGCCAAACCCGTAATCGCACAGATAACAATGGTGTCCAAAAAAACGCCTGTCATACTGATATAACCCTGTTTCACATAATCCCCGGTATTTGCCGCAGCAGCGCTGATTCCCGCCGCACCCAAGCCCGCCTCGTTGGAAAACACACCCCTGGATACGCCCCAGCGAAGCGCTTCTGCGGCAGAAGCTGTCATATGACCAAACACACCTCCCGTAACAGCACTCGGATGAAATGCCGATACCAGAATATCATACAATGCAGACGGCACATTTTCCACATGTGTCACAATCACCCAAAGCGCACCTGCTAAATAGAATATCCCCATAAAAGGCACCATAATCTGTGTCACTTTTGCGATTGCTCCAATCCCGCCAAGCAAAACAATAATGGTAAGCAGAGTCACTACAAGACCTGTCTTGGCCTGCGGAATACCGAAGCTCACTTTCATAGCCTCTGCTATCGAATTAGATTGTGTCATATTCCCCATCCCTAAGGATGCCAATACAGCAAACCCTGCAAATACGCTTCCCAACAATCTGCCCATTTTCCTGTTTGCAAAAGCATTGACCATAGTATACATGGGTCCGCCCACAAATTCTCTTCTATCGTTTTGGCTCCGGTACTTCACCGAAAGGGTACTCTCCACAAGTTTTGTAGCCATTCCGATAATCGCAGACACCAGCATCCAAAAAAGGGCACCGGGACCTCCTAATACCATAGCGGTGGCAACACCGACAATATTGCCGGTGCCAATCGTGGCTGCCAGCTCCGTCGTCAGCGAGGAAAAGGAGGAAATGCCACCGGATGAACTGCTTCCATCTTTCGATGTGTTTGCTTCTTTTCCCACGGCACACAAAAGCGCAAACTGCAATCTGCGCAGTGGCAGGAATCTTAATCGAATCATCAGGTAGCATCCCGTACCCAACAGAAAACAAAGCATCCACGCTCCCCATACCGCATCATCCGTTTGTTCCAACCATAAATTCATTTTCTGCAAGCAAAGACCTCCTGTACCGATACCTTAATGCTTCTTCCGAATCACTAACAATATATCTGCACAGGAGGTCAAATATACCCCTTACTTCATCTATGGAATAAATATTTCCCGTTTTATTATTTATTCACCTATTACTATATTTAACTGTTTGGAAAGCTCTCTGATCTGTTCTACGTTCTCCACAAGCTTTGCAGTTCCCGCGGTGTTTTCCTGTGTATCGGAGGATACATTTCTTGCTGCTTCACAGTTATTCTGTGTGTTTTTACTAATCTTTATCATTCCATCTGCCAGCTCTTCACTTCGTCTCTTGATTAAGCTTGCAGTATCGTCAATATCATGGATTTTCTGGGCAAGTTCTTCATTATAGGTTGTAATCTCCATGGACGTTTCATTGGCTTTCCGAATATTTTCAGTTCCTTTTCTTGCATAATTTTCATTTTTTTCCATAGCGGCAACGGCATTTTCCGTATTTTTTACAACACCGTTTACGATGGTACCGATGCTTTCCACCGCTGTTTTGGTCTCTTCGGCAAGCTTCTGAATCTCCTCAGCCACTACAGCAAAACCCTTGCCATGGTCCCCGGCTCTTGCAGCTTCAATGGAAGCATTGAGTGCTAAGATATTGGTCTGAGCTGATATACTGGTGATTGTATGCACTATACCGATGATTTCTTTGGATTCTTCACCAAGTGTCGTTATAATCTTCTTGCAATCATCCGAGCTGGCCTGAATCTCTTCCATACTTGTGGTGGCATCATCCATGCGCATCCGGTTTTCTTCTGTCTTTTTACCGATATCATCCGTTAACAATGCGGTTCTGTGGTTCATTTCATTTAAATCTGCAAGTTCTCCGGTAATATCACGGATGCTACATTCTGCAGCTTCCACGGCACTCTGATTTTCTGTTGACCCGATTAATAAATTGTCCGACTCATCTTCAATTCTTCTGTTTGCCTGCAAAGAAGCATCTGCTATTTCGGACAAAACTTTTACCATATCAAATAATTTATCAGAGGTTTCGGACGCTCTCTCCTGCATATTCTGCATCTTAATGAACATTTTTTCCTGTTCTTCCGCACCCATTAAGCTGGAAAGCATCTTAGCCGTTCTACTGCAAAGGGTGGTAAAAATCGATGCCAGCGCAATAACAATAAGCGCACGGGGAATCGCTCCATAAATAATTGCTCTCTTAAGTGTTTCAAAATTATCATCCGTTGTAGTCGGCAGATACATAGCAAGAATCTGTCCGGCGGAAGCACAGAGAACCGTCAGTATTGTAGCCGCGATATTTAATTGTTTCGAAAAATAAAGACTGGCAATCGCAATCGGAAATACATAAAAGGCTACTACATGATAGGTTAAAGTTGCACACATCAGCATAACAAATACAGATGCACAAATTACGTTGATGTATTTTACATACCAGCTATCATTTTTTAAGATGTTGGTAAAAAGTGTGGGTAATAATAAGAAGATGCTTCCTCCAATATATGCCACATTCATAACTTTCTGATCAACAACAAAGATTCGCAGCAGATTAAGAATGAAAACCAGCGTAAAAATCACAAATGTAATCCGCATAACATTTGCTACCAGCTTATTTGCCTGTTTTTCATTTTCCTTCAACGTTGTATTTTGTGTCCTCATAAGCTTTCATCCTCTTTTCTCCATCTTTAGAGCGGTTATTTGCAGGACCTGTGCAAAGTGAAAATCTCTATAAAAATCATCTATAGAATAACTTTCACACCTATATAATATTATATGTGGATATATGAAATCTTTCAAGTATTTTCAATTCATTCTGAATGGTTTTCCTTCCAGGAGAAAAATCAAAGTGTTTAAACATCGCCTTGCTTTAGCCACGCTTCTTCTTTTTTGCGTTCTTCTAAGGAAGCCAAATATCCCTTGAAATTTTGAGATATTTTTTTCAGCTGAATAGAATTTTTTATTGTCTCATCCGGTCTGTCCATCCATAATTTTTGTTTCCCCTCAGGATAAATTGTCTCGATAGTATTTGCACCAATTCGCAAAACCTCACCTTCAATGCATATTTCATTGGTTTCCGGTGCAATCACATTTATCCATTCACTCCAATCCAAATCCCCTTCAAACAAAGTATTCTTACCCTGAATCAACACATAATGAATCCCCTGTGCCATAGGTGTCAGGCAAAGCATCTTAGGCTCTGACGGTTTGTGAAAAAGGAAATTCAATAATAAATCTATTGGTTTCAATATCATGACAGTCATCAAAAGGGCAATACCATACGAAAACTTTACGATATATGACCCCCAAGCTGATAAAAAGGAGGAAAAATAAGCTTCTTTATCTCTCACCCAAAACATATATATGACAGTTCCAATCACAACTAACAAATCAATAAAAATTGTGATAATTGCATATGGAACCAGAACTTTTTCTTTTTTCATTCCCCACTCTGCATATTTTATACGTTCCTCTTCTGTAAATAACACAGGCAGATAATACTTTTCTTCCATATCACTTACCAAAACCTTCCGTTGTATTTTTGTGATGTTCCGGTAGGAACCGCCTCTTTATTATAAAAAAAATGGCGGGTTTTTTCAATAAAAAATCAACCAGTTTCAACACTATTTTATCAGCAAGCAAAGGATTTAATGAACTTTCTGACTGCTCCATTGTGCTCCGTAATGTCTGTTGTAAATGGCTGTATTCTGTCTTCTTGACAAAAGGCAGTTATCTACTTATAATTGGCAGGTGGCAACGAAAAGGAATGTGCCATTAATCACCCTACTTTTTTGGGATTATTAGACAATCAGGAAAAGAAAAGAATTACAAAAACTTCTTCAAAAGCTTTTGAGAATAGAAAGTGAGGATAAATAAAATGATACAAGAAACACAAGAAGAAAACCGAATGGGAACCGCAAAAATGTTTCCCTTGATTCTATCCATGTCACTGCCTGCTATGT
>CAZPRB010000098.1:0-5419 GCA_964588645.1 uncultured Acetatifactor sp. | reverse complement strand
AATTTCCCTGCTGCCCACGGCGCCCGGTGGTCCGGTGGTTGCTTATTTTGTCGGAAAATATAAGGGTCGGAACTCCCTGTTTTGACAAAAAATGTGACGAAGAGATTCTATAATCTAGTTCACGTATGCAGGATGTGAAAGGTGACGGGTAAGAGAAGAGGAGGAACATAAGGTGCTTGCAACTAAGATGGAGAGTAGAAGGAATCAGCAGACAGAACAGGTCAGTGAATTGTGCAGACAAAAGCTTCTGGGATATGCAGAGGGCTTTTGGGCGCTTGCCAAAAGCTTTGACGACGAATTTGAGGGAAGTTCATCGGACAGACAGAGCCGATTGGAAGAGAGAAGACATTGGGAAAACAAAAAAGTGATTTATGATAATCTGAAGGAAGTGGCTCATATCATGGAAAGGGTGGCAAAGGAAGAATTCCGATACCGCCCTATGGAGAACCGATACATAAAAATCATACGGAAGGTTCTTAGAGAGGAGGGGCTGGAGGCAGAAAACCTCTGCTACCTATCCGGCGAAAACGGGCAGCAGGCAGTGGTCATGACCTTGCGGACAATGGGAAGGGAAAGCCGGCCGGCAGCAGAGGTGGCGGACATGCTCTCAGTACTTTTGCATAAGCCTCTGCAGGTGTCCGCGGTCAGCCCCTATCTGGTGGACAGAGAAGGCCGAAGCTATCTTTTTGTGGAGGAGGCCGATTATATTGTGCTCACCGGTTTCGCAAAGGCAGTGCGGGAAAATGAGAACGTTTCGGGGGATAATTATGCCTTTTTGGAGGCGGAGAAGAATAAAATGACAATCCTTCTGTCAGACGGTACAGGCTCCGGAGAGAAAGCCGGCAGGGACAGCGGACAGGTGCTTGATCTGATGGAAAAAATGCTGGAGACAGGCTACGGCATTCCGTCAGCGGTAAAGCTGGTCAATTCTGCGCTGTATGCCAAAGGGGACGATATGAATCATCCCACTATAGATGTATGCCATCTGGATTTATACCATGGAATATGTGATTTCTATAAGGTGGGTGGAGCGCTCTCCTTTTTGAAAAGAGGAAATCAAGCGGAAATCATCGAGGTTGGGAGTCTTCCCCTTGGCATTTTCCGGAGTATCGAGCCGGAGAAGCTTACCAGACAGCTACAGGACGGGGATTATCTGATTCTGATGTCTGACGGAGTGTCGGATGCCTTCGGAGAGGATGGGGAGGAGCGGCTTAGAAATGCAATCTGTGGTCTGACGGAACAGAACCCGGGTGAGATGGCAGAAGCTCTTTTGCATATGGCAATTCTTTCCTGTGAAGGACACATTGCAGATGATATGACCATTCTGGTTGCAGGAATATGGGAAAACAGCAGTATGATTTGACTTTTTTCTATATATGGGATAAATTATCCATATGAATACAGAGCAGACATTGGAGAGAAAAGTGTTCTCCTTTATGGAGAAGCATCATATGCTGCAGCCGGGCGACAAGGTCGTGGCGGGAATATCCGGAGGGGCAGATTCGGTTTGCCTCTTATTTGTGTTGCTTGCCTACAGGGAACAGGTGCCTTTTTCTCTTGCAGTAGTGCACGTCAATCATGGGATACGGACGGAAGCCGGGAAGGATGAGAGCTATGTTGAGGAGCTTTGCCGGAATCTGGAAATTCCCTTTTATCCTGTGCACGCGGATGTTAGACAGAAGGCAAGAATGGAGAAGTGCTCTGAAGAGGAAGCCGGCAGAATGGTCAGGTATGAGGCCTTTGAGAAGGTGGCAGATGAGTGGGGTGCCAGCAAAATTGCAGTGGCACATAATGCAAATGACAGAAGTGAGACCCTGCTGTTTCATCTGTTCCGCGGAAGCGGCATTAAGGGACTCGGCAGTATTCGACCGGTGCGGGAGAAGATTATCCGCCCCATTCTCTGTCTGGAGCGCCGGGAAGTGGAAGTCTACCTGAAGGCACGGAAGCTTACATACTGTCAGGATGCTACCAACGAGACAGATGACTATACCAGGAATCGTATCCGTCACCATATCATACCCTATGCCGAAAAGGAGCTTGTGAACGGCTGTGTCTCCCATATGGCTCAGACGGCGGATATGCTGGCAGAGACGGAGGAGTATCTGAAGCAGCAGACAGAGTTGGCTCTACGGGTATGTGTAGAGAAAGGATGGCCCCGGTGGAATGCGACGGAAAAGGGGAACCATCCCTGTCAGAAAATGCAAATTGACATAGAAAGATTTCTGGAGTACCACAGTGTTATCCGACGGAGAATGCTTTATGAGGTGCTTGTGTCTCTGGCAGGCTCAGCGAAGGATATCTCGCAGGTGCATGTGAGGGATTTGCTGACCTTGTTTACGGAGAGCGGCAACAGAGCCATATGCCTTCCCTATGCTTTGCGGGGCAGAAGGGAGTACGGCAAGGTGTTCATAGAATGTGCTGCGGAGGAGGAAGTGTGGGAAGCGCAGAATATTCTGTTGCCGAAGGAGGATGCGGCAGGGTTTTGCACAGAGCTGTCCTTCGGAACAGCTTCGGTAATGCAGCTGTCCGTTTTGGAGGGAACAGGGATTTTTACTAAAATTCCCCAAAATGAGTATACGAAATGGTTTGATTATGATAAAATAAAAGGATGTTTGACAGTGAGATGCCGGCAGCAGGGAGATTATCTGATGATAGCTGACGGCAAGGGAAACAGGCATCACAAATCCCTGAAGGACTATATGATTGCAGAGAAGCTTCCGCGCAGTGAGAGAGACCGGATTCCGCTTCTTGCGGAAGACAACCATGTGATATGGCTGATTGGATACCGAATCAGTGAATATTATAAAATAAGCAGGAATACAAAACGCATTTTGCAGGTACAATTAATAGGAAAGGGCTGTGAAAGCAGCAAAACGGAGGAAAAAAATGGCAGAACATGTTAGGGTACTGTTGACAGAGGAAGAGGTCGACCGCAGAATTCAAAAGATTGGTGAACAGATTAGCAGGGATTATGCAGGCAAGCAGGTGCATCTGGTATGCGTTTTAAAGGGCGGAAGCTTCTTTATGTGTGAGCTGGCAAAGAGAATCACGGTTCCCGTATCCCTTGATTTCATGTCCGTATCCAGCTACGGAAGCGATACCAAATCCAGCGGAGTAGTGAAGATTGTAAAGGATTTGGACGAGTCCATTAAGGACAAGGATGTATTGATTGTAGAAGATATTGTGGACAGCGGAAGAACCCTAAGCTATCTGATGGAAATGATGCGCGACAGAGGACCGAAATCCCTGCGCCTGTGCACCCTGTTAGATAAGCCTGAAAGACGCGTGGTGGATGTGAAGGTGGATTACACAGGGTTTGAAATTCCCGATGAATTTGTAGTGGGATACGGTCTGGACTATGATCAGAAATACCGCAATCTTCCCTATATCGGAATTGTAGAGTTTGACTAATCATTTCAGAAAGGAAGGCTCATAAATTGAAACAGGGCAACAGGAGTTTTAATTCTTACTTTTTATTAATTTTGTTACTTGGAATGACCATTTGGGGTATTTCCTGGCTTTCTGAAAAGGGTCAGGAGGATTATACCAGAACTCAGTTTGTGGCAGATATAGAAGCCGGCAAAATCAGCGAGATTTACATTTGCCCCAATTCGGAAGCGCCTACAGGATATGTGGAGGTCGTATTGACTGACGGCTCGGAGAAGAAGCTGTATGCCACGGATATCTCTGAGATGGAGCTTCTGATCCGCGGCTACGGATTGGATCCCCAGGTCAGTGATATCGAGAGAGATCAGTGGATTTTTACAACGTTAATCCCTCTGTTAATCGTGTTGGCTGTGGCAGTATTTCTGTTCCTGCTCTTCAATGCGCAGAATGCGGCCAATAACGGCGGCGGCAAGATGATGAACTTCGGTAAGAGCCGTGCAATTATGACCATAGGTGACAAGAAGGTTACCTTTGAACAGGTGGCAGGTCTGAAGGAGGAGAAGGAGGAACTGGAGGAGATTGTAGATTTCCTTCGGGAGCCCGGAAAATTCACCAAGGTGGGGGCAAGAATCCCCAAGGGTGTTCTGTTGGAGGGTTCACCCGGAACAGGTAAGACCCTGCTGGCGAAGGCAGTTGCAGGGGAAGCGGGTGTTCCGTTCTTCAGCATATCCGGCTCTGACTTTGTAGAAATGTTTGTAGGTGTGGGTGCGTCCCGTGTGCGTGATTTGTTCGCGGAGGCCAAGAAAAATGCTCCCTGTATCGTATTCATTGATGAAATTGATGCGGTGGCAAGACGCCGTGGTACCGGTATGGGTGGCGGACATGATGAGAGAGAGCAGACCTTGAACCAGCTGTTGGTCGAGATGGACGGTTTCGGCGTGAACGAGGGAATTATCGTGATGGCAGCTACCAACCGTGTAGATATTTTGGACCCTGCAATCCTGCGTCCCGGTCGTTTTGACCGCAAGGTAACCGTGGGTGTTCCGGACATCGGCGGCAGAGAAGAGATTCTGAGAGTGCATGCTAAGAATAAGCCATTGGCAGAGGATGTGGATTTAAAGCAGATTGCTCAGACCACAGCAGGCTTTACCGGTGCGGATTTGGAGAATCTGATGAACGAGGCGGCAATCAATGCCGCAAAGGAGGAGAGAGCCTATCTTCTGCAGGAGGATATCAAGAAGGCATTCCTCAAGGTGGGAATCGGCTCGGAGAAGAAGAGCCGTATCATTTCCGACAAAGAGAAAAGAATCACGGCTTACCATGAGGCGGGTCATGCAATCCTGTTCCACGTATTGCCGGATGTAGGTCCCGTATATACAGTTTCCATCATTCCTACGGGAGGCGGTGCAGCGGGCTATACCATGCCGTTGCCTGAGAAGGATGAGATGTTCCTGACCAAGGGCAAAATGCTGCAGGATATCATGGTGTCCCTGGGCGGACGTATTGCGGAGGAGATTATCTTCAAGGATATTACCACAGGTGCGTCCAGCGATATCAAGAAGGCTACCAAGGTTGCCCGCAAGATGGTCACCCGGTTCGGTATGTCGGAGAACATCGGTGTCATTTGCTATGATGATGACGATGACGAGGTATTTATCGGACGGGATTTGGCTCATGCTAAGGGGCACAGTGAAGCGGTTTCCGGTGAGATTGACAAAGAAGTGAAATCCATCATTGATGACTGCTATGCCAAAGCAAAAGAGATTATCTTGAAGCATGAGAATATTTTGCATACATGTGCAGAACTGCTTTTGCAGAAAGAAAAGATTTCCCGGGAAGAGTTCGAGGGGCTGTTTGCGTAGTATTGGTAGTTATGAGCAAAGTGTTTATGTGAAAAATACACAAAAACACAAGAGACATTTTGTAATATTTGTGAATTATGAGAATAGTCAAAAGCGTGCTTACCTGTTATTATAATACTTGTAACCCCCCCCAATACATTATATAGTTTTTTGCTATACCCCATAAGAAA
>CAZPRB010000097.1:0-5670 GCA_964588645.1 uncultured Acetatifactor sp. | reverse complement strand
TAGAAACAAAAAATGCCGTATTTATGCGGCTTGTGGCGTTTCGCAAACGCCTAAATAACTTGTACTGACAGAGAGGTGAAGCGGAATGGATATTTTACAGGAGTGCAGGAATGCGAAGCGTATAGGAATCAGCGGACATATCCGTCCGGACGGAGATTGCGTCGGAGCTTGTCTGGCATTGTATCAGTATCTTAGCAAGTGTATGCCGGACTGTGAAGTAAAGGTTTTGCTTGAGAAACCGTCAGATATCTTCTGTGAAATGAAGGGATTTGAACTGATAGACAGTGATTTCCGTGAGACAGAGCCCTTTGATGTCTATTTTGCGTTGGATTGTTCGGCTGACAGACTGGGAGATGCTGAGCAATACTTCCGGCAGGCATCCAAGAGGATTAATATCGATCATCACATCAGCAACAGTGGCTGCGGTGATGTGAATTATATTATGCCCGACGTGGGCTCCACCTGTGAGCTGATCTATGATTTGGTGGAGCAGGAGCGTCTGGATAAGGATATGGCGATGGCAATCTACATCGGCATCATTCACGATACCGGTGTATTCCAGTATTCCAATACTACCCCCGATACGCTTCGGAAGGCGGCAAGGCTTATCAGCTTTGGCTTTGATTTCCCCGGATTGATAGAGGAGACCTTCTATCAGAAGACATATCTGCAGAGCCAGATTATGGGACGTGCCCTGATGGAGAGTGTGCGTTTCATGAACGGCAGGTGCATAGTGGGTGTGGTTGACCGTAAAACCATGGATTTTTATCATGTGGAATCCAAGGATTTGGAGGGCATTGTGAATCAACTGCGCAATATCAAGGGCGTGGACTGTGCGATATTTATGTATGAAACAGGGAATCTGGAATACAAGGTCAGTCTGCGTTCCAATGAGAAGGTGGATGTGGCGAGGGTGGCAGCATTCTTTGGTGGCGGAGGTCATGTGCGTGCGGCAGGCTGCACCATGAAGGGTACCTTCCACGATTGCGTGAATAATCTTTCGTTACATATTGAGGAGCAGTTATGTTAAACGGTATTATCGTCATTCACAAGGAGGCAGGATATACCTCCCATGATGTGGTTGCCAAGATGCGCGGCATTTGCAGACAGAAGAAAATCGGACATACCGGGACACTGGATCCGCAGGCTACGGGCGTCCTTCCTGTCTGTTTAGGAAGCGGCACCAGGCTGTGTGATATGCTCACCGACAAGGATAAGGAATATGTGGCTGAACTGCTTTTGGGTGTTGAGACGGACACTCAGGATACTACCGGACAGATATTATGTGAGACCCGTGTGAAGGTGTCCGAGGAAGAGGTGCGGGTCGCAGTGATGAGCTTTCGCGGAGAGTACCATCAGATACCGCCCATGTACTCGGCGCTTAAGGTGGATGGCAAGAAGCTTTATGAGCTTGCCCGTGCAGGGAAGGAAGTGGAGCGGCAGGCCAGGGAAGTGACGATTCATGAAATAGAGATTTTGGAGATGAAGCTTCCGGTGGTGAAGCTGCGGGTAGTGTGCTCAAAGGGCACCTACATTCGCACGCTCTGTGCGGATATCGGTCAAAGGCTGGGCTGCGGCGGCACTATGAAGAGTCTGGTGCGTACCAGAGTGGGCAGCTTTTCCCTGGAGGGCGCTGTCACCTTGGCGGAGCTTGAAAAGCTTCGTGATGAGCAACGGCTGGAGGAAATCCTTTTCCCTGTGGACAGTGCGTTTGCTCATTGCCCCAAGCTGCACGTGAAGCAGGAATTTCGGAAGCTGGTGGACAACGGCAATTCCTTTTATCCCGGGCAGACGACAGAGAACATGACCTACGGAGAAGGGGAATGGGTCGGTGTCTATCGGGATGACGGAAGCTTTGTGGGTGTGTATGCGTTTGATGCAGAACGACATTGGTACAAGCCGGTAAAAATGTTTTTGACAGAAGGCTTTTGAAGCATAAAGAAAGTTGGGTGGCTGTTTGGGAAAGGTGTCCGGACAGCTATCAGTTTGTATGAAAGCGTGGAAGAGTAATTGGAAATTATAGCGGGCACAACACAATTTTATCTGATGAGAGAGACTGCTGTGGCAATCGGAAAATTTGACGGAGTACATTTGGGACACAGAAGATTGCTGCAGGAGCTGCTGGAACAAAAGAAGAAGGGGCTGGCAGCCTGCGTTTTCACCTTTGACCCGCCGCCGACAGTGCTGTTTGGCGCCTCGGATGGAAAAGAGCTTACGACCGTAAGGGAGAAGCGTTTGCTGTTTGAACGCATGGGTGTGGATATTTTGATTGAATTTCCCCTCAACCGTGAGACGGCAGCTATTTCACCGGAACTTTTTGCCAGGAGAATACTGGCAGAACAGATGAACGCCAGATTTATTGCCGCCGGAACGGATTTATCCTTCGGACACAGGGGCGCAGGCAATGCAGAGCTCTTGCGACGACTGGGACCGGAGCTGGGATTTTCCGTAAAGACGATTGATAAGCTGTGTATAGAGGGTGCAGAGGTGAATTCCACCTACATCAGAGAACTGCTGAAGGAAGGCGACATGGAAAGAGTGGAGCTGTTTTTGGGCATCCCCTACATGGTGATGGGAACGGTGGTGCATGGCAGACAAATCGGCAGGAAGTTGGGCTTCCCCACGGTGAATCTTCTGCCGGAGGAAGACAAGCTGCTTCCCCCCAACGGCGTCTATGAATCGGAGGTCTTTTGCAGGGGTGGGAGATACAAGGCCATCAGCAATGTGGGCTGTAAGCCGACGGTGACGCAGGAGAAGCTTGCGGGGGTGGAATCCTATCTGTATGATTTCGACGGAAATCTTTACGATGAAGAGATTGAGGTTTATCTGAAAGCATTTCGGCGTCCGGAACAACGTTTTGACAGCCTGGAGGCATTGCAGGCGCAGCTGCAGAAGGATGTTAAAATCTTGTAAAAAATGATTGTAAGTTTTTTTGTTATCCATTACAATAAAATGTGTATTGACATACAAAGGAAAAGGGAATGAGATATGAATGTTAGTGTGTTGCTATCCTTGGCGGGAGGATTAGGCCTCTTTCTTTTTGGAATGGATACCATGAGTAAATCCATCGAAACGGTTGCCGGTGCCAAATTGCGCCGGATTCTGGAGATTTTCACTACCAACCGGTTTGCGGGCTTGCTTGTAGGTATTGTATTTACCGGAATTGTGCAGTCATCCTCGGCATGTACCACTATGGTGGTCAGCTTTGTAAATGCCGGTCTGATGAATTTAAGTCAGGCCACAGGCGTGATATTAGGTGCCAACATCGGTACTACCGTGACCTCTCAGCTGGTTTCCGTGAATCTTTCGGAGATTGCTCCGATTATTCTGCTTCTGGGTGTGTTGGTGAGTATGTTTTGCGGCAGACAGAATGTGAAGCAGGCGATGGAAATTGTCATTGGATTCGGTGTGTTGTTTGTCGGTCTGCAGACCATGTCCGGCGCCATGGCGGGCTTCCGTGATGACCCGAAGGTTGTGGAGCTGCTGGGTTCGCTGACCAATCCTTTTCTGGCGACGTTCACAGGCTTTGTCCTGACTGCCATTATCCAAAGCTCTTCGGTAACGGTCAGTATAGTGCTTTTGATGGCGAATCAGGAGCTGCTGGAGCTGCCTATCACCCTGTTTATTATTATGGGCTGTAACATCGGTTCCTGTGTAACGGCTCTTTTGGCATCACTTTCCGGTAAGAAGGATGCGAAACGTGCTGCATTGATTCATTTTTGGTTTAATGTAATCGGTACCGTATTGATGTATATCATACTTATGGTTGCCCAGGATCCGATTGTAGCATTGATTCGCTCCATATCGGCGGATAACGGACGATTTGTTGCCAATGCCCATACCATTATCAAGGTTACGCAGGTGATTCTGCTGTTCCCGTTTGCGAACCTGCTGGTTAAAATAGCCAGCCTATGCGTAAAGGGCGAGGACAAGAAGGTAAGCTACAGAGAAAGCTATCAGTTGAAATATATCGGTGAGAAGGTTGTATTTAATCCTGCCAGTGCTGTGGTTGAGGTCATTAAGGAATTGGACCGTATGGCTTCCCTGGCAAATGAAAACCTGAACCGTGCCATGAATGCGTTGATTACGCTGGATGAGGAGGATATCGAGGAGGTTTACGAGGTAGAGAAAAACATCAATTTCCTGAATCATGCCATAACGGACTATCTGGTGAAAATCAATCAGAGTACGCTTCCCATCGAAGATTTGAAGAGCATCGGCGCCCTGTTCCATGTGGTAAACGATATAGAGAGAATCGGTGATCATGCGGAAAATGTGGCGGATGCAGCGAGACAACGGAAGGAAGAGAACATTGTTATCAGCAAAGAAGCCCAGAGAGAGCTGGGTGAGCTGCTGGAAATGGTCAACAAGACAATCCAGTACGCAATCGATATGTTTGTCAAGGGCGACAAGAGCCATATGCAGGAGATTATCAGTCTGGAGAATCAGGTGGACGAGAAGGAGAGAGAACTGCAGTGTACCCATGTGGAGCGTCTGACCAGAGGCGAATGCAGCCCGGCTGCAGGTATGATTTTCTCGGATGTTATATCGGGTCTGGAGCGTGTGTCGGATCATGCTACCAATATTGCATTCTCTATTCTGGGTGAGGAAACTGAAGCGGTTCAGAATTAGTCAAAGGGAGAACAGATGAAGTAAAAGTGTCGGTGAAGCCGACACTTTTTTTGTGGAAAATTAACAAAAAGTTAAAAAATAATAAGAAATAATTAAGGAAATTTATGGAAGAGGTTGACACTGAAGAGGGGCTTTTGTATAATCATTTATGAAGTGTAATAATTTTGTAATAAATTTGTAACGGAACGGTTACATGACGATAGAAAGGTATTCTTATGAATTGCAGAAGATATTGTAAGGGTGTGACAATCATATCAGCAGGGCTGGCATTATGTCTGGCTATGGAGCCGATGGAGGCTTTAGCAGCTGAGAATCATAGCGTTTTGCAGACGGCAGGTGTATCTGCCATTCTGGAGTCCAGTCTCTCTGTTGAAGAGTATATTGAGGCTGCAGAGCAGGCAAAGGGAGCCATGTGGGGCTACACCAATTTAGGTATTGCACAGGTGGAGAGCGGGAATTTGAATGTACGCGAGACACCCTCCACAGATGGGAAATTAGTCGGCAAAATGCCTAAGAATGCGGCATGTGAGGTGGTGGAGACAGTGGACGGCTGGGCACATATCACCTCCGGCGAGGTGGAAGGCTTTGTCAGTCTGGATTTCCTGGTGACAGGACCGGATGCGAAATTAATGGCGAATGACTTGGTTCGTACGGTTGCAGTTGCCAATACAGATTCCCTGAACGTCAGAGCGGAGGCCAATACGGACAGTATGGTCTATACGCAGGTGTTAAAGGGCGAGGAACTGGAGTATGTGGAGACGGTAGGAGACTGGGTGAAGGTATCCCTGGATGGTGATGATGCCTATGTCTCCGCAGAGTATGTGTCCGTGGAGACGAAATTGGACACTGCGATTACTATGTCCGAGCTGCTTTATGGTCAGGGTGTATCCGATGTCCGTGTGGATTTGGTCGAGTACGCAAAACAGTTTCTGGGCAATCCCTATGTATGGGGTGGTACCAGCCTTACCAAGGGTGCTGACTGTTCCGGCTTCGTTCTCAGCGTGTTCAAGAAATATGGTGTGAAATTAAGCCATTCCT
>CAZPRB010000096.1:2569-6019 GCA_964588645.1 uncultured Acetatifactor sp. | reverse complement strand
TGTTTTAATCTGCTAGTATAGGTTTCTAATGTTTCCCTTCTAGCTCCCGGTCTTGCAGCAGAGATTGTATCAGCAGCTTGTACAATACATGCAATCAGGGAAGTAGGCTCTACATCGCCGTGGTGGGATTCCACAGCATTGATAACGGTAGCATTCTCTTTGTATTTTCTACAAAGCTCTGCACCCAGCTGAATATGGGAGCCTTCCATTTCATGGTCAACAGATTTACCAATATCATGGAGCAAACCTGCTCTCTTGGCAAGTCTTACATCAAGTCCCATCTCAGCTGCCAGCAAACCTGATAACTGAGCCACCTCGATGGAATGCTTTAATGCATTCTGACCATAACTGGTTCTAAACTTCATCTTTCCAAGTAATCTTACAAGTTCGGGATGAATACCGTGAACACCTACCTCCAGCGTTGCGGCTTCTCCTTCTTCTTTAATCATTACTTCTACTTCTTTTTGCGCCTTTTCCACCATTTCTTCAATCTTGGCGGGATGGATACGTCCATCAACGATTAATTTCTCAAGGGCAATTCTGGCCACCTCACGGCGGATTGGATCAAATCCGGAAAGAATAACTGCTTCCGGTGTATCATCAATAATCAAATCAACACCGGTCATCGTCTCCAAAGTACGGATATTACGTCCTTCACGACCGATAATTCTTCCCTTCATCTCATCATTGGGAAGCTGTACAACGGAAATGGTAGTCTCAGAAACGTGGTCTGCAGCACATCTCTGGATTGCTGATACTACATATTCCTTTGCTTTTTTGTCTGCTTCTTCCTTGGCGCGACTCTCTAATTCCTTGATCATCACAGCCGTTTCATGCTTCACTTCATCTTCAACAATTTTCAATAAGTAGTCTTTTGCTTGTTCAGAGGTTAATCCGGAAATTCGTTCCAGTTCCTGTACGCGTTGCTCATTCAGCTTGGAAATCTCTTCTTTCATTCTGTTGAGATTTTCTTCCTTAGCTGCCATACTTGCTTCACGTTTCTCAATAGCATCAGCTTTTTTGTCGATGTTGGCTTCCTTCTGCTGGACTCTCCGCTCGTCACGCTGAACTTCTGCTCTGCGTTCCTTGATTTCCTTGTCAAGCTCATTCTTGGTGCGAATGGACTCTTCCTTTATTTCAAGCAAAGACTCGCGTTTTTTGTTGTCCGCAGTTTTGAGAGCTTCATCGATGATTTCCCTTGCCTTCTCTTCGGCATTTCCGATAGTGTTCGCAGCATTTTTCTTCTGGACAGAAGTAGTGACAACAGCTGTAATCACTGCAGTAATTGCGACGGCTGCAAGAGCAATAATCACTAATACGATGATAGTTACCACAGGAGCACCTCCTTATTTAGTTTTCATTGTACATTTTGCCTGTAAAACGATTGTGCGTTTCACAATTTATAATAGAATGTATGTACATCCTAACAAGCAATTCACAACAGTTCAATTTTAAACTGAAATAACACTTATGTCAAGTACCAGTCAGTATATCTCCTAAATTATACGACATATTGATACAATATTTGTGCATTTTGTACCGAAACCGCCTTATATGTCAAATTCTGCCTGCAGCGCTTTTCTGATTATCTCTCCGGAAAAACCCTTTCGCATCAGAAATGCAAACAGCTTCTGTTGCTCTTTGTAATCCGTGCACTCCGGATTGTAATGTTTTTTCTCCAAAAGCTTCCGAATCATAGTCAGCTCATCCGAGGCGCCACCCTGCTCCTCCCAATCATTCCATGCCTGTACTACAGTCTCCTTGGAAATCCCTTTGGAAATCAAATCCTGCTCAATTCTTTTTCTGCTTTTCCTATCCCCGTTGTAAGTAATATAGCTTACCGCATAGCGATAATCATCCGTATAATGATACGAATCCACATAGGCAAGTGCCTCTTGTATCACCGTCTCGGGATAGAAGCCCTGCGAAAGCTTACTGTGAAGCTGCGCAACCGTATATTCTCTGTTTTTCAGCAGATTCATGGCGCGAAGCCTTGCCCTCTTGGGCAACACCTCCTCCATAATCCTCCGATAATCCTCCTCGTCCAGCTCCTCACCTTCCCGTATATGATAAAGACGCAATTCGCCTTTGTACAAGACAAAGGCGAACTCCTGCTCAATATATACCTTACTGCGGGATTTGGACAGCTCCACTATCTGTGTGACCAGCATATTCCCTTACTCCTCGCTAACCACTGCGTCACTCTGAACACTGTCCAGACCGAAATGAGCACGTACTTTAGCTGCCACCTCAGCACAGACCTCAGGGTTATCCTTCAGGTACTGCTTGGCATTCTCACGTCCCTGACCAATCTTATTCCCTTCGTAGGCGTACCATGCACCGGACTTGTTCACAATATCAATGCTTGCTGCCAAATCCAGAATATCTCCCTCCACCGAGATGCCTTCACCGAACATAATATCAAATTCTGCCTCTTTGAACGGCGGTGCAATCTTATTCTTGACTACCTTGACACGGGTACGGTTACCGATGACTTCACCACCCTGCTTGAGAGATTCAATTCTTCTGACATCCAGTCGCACGGAAGAATAGAACTTCAGCGCACGTCCGCCGGTAGTGGTCTCGGGATTACCGAACATGATACCAACCTTCTCACGCAGCTGGTTAATAAACACTACGGTACAGTTGGACTTGCTGATAACAGCAGTCAGCTTACGCAGAGCCTGTGACATCAGACGCGCCTGCAGACCTACATGGCTGTCTCCCATATCTCCGTCTATCTCCGCCTTGGGTACGAGTGCTGCCACGGAGTCCACTACAATAATATCAATGGCACCGGAACGCACCATGGTCTCTGTAATCTCCAGTGCCTGCTCACCGTTGTCCGGCTGGGAAATATAGAGGTTGTCAATGTCTACACCGATATTCTTGGCATACACAGGATCCAGCGCATGCTCCGCATCGATAAATCCCGCAATACCGCCTCTCTTCTGCACCTCAGCAATCATATGTAAGGTAACCGTGGTCTTACCACTGGATTCCGGACCATATATCTCTATAATTCTTCCCTTGGGGATACCACCCAGACCCAATGCAATATCAAGGCTCAAAGAACCTGTGGGAATCGTCTCTACATTCATCTGTGCGGCGGGGTCACCCAATTTCATCACGGTTCCCTTTCCATACTGCTTCTCAATCTGGCTCAATGCCGCATCCAATGCTTTCAGCTTTTCATTCTTTTCCATGTATAATCTCCTTTTCTCAAGGAACAAATGTTCTGTTTTAATCAGAATAAAACATTTGTTCGTGTTTGTCAATCCTTTTTGAACATTTCTGTCGGATTAATTTTGTTACCGGAATATTTATAAAACAATAGTGCCATATCTACAGTACCTTAAAACTCCCTCAAAAGCATCCCTCCCATATTTTCTTTCCCTTTTCTGAAACCTATGGCGAAATGCCGGAACATAAGAAACTGCACAGCAGTTA
>CAZPRB010000096.1:0-2469 GCA_964588645.1 uncultured Acetatifactor sp. | reverse complement strand
CACACATTTTCTCATCAGACAAAGTGCCGCAGAGGTGGCTGCCTCTCTGACTTTACTGCGGTTGCCTTTGAAGCGATACTCCTGCACGGTCACCTTCCCTTTTACACTGCAGGCAATATATACCAGACCTACCGGCTTCTCCTGCGTCCCGCCGTCCGGTCCTGCAATTCCTGTCAAAGCTACCGCAACGTCCGCCTTGGCTATCAGTGCCGCACCCATTGCCATCTCCTTTGCCGTCTGCGGACTGACAGCACCGTACTTCTTTAAAGTGCCCTTCTTCACACCCAATAATTTTCTTTTTGCCTTATTGGAATAAGTCACCAGACCGGATTTGTACACCTCAGATACTCCGGGCACATTAATCAATCTGGCAGACACCATACCGCCGGTACAGGACTCTGCGCAGGTCACACTGAGCTCCTTTCCCGCTAATAATGCAGCCAACGCCATTTCCAAAGTAACCTTCTCATCCGTAGTATAAATATCCTGCCCGAAGCGTCGCTTCAATTCCTCCACAACAGGTTGTATCAAGCAAAATGCCTTATCCTCATCCTCCGCAGCTGCAGTGACACGGATATGCACCTCTCCGGTTTTTGCATATGTGGCAATGGTAGGATTGGTCTGTGTATCAATCAAATCCTTCACTGCAGTCTCCACACTGCTCTCGGAGGCACCGCATATTTTCACAGTCTGAGAACAGATGACTCCGGGAGTCAATTTCTTAAGATAGGGCATTACCTGTTCTTCAAACAGAGGAATCAGCTCATTCGGCGGTCCGGGAAGCAGAACCACTCTACAGCTGTCTGTCTCAATAATAATACCGGGAGCCGTTCCATTCTCGTTATCCAGCACGATTGCGCCCTCCGGCACCATCGCCTGTTTCCAATTATTATCAGTAGGAATCATATCCCTTGCTGCAAAATATTCTGCAATTCTCTCCATGCTGTGGTCATCCACACGAAGCTTCTTACCGCACACCTTCGCTGCTACTTCCTTGGTCAAATCATCCTCCGTAGGTCCCAGACCCCCGGATAAGATTACCACATCTGAACGGGACACCGCACAGGAGAGCACCTGCGTCAGCCTCTCCTCGTTATCCCCCACCACTGATTGAAAATAGCAGGATAATCCCATACCTGCACATTGCTCCGACAGATATGCCGCATTCGTATTCACAATATTGCCCAGTAAAATCTCTGTTCCCACACTGATTAGCTCAACTGTCATAATCTTCCTTCTTTCTCCTATATCACTACCAACAAATATATTCGAATTTAGGAAGGATTGCAAGCCCCCATAACCGGTTTAGAGAAAAATCATCATAAGGTGATTTTGCAAATTAAATGCAACACCGCGTTGCAATAACTTTGACGGAATTCTTTCAATTACTCATAGTATTCATACGAGTTAGCAACATCTTCAATATCCAAATCATCCGTTGTAAGTATGTTCAAAAAAGAACTATCTGTTTTGTCATAGTCTCCCATTGGAATTACCGCTTGCTCAAATATCCTCAGAAGTTTTGTATTATCTGCCTTGTTGAAGGATAAGATACTTGCATCAAGCATCTCCTTGTGCGTTGTACAGGATAAATCAAAAACATATCCGCACCGCAAACATATCTCACGGGCAAATTCTCGTTGAGTTCTCCCGTTACCCTCCCTAAATGGGTGTAACGCATTTAGGTCAGCATAATTACTTGTCAATACTTCCACAAATGCTTCTCTGCTATCCTTCGTTGCATAACAACTAGGATAATATTTTTCAAATATCTCTTCTGCATAAGCATAGATATTTTGCACGAAGCAAAATATATTACCTTTACCTATGTCAATCGTTCTTATTTTCCCGACCCAACTATAAAGGTCTTGAAAAATATATTTGTGTATTCTGCAAAGATGCTTCAAGTCAAAGTCTCCTTTGATTGGAGTTTGCTGAAGTTCCATAAGTCGTATTCCTGTGTATAACACTTACGCTTCAAGCAATTCTTTTGCATTTATTATATTTTTCTTGTTGATCAGAATATTTGAATTAGGATAACAGTATTTTTTATCGTGCATACATTCTATCCAACTCCTCCAACACTGCTTTAGATGACTTTTTGTTCTGTGCGACCAACAGCATAGCAGGGTGCTATTTTTATGCTTATTTACAGAGAGGACGCCATGAATAAGAACAAACAAATCATTCAAAACCGGAAAGGAGCCTGTGAAAACAACCACAAGTTCTTCCGGTGCATTGTACCAAAGGGAACGTCCATCGACAGATATATGCAGTCAAATATGACACTGGCGCAAACCACATCAACAGTTACCTTGAAAATTTTGCAAAAACCATCATAATAAATGCAATGAGAATCCCCAGTGCTGCCGAACCAATCGCCAGGAGCACTTTTTGATACAGTCTCTTACCCTCTTCTCTGGCTTTTTCAATTTCATCTAAACTCTTCCCCTCGATAAAGGCAGTAAT
>CAZPRB010000095.1:0-6052 GCA_964588645.1 uncultured Acetatifactor sp. | reverse complement strand
ATGAGGAAGCCAAAGCACGCGAGGAAAAACAGTATGCGGATATGCTCGTCTGGATTAAATGCATGTATGAGAACAATAATGCCACCTATCTGGGATTATTCCTGAAGGGGGGCGGTCTGGCTGATATGCTGAACCATATGGATTATATTGAGAAAGTATACGAGTATGGTATGGCTAAGCTGGCTGAGTACGAAGCCACCAAGGAAGAGGTTCATGCTTTGTGGGAGCAGCTGGAGGCGGAGAAAGCACAGCTGGAGACAGAGAAGACACAGCTGGAGACGGACAAGACCCGACTTGAGACGGACAGGGCGGAATTGCAGAGCCAGAAGAAGGAATTGGACAGCATGCTTGCCCAGAAGAAACGGGAATCTGCCAATTATGAAGCAGAGATTAACCGGTATAAGCAGGAAGCGGCTGTGGCGCAGACCTTGCTGAAGCAGGAGCGCAAGCAGCTGGAGCAACTGCAGAATCAGCAGAATCAGTCAAGCTCCGGAGGCAGTACGGCAAATACCGGAAATTATTCCTCGACCGGCTATACCTCCACTATTGATAATGCGTCGGGAAGCGACATTGGCAAAAATGTGGCGAAATATGCCTGTCAGTATATTGGCAATCCCTATGTGTACGGGGGAACCAGTCTGACAAGCGGAGCAGATTGTTCCGGCTTTGTATATCGCGTGTATCAGGATTTTGGGTATAATCTGCCCAGAACCTCCTATCAGCAGGTGAATGCGGGAACCGGCATTAATTACAGTGATGCCCAGCCCGGTGATTTGATTTGTTACAGCGGACACATCGGAATCTATATCGGTGACGGAAAGATTGTCCATGCAAGTAACAGCAAACCATATCCCAGTGGCGGCATCAAGGTCAGCAATGCAAATTACAGAACCATCATTGGAGTCAGAAGAATCGTTCCCTAGAGGCATTGTTGTAATCACAGTCACCCTTTTTAAATTGGAATCATATTATAAAATTTAGTGGACAAAACATCCTGTCTGTGCTACGATTGCAGTTACAAGGCAGGATGTTTTCTTATTGTTTTCCTGTTTTCTAAGCCGTTTCGGCGATATTTCCATCTTTATTTTAGTAATGCATATGTAATTCTGTCATCACATCACTACATCGCGCTGTTTCAGCACATTCACAAAAGGAGAAAAGAAATGACCTACGAAGAATTTAAGAAGGAACTGTATCGTAATCTGCAATCACAGGGCATGTCCGGAGGGAAGCAGGTGCTTTTATTGGAGAAGGGAGGCGTATTCATAAGAGAAGACGCTATCACCCTGCTACGCCTGATTAATCTGGGGGATTATGGGAGGGAGGACACTGTACTCAGAGAAGATACCATCTGTGTGGTTTGGAAAAAACAGGGGATTCAGGGCTTGCTGCACTGGAATATACGTCCCATGTATGAGCGTTTCAAGCGAGAGGGCTGGCAGGGAGTATTGCCGGAAATGGTCTCCAAAATACAGGGGAGCTGCACACCGACGGGCATGCTGCCCGGATGGGAAAATGACACGGAAAAAGGAAGACTTGTCATCAGACCGTTGCCCCATCCCTGCCATGTGGAAGAAATGAAAAACAGTATTTGCTGGGTGTTTGGCGATATTGCGCTCACACTGTACCTGTTGGTCTGTGACGTGGGAGAAGAGCTTCTTGCCGTGGAGATTCACCGTGATATGGTAGAGGGTGATGTGACAGATGAAGTGCTGTTGACCAATGCCCTGCTCAATACCTGTGCTAAGATGCCGCCCAGATTATACTATGGAACGGATGTCTGTCACAGGTATCCGCAGGAGTATGGTGTCTTCATGCCGGGGGAGAAGGGGAGGAGGATTGCGATACATCCCGATGATGAGCAGGAGGGATTGCATGGATATCTTGTCACTACAAGCAATAGGGTAAACGGAGCAGTGGCTCTTTTCTATCCCGGTGTCAAGGAACGTTTGTCGGAGCTGATGGATGGGGATTATTATGTGGGATTTACAAGTGTGAATGAGGCTGTGATATATCCGGCCAGACACAAAGCATTGCGTGAATTGAAGGCAGCAATTCAGCGCACCAACATTCTGTACGAGAGGAATGTGGTGCTGACCAATCGTGTTTATCGTTACAGCTGCAGCAGGAAAGAGTTGATTGAAGTGTGAGAAGGTGCTACAATGTTTCTACTTTAATAGAAGGAAAAAGTGAGGCAGAATATGGAATTGGTGAAAGGGAGACCGTCCGACACAGAGGGACGGCTTGCTAAAGAAATCAGAACTTATGACCTGTTGGATTCTCTGGGAATTGAGTACTGGAGAATCGACCATGAGGCAGCTTACACTATGGAGGCCTGCGAGGAAATAGACAAAGCGCTGGGAGATGCGGTAATCTGCAAGAATTTGTTTTTGTGTAACCGGCAGAAGACAGATTTTTATTTGCTGATGATTCCCGGAGAAAAGGTGTTTAAGACGAAGGAGCTGTCCGGTCAAATCGGCAGTGCCAGATTGTCTTTCGCATCTGCGGAGGATATGGAAAAGTATCTTGATATCACTCCGGGGTCAGTCAGTGTGATGGGATTAATCAACGATAAGGAGAATGCAGTGAGACTTCTTGTGGATGAGGATGTGCTGAAAGGAGAATTCTTCGGATGCCATCCCTGCGTCAATACCACAAGCCTAAAGCTGCGTGTGAAGGATGCGTTCGGACCGTTTCTGGAGGCGGTAAATCATGATATGACGGTGGTAAAGCTGAGTGAATAGTCGATGATTGACGAGGAGCTTTTAAAGAAATACACAACACAAGCCCATGAAGTCGGAAGAATAGCAATTTCTTATACCGACAAGAAGACGGTTTTGAATCAGTTGGAATTAACAGAGGGTGATTCGTTGTTAAATGCAGGAAAGGCATTGTTTAGTGATGATATTGTACAAGATGTTCAGATGGCGATATTTGCCACTAATGAGCGTTTGACATTTAATGATATTCGTCGTCATCATGGACCGGTGCTAAAACTTGTTGATATAGCCGAAAACTATATTAAGAGCAATATCCATTGGAGAGTGGAATTCACCGGAGCATTGCAGCGTACAGAGATACCTGAGATTCCGGTGGATGCAATTCGAGAAGCTTTATTAAATTCATTTTGTCACAAGGATTATGCATCAGGGCAGAGCAACGAGGTTGCCATTTATAAAGACAGGGTAGAAATTTATAATCCGGGAGCGTTTCCGGAAGGATACGAGCCGAGGGATTTTATTGATAAGGCAGAACGGCCAATCCGCAGAAATCCTAAAATTGCAAGAATTCTTTATTATTCTAAAGATATAGAGAGTTTTGGAACAGGGTTGAAGCGTATTGCAGATGCTTGTGAAGCGGCCAGAGTCAGATATGAATTTAAAAAAATGAAGTCAGGATTTGTGGTGTGTTTTTATCGGTCAGAGAAAAAATGATAAAAGTGCGGATAAAGTACGGATAAAGTACGGATAAACATGGATAAATTGACTCCTACACAAGTGAAGATTGTAGAATTCGTGTTGGTAAATAGTAAGATAAGCAATAAAGAGGTACAAGAATTGCTTGACGTAAAAGATTCGAGAGCACTTAAAATCCTAAAAGAGCTGGTAGATATTGGAGTGTTGATAAAGATGGGTAAATTGAAAGGCAGTTATTATATCTTAAACGATAAGGAGTAGAATATGATATCGCCGGATAAAGTACAGAGTGAAGCAAAGAAAAAGGAAAACGAGAATTTTAAGTTTAGAACGTATTTAAAGGGACATGCAGATGAAGAAGAACTGGATGCACAGTTTCTTCGCTTACATAAGGAGTTGTTTGCAGATTATGATTGTAGCAAGTGCAGAAATTGCTGCAAAATGTATAAGGGAAGCATTCCTGAAGAAGATGTTGAAAAGGATGCTACGTATTTAGGAATTACGACAGAGCAGTTTATTGATTTCTTCTTGGAAAAAGCACAGTTCGATAGTGGATATCAGACAAAGCATAAGCCTTGCGATTTTCTGATGGAGGATGGGAAGTGTAAGTTGGGAGATTGCAAGCCGGATAGCTGTAAAAAATACCCATATACAGACCAACCGGAGAGGTTGTTCAGCCTATTAGGTTTCTTGGATACTGTATCTATATGTCCGGTTGCGTTTGAGATATTTGAATGTTTAAAGCAGGAATATAGATTTAAGCTACGTAGATAGGTTAAAGTGCGGAGGATAGAAAGTATGGCTATGAGAAAGGTGCTTTATGGACCGGAAGGTATTATGCTAAGTCATATAATGAAATTGTATGACAAACAGAGTCTTTTGAACTATGCAAGCGATTTGCAAATTCGCAGAGTGTCCGGTTTGAAAAAGGATGAGTTAGCTGAAAAGATTGCAAATGAATTGCTGGCACCATCTGTAATGAAGAGAAGAGTTGCTACATTTTCATCGGAAGAGAGAGCGCTTTTTGAACGTGCGATAGAGTGCCCGTTTATACCATCGGAGGATGAATTGGACAATGCATATTCTTTGCGGGAAAAAGACTATGCGTTTATGAATAAGAAGGATGAACTTAATGTACCGGTGGATGTCGCGGAAGCATATAAAAAGATGAACACACCGGAGTTTAGGCAATATGCGAAAAAGATGTCATGGCTTGCACAATGTCTCTATTTTGGCGAAAATTTTTATGGTGTGTTTGATAAAGATGTTCTGCTTGAAATGTATAATGCAAGAAAAGGATATCACATATCTTATGAAGAACTGGAATGTATGTGTAATGATTTCCCGGCGGATTTGACGGAGTGTCATTTGGAGGAAGGACAAAAGTTTATTGTTGTTGAATATTTAACATATAATGGAAGATACGAAGAATTGTTGAACATTCAGGTGGGCAAGGACTTTTATATTCCAACAGCAGAAGAAGTACTTGACTATAATCGGAATTTATATTTGTCCAAGGAGCCTGCATATCAAAAGCTAAGAGAATTCTTCCAAAAGGAAATCGGTTTGTCTTATAGAGACGCTGATGATGAAACCGCTGAAATATGGGAAAAGATTCAGTATGACGTAGACTTTCAAGATATGTTTCAATATCTGCTCGATTTATATGGTGAGGAATTGACAGACCGAAGACTGGACAGACTTGTAAATCTTTTGCAGAATGCCAATAATCATACACGATTGCAGATTCACAGAGGACATACACCAAATGAGATTATGCAGAGCGATATCAGCAAGGGATATTTTACTCAGCCGCCGGTTGTGATTCCGGGAAGTACAAATGCAGCCAATATGTTGAAAAATGCTTCCGCTGAATTGACAGCAATGGGTGTAAAGGTGGAATTTGATAGTAATGCAACGGTTGTTGCGGATGGTAAAACTCAAAAGAAGGTTTATCCAAATGATCCATGCCCATGTGGTTCGGGGAAGAAATATAAGAAGTGTTGTGGAAGGTAAAGAGATGTGAGGTATGGATTGAGAATTAACCAAGGTTTAACCAAGTGTTAGACAAAAAGCCACCAAAAAAATCAAGATTTAAACAAGGTATTACGGGATTAATTTGTGTAATAATTATATCACGATATCGTGATATAATTCAATGGTAACAGGATAGGAGGATGGGGTAAACTTACTGTCGGAAAGTAATAGGCAGAATACACCTGTGATCTGTCTTAGATGAGTGTGTGAACATATCTCTGTAAATTAGATTTTCTATGATAATTGATGGGGCTGAAGGCTTGTTTTTCAAGCTTTCAGCCCTTGGTTTATATATAACAGTACATGCTGCGCATGTCAAGAGCAGGCGAATAAATCCGCCCGTTTTGTCTGCGTATGAGAGTGGTTATTCCGGTAATAAGACTGATTATAGTAATACTTATCTTATCTATCTGCCGTCGGATATGAATTGATAGGATGTTGATTTGATGAAATCAATTAGTTGAAATTTCTTTGAAGGGAGAATTGTTTAGCACTCATATCATGGGGCGTAGCTGTACAACGTAGTTGAACATTTTAAGGGGTCTGGGGATACTCCACAACAAGCAAAAATGCAATAGGTATATACTTGCTACTCTGTT
>CAZPRB010000094.1:0-6087 GCA_964588645.1 uncultured Acetatifactor sp. | reverse complement strand
TAATCAAAGACATTGTTGCGTTTATAATTTTGTTTTGAGTTTCATCAAACATAAAAAAACCGCCTTGCAAGTAATTACTTGCATAATAATTTATTCTTAGATTATTGTCAAGTTAAAAATGTTGGTCTTAATTGCGTGAGTTCACTGCTTTACTATTTTCGCCAAAATCATTTTCGCATCAAAAAAATCTGTTTAGGAGTTTTGCACGGTTTGATACCAATTAGTTTCAAAGAGAACTTACACACTTTACTTGACAAACCCTTATTTGTAGTTGAATTACTTTAGTTTCTTGATTTTATTGCTTTTGCAGTATCTCTGATTATCCTGCTTGGGGCTTATTTTGAAATATAGACTCCTAAATATGCTTTTTTGAACTTTTTATTAGCGTACAGCGGCTAGATTTGGGGATTTGATGATTTCTAGATGCTTTATTTTGGACTTTTTTCTTTAATTCTGGGGTTTTCAGCAGCTAGTTTCCGGGATTTAGTGATTTCTAGATGCTTTATTTTGGACTTTTTTCTTTAATTCTGGGGTTTTCAGCAGCTAGTTTTCGGGATTTAGTGATTTCTAGATGCTTTTTGATGCTTCATTGGTACTTTTTTTCTTGGTTGGGAGATATTCAGCAGATAGATTCTTGCTTTTTAGAAATTCTATCTGCCGGTGTTGCAAAGTTCTCTTATTAATTCAAGATTGTTGAGCGCTGTTCCGTCCTTTTCGGCATCGGCAATAATTTTGTCGTCAATAATATCTAATCGTGATTTACCAAATCGTGATTATGTGTTATGCCCATTTACTGCTAATAAATCAAGTGTCTGTAACAGTATCATAATTCCCTGATATTCCAATACCGCAAACAGAGATTTCTACCTTCGCACCGCCTGTTTTTACAGAATTTGAAAGTTTAATCCCGCCACCATATTTTTCAGCCGCAGTTTTTGCAAAAAACAAACCAATTCCATAATGAGCTTCGCCATTTCTGCTGGTATCGTCCATAAAAAACTGTTCTGTCCCATGCAATAATGCTTCTTTTGTAAATCCTGACCCGCTATCTTCCACAATGAATGTCAACCGACCATCATGCTCCTTTGCCTCAATATAAAGGATTCCATTTTCTTTTGTATGTTCTACGGCATTCTGAATCACATTCATTACAGCCCGAAACATTGGATCATAGGCAATCGTTACCTTTTTATCGCTTTGCTTTGCCCTCCAGTTTAATGTCTGGTGATAGATTTCTGCCAGTCCAAGGGTCTGTTCCTTTATATCCGTGAAGAAATCTTCTATCGTCACTGTCGTATAGGTAACGTCATTGCAATTCCATGATTTTGTGACATCAATCAACTGTTTTACATAGCTTTGTATCTGTGTCGTACCATTTAAGACATAAGTAACATTATTTTTCTGTTCCGGCGTCAGCTCCGTTTCTGAAAGCAGCTCCGCATTTCCCCGTACAATGGTAAGGGGTGTTTTAATATCATGTGCCAAAGCGGACATCTGACGGTTCTTTTCCTGTTCTGTTTTCCATTGCTTTTCTAAGGATTCACGGAGTGCATCCCGCATGTCATCGATTGCCGATAAGCAATCATCAAGCTCTTTGATACCGGAATGAGATGCCTCATATTCCAGATTTTGATTCTTTATCTGTCCGATGGCATCTAATACAGGCTGCATCTGCTTTTTGATTCTTTTTCCAAAACGTATGGACGGAATGATGATAATCACTATCGCTCCAATCACAGCCATAATACTCATCACATTCTGAGGTTCTATAAAATGCTCCCGCAAAAAAGCAGAATGATACTGAGGTGTCAAGCGGTACTGCAAAACAACATATTCCTTTTCCCTTGAAACCACTTTATAAAAGTATTTTCCGGATGCATTTCCGTACTTTGCAGCATTCCACGCAATCTGTTCGTATTGTTCTGACAGATTTCCGCCTATTCTCTCTCCGTTCTCTGAAAAAATGACATAATTACAAAGTGGCGGAATCATCTCATCCGTCACTTCCTCTGCACACAAAATCGTATCATATGCTTCATTTATCTTTTGCTCTGCAAAATTTGCCGGATAAATGCATTCCAAACTTATGAAAATGTAGAGTATCAAATAAACAGCAATCACCAGACCGACTAACAATCCAAGCATGACAAGTACATATCTCATAAAAATTCTGCTAAGCGTATTGTTTTTCCTTATTCTTCCCACTTGTATCCAATCCCCCAGACTGTTTTTATCGGTGTATAATCATAATCCGCAAATTTTGCTCTGATATTTTTGATATGCGTAATAATGGTACTGTCATTACTCTCATTGTCAAAACCAAAGACCGCTTCCAATATCTGTTCCTTCGAGAAAACCTGTCCTCTGTTTTTAGCCAGAAATTCACAGATTTCGTACTCTGCTTTCGTAAGCGGAAGTTCTTTATCATCCACCAACAGTTTCTTTTGAGACATCTGAATGCAGACTCTTCCCAAAACCATACGCACAGAATGTTCCCTGCGTTCTCTCCTAAGATGTGCATTGATTCTTGCCCGTAGCTCCATCACTCCAAACGGCTTTGAAATATAATCATCTGCTCCTAAAGAAAGCCCGTTCACCAGACTGTTTTCCTCCGTTTTGGCTGTAAGAAACAAAATCGGACAATCCACTAGTGCCCTGATTCTTTTGCATAATTCAAATCCATCCATTCCGGGCATCATAATGTCAAGTAAAATCAAGTCATAGAGATGCAATTCTTCCATATGAAGTTTTAGTGGATTGCTTACTTTCGTAACCAGATGTCCATCCTTAGTCAAAATGCTTTCTATCATTTCAAGGATTGCCGGTTCGTCATCAACTGCCAATATTTTTGCCATATCTCTTCCTCGATTCTATTCCGATATTTGATTTCCTTCCCAGTGACTTCCCCACAGAAAATAGTATACCATACTAATTCCGGTAAATATAAGGCTACCCGGCATGAAAGACAGCCATTCACCTGCACCGGCTTCCCCCAATGCCTCTCGCAGATAAGTATATGGTATTCTTCCTGTCCAGCAGACAAATACATATTTCCACACGTAATCTCCAAGTCCGGTAAGCATCAGTGCACTAATCAGTCCTGACAGAATCCCTGCTCCAATCGATACCCCTTTTCCAAACCAAAAAGCCAGAATCAGCTGCCACAGATAAAGCGGAACACTGCTTCCCCACAGCAGCAATGCTGCAAATATACATACTTTCATGCTTCCGATACCGCTTGATGAGATTCTTCCAAATCCAATTCCGAATATGATTGCTGTCAATAGGACAGAGCACAGACACAGAAGCAGTAACATCAACAGTTTCGATAAAAATGCTGCAAGTTTATCCGGTAAAGACAACAGGTTTTGAAAATTACCGGCATTTTGTTCCTGTTCCATCACACTTGCTGTAAAAATTCCGGTAAGTACCGGAAGTCCTGCTCCTATTGTCTGATAAAATGCAATCACTTTCATATTATCATTCCATGGCGAAAAAAGGTAATACATTAAAAATATAACGCCGATTATCATCGGAATCAGTAAGTGTATCGGAATCACAGATGTTCCTTTCATCTTTCGCAAGTCTGCATTAAGAAATCTTCCAAGCATCTTATTTCACCTCTCTTCTCTCAAACCATTTCAGAAACAGAAACGTTGCAAGAACAAACCAGACAATTGAGAGGCAGATTCCCGGAGCAATGACTCCTGTGTTCAAAAAAGGATTCCCGGCTTCTGCTGCGAGACCATTCGGTAAAATATGAAGCAACGGACACATGATGCGCACAGGGATTGCAGATACAAGTACATACCAGCTTCCGGTTTGTGATATCAGCACACCGCTGACGGTAATAAACAGGCAGACGAATAAATTTACCATCATTCCAAAGCGTTCACTTAAAAATAAAGCTACCGGAATCTCCCACAACTCAGAAAATGTCAGAAACAATACTGCAATCAACGCTCCTCCCACCGGAACATGTGTTGTCAGAAGAAAGCCTCCAAGCGACGCGCCTGCAAATACAATCATATTAGAGGCTAAAATCATACCACCAATATAGATAATTTTTCCAATCACCAATTGGCTCCTGCCTGTGGGAAGAGTCGTTAAATGATAGTATTTTATCTTTTTCTCCTGCGCCACAGAAAGATAACAAAATAGAGCAATCATCCCCGGCAGCAAAAGTGTATACCACCAATTCCAAACACTTTCTGCATAAGCATTTTTCATTCCAAGTGTAAATACAAATGCCATGCCGAATAAAAGAAGAGGAAATCCCCAGATAAACCTTTTTCGCATGGTTCTCTTAGCCTTTTGATGCTCTGCTCTTACAATATTAACCATGGATTTCACCTGCTTTCCGGTTCTTTCTTACCACATTCATAAACAAATCTTCAAGATTATCTCCCTGCTTTAACGCTCCTTCGTATCCTAAGATTCCACCTGAAATAATCCCAACTTTGTCTGCAAGTAACTGTACTTCTGAGAGAATATGACTGGAGAGAATTACCGTGATTCCCCGTTCCGGAAAAGACCGAATCAGCTCTCGTAATTCCCCGATGCCTATTGGATCTAATCCATTCGTAGGTTCATCCAATATCAAAAGTTCCGGTTCTCCAAGCAATGCCATTGCAATGCCTAGTCTTTGTTTCATTCCCAAAGAAAACTGCCCAGCTTTCTTTTTTCCGGTGTTTGTAAGTGATACAATCTGCAAGACTTCCTCAATTCTGTTTTCATCTGTACCAAGCAATAATTGTCTTACTTTCAAATTCTCTCCGGCGGAAAGATTTTCATAAATAGGCGGATTTTCAATTAACGCTCCTATTCTTGACAAATCTTTCCTATTCCATAGTTTTCCATCAAAGTAAATCTTTCCTGCAGTTGGTTTCATCATACCGGTCAGCATTTTCAAGGTGGTAGATTTTCCCGCACCATTCGGTCCAAGCAGTCCATAAATCTGTTTCTTTTCTATATGAAGCGAAACATTATTTACCGCTTTTTGTTTTTTAAAATATTTACATAGATTTTGTGTCTGCAACATCATTTCCATCTTTACTATCCTTCCTTCCCTATTTCATTTCTTACTGAAATATAACCTAACAGAGAAAAATAAAGATTTGATGAAGTTTGCCAAATAAAACGCCCACCGTTTTGGTGAGCGTTATCGTTACAATATTGAGTTTAGATACAAAATGCCGCATAAAGAGGAACAATCTTTTTGTTGTCCTCAAATGCAAAATTTTTCGTAGAAAGCTTGATAGCATAAGCAGGTTTGTAGGTGTCCATATAAACCTTTAAGCTCTTTGCTCTGGTGTTGTCTGCTGACTTACTGTTGAGAGTACCTCCATATCACCGGATTACAATTTTCTTTTTTCCATCTGTTTCCCGCTCCAATGCAAACACCATGTCATTACCACATACCGGGCATACTTTATTACTTTTGGATTGGTGCAGCATAGGGGCATGATGCTTTAAAAAATGCTTCCACACCATAAAAAGGACTTATGTCTGAATTAAATATCTATTAATATGCTAAGTACCTTTTGGTACTTGAGATAACAAAAATGACCACACCGGAGTAAATCAATACTCTAGTGTGGTCATTTATTTTTGAGTTCCGTTTGAAGGCTTCACTTAAAAACTGTTATTTTGTCAAATCCCTAAGTGAGTCTCCCAAAAAGGCTTCCCTTTCAAGTGATATCTAGCTTTTACAAGCCAAAACATTTACTTCTTTCTATTTTGCTGCACTAGCGATAGCTGCCTGTGCTGCTGCAAGTCTTGCTACAGGTACACGGAAAGGAGAACAGGAAACGTAATCCAAACCAATCTTGTGGCAGAACTCTACGGAAGAAGGATCTCCGCCGTGCTCACCACAGATACCTACATGAAGCTTAGGATTTACAGGCTTACCAAGCTTAATGGTCATTTCCATCAGCTTACCGACACCGGTCTGATCCAACTTAGCGAACGGATCATTCTCGAAAATCTTGTTGTCATAGTAAGCATCCAGGAACTTACCTGCATCATCACGGGAGAATCCGAAGGTCATCTGAGTCAAATCGTTGGTACCGAAGCAGAAGAAGTCAG
>CAZPRB010000093.1:0-6094 GCA_964588645.1 uncultured Acetatifactor sp. | reverse complement strand
CCGGATGATGATTGGTCGTAATCTCGCCCATAGCACTGTTTACCTGCGATATCATATCGTAGGACAGTACCCCCGGATACAGCACCAGATAAGCAGGTATCCATGCCACAAAAATTAATGTCCAAACAAGCAAAAACAGCCTGCTGTTCCCCAGCTTGTCAAGACATCCGGTCAGACACTTATTTCCCCTGCCGGAGATGCTAAAGCGACACCGCGACATCAGGAAAAGGACAAAAAGATTCGCTACTGCACACAGTAGGAAGCACAGAAAAAAGGGCACGATTCGGGATGGTTCAAAGCTCAGGCTCTGTGCTTTTATCATCGGTCCCACCACAACAGAAGCGATACTATACAAAAATGCTAAAGCAACAGCCAAAACTTTTTTTGTCATTATTATTCCTCCAATACCCATTTCAAAATACACAGATTACATGTGAGTTATTCTAAACAAGCCTTCGCATCAACTTGCAAACGCATATAACACGAAGAATGACCTTTGGTAGTTTATCACACTTTTATCTTTTCCGCCATAATTATTTGCTCTGTGTACCATTTTCACAAATTTTGGGAATTCATTTTTGCACAGGTCTGTTTCCGTAAAAATATTAATTTTGTTCCAGAGCTGCTATCTTTTCCTGTATTCTGTCATGCACCAGTTCCGCAATCTGTCTGGTCTTCATTTCCTTGTAATCCTCGTAGGGTATCGGTTCCAAAAAATGCACCTGCGTGGTCACCTTTCCGGGACGCGAGGTATTAAACGCCTTGTAGGAGTCAATCAAAACCACCGGAACAATAGGCGTCTTGGAATTCAGCGAGGTCTTAAAGCATCCCGCCTTAAATTCTATCAGCGTATTCTTCTTTTCCTTGTCATAATAGCCCTCGGGGAAAATCATATAGTGTCTGCCCTGCTTCACTTCCTCCGTAATCTCATTCATAATGGCAAAGCCCTGTCTCACATCGTTTTTGTCAAGACGTTTTCCTTTGACCATGTCAAGGATTTCCCTGGTAAAAATTGTGTAGGATTTATCCTTGTCCATAACCACGGTACAGGGTTTTTCGTGACCGCTCACGATTCCGTAGGCATCATATTTTCCCTGATGATTCGGATACATGACGTAGCCTCCCTCCTTGGGAAGGTTCTCCGTGCCGTAGACCTCCGTGCGAATATGACCTGATTTCTGCATCAGGTGTGCTATATACCGCAGATACTCGTAGCGCTCCTGCTCCGAATATTCATCCGAGGCTATCATGCTGCGCATCTTTCCGATAATTCCCGGCAGCCTGTATATATTTTTTATGATTGCAAAATAAAATCTTAACATCATCTTCATTTCCTCTTTCGATAACACTTTCTGCTTTCCGCATCCCTGTGCATCAAGCATCCGAACCATTCCTGATTTCCCCATCCGATTGGTGCAGCTCGCGGGCAAAGCTCAAGGGGACAACAAACGGAGCCACTATCATGATGGGGTACAGATACCTGAGCTGCACTGTGGGACCCAGCAGCAAGGTGGCAAAATATCCCAACACCAGGGACAGTGGCAGCAGCATGTGCCACCTGCGGCGCACCAGAAGCGCTCCCGCCAAAAGCAGATAGAACCACAGATAGGTGCCCGGCACGAAGAGATATTTGAGTATCGGAATATTCAAATAAGCATTCTCATCCGCCCAATTCTCCAGCACTTCATGCAGCCCTTCCCACTTGGATGCCTTGTAGATTCCCTGCGGATTCAGCACGCTGTCCACCCAGCGTGTCTGTACATAACCAAGCCCCCTGTCGCGCCCGTTGACATTGATGGTGGCATGACTGACGTCTCCCGGCGTCAGATATCCGGCATTGGTGGCAAGTACCGCGTTGATGAAATCTCCGGGATACTGCAGCAAAAGCTCCAAGTATGTGGTGATAAATTCCTTAGCGCGATACCTTACCACATAGGTGTTGGTATGCCGCTTTACGGGGTCCGATATATCCGGGCGATACTCCCTGTAGCTTTCATCCAGCAAAAAGTCATTGATTATCGCCTTATGCTCCGGGCGCATGGTGTTGTCATCCTCAGCAACCACACCGATGCCGCCGTGGTAAACCATACAGCGCGCCAGCTGTTGAATGGGCATGCTCAGCATCTCCCTGCGGTCACCCTGCTGCGCATCCGTCAGCCGGTACAGTGCGGAGGTAATCATGCAGCCCAGCAGGAGACCGACAACCGTATAAGCAAATACCGTCACATAAAGTCTGCGCCGCTTCTTTCCGCGCCAAACGGTCAACAGCAGAAACAACAGCAGCACCAGCACGGCATATCTTCCGTTATTCCGGAAGACAACCATTCCTATCGTACCGTTCAGGAAGAGTACTCCCTCCCGGCTAAACCACGTCGTCCGCTCACCCCGGGCAAGCATTACACAAAGTGAAATCATTTGCATCAGGAAGAAGGCACCAAACCAGGTATCCTTCGTGGTGGTAACGCTCATATACCAATGGAAGGGATACAGCATACTGTATAATGCAAGGCAAAGCATCCAGCCCCTTTTTACCCGAAAGCGATATACCTGCATCAGGGCATAAGCAAACACAGCCGCAAAAAAAACCATCTGCACCGCCACCCACACTGCAATTCCCTCATTGGCGCTGCCGAACAAGGTATTTCCAAGCGTTATCGCCCCCTGCAAAAGCAGTGTGTGAGCAATGGGATGGTGGTCAATAAAGGTATTATCCGTAATCTGGCTCAGCTGTATCGTCGTATCATAGGAGCAAATCCCGGGGTAATACGCCAGATAGCAGGGCAACCAGCAAAGCAGAATCATAAGCAGGCTCAGCCAAAAAACTTTTCCGGGTGTGAGGACGCTTGCAGCCCGAGCCGCCTTCTGAGCAGACTGAGCTACGTCCTGAGCGGTCTGTCGTTTCAGAAGGATTCCCCGGTGTTCTGCTGTTCTGTATACCACGGCACAAATCACCACACCTGCCAACACACCAAGCATTGAGAAGGCCAGCAGCTTCCCGATATAGCTTCCGTTCCAAATAAGATTCCCGCCGGCTGCAAGGTCATGTTCTGCCTTCCACAGGAGGGCGCACCAAAAACCCATGAAGCCAAATATGCAATATCCGATTTTCTTGGAAAGAAGTCTCTCTGTATCCATCTCGCCACCTTCTTTCATCAATATCTCTGCCGTACTCCGTACACTCTTTAGGGAATATTCTATCACAATTTTCCCACAACATCCACCACTTTTATTCTCCACCACTTTTACACAAATTTTTTCACCACTTTGATTTCTGATGATAGAGAATGATTTTATTCTGATGATTGCGAATGATTGTGCGCCGAAATTTGCGTGCGCCGAAATTTTCGAGATAAGGGATTGTGTTCTGAACATTTAATGGTAAAATAGAATCATGAAGCTTTTTATGTGATTTACGAACATTGTTTACAGAAAACAAGAAATGGCAGGGGGAACACAAATGAAGAATCAGGATATGCAGTTTTTCACCGAGAACGAACGAAAAGTAACTGAAAATCTTGTCAGAATATTACGTTGGTTAATATTGGCTTTTCCGGCAATTATGATTTTTTCTGCAATCGGCCTGTTCCAGGCAAAGATTTCGGATGTGGTCGTGATGATGGGAGTCGGTCTGATTGTCACCATGGGACCCACCATAGCCTACAAGGTCGGCGTACCCGTCCGCATTTTGAAATACATCGTAATCGTTGCTCTGTCAGGGCTGCTCGCCATCATGGCCAGCAATGCCGCCATCGGTATCTATATGACCTATGCGCTGCCGATGGTCTTCAGCATTTTCTACTATGACAAAAAGCTGACCCTGCAGACCTCCTTCATCAGCTTTGTTTTTCTCGTAATATCACTGTATTTCCGCTCCTACGGGGTATTGCTGGCTGAGGGAGAATCCCACATGGTCTGGTTCGTGGCACACAGTGCAGGCTTCCTGATTGAACAACTCGTCATGGCCTTCGTCTGCATGAAAATCGCCGAAGGTGCCAGAAAGCTTTTGGAGAACCTGAACGATACGCAGAAGGTTGCCGAGCTGGTATCGGAGTGTAATCAGGCTTCGGAAGAGCTTCGGACAGAGACCGAGGGCTTCAAGAAAAATATCGATTATTTCCGCGAGACAAGTGAACAGATTACCGGCGCCGCCGAGCAGTCCCTGAAGGATTGCGACAGCAATGAACAGCTTGCAATGGAGCTGCACACAGAGACGAAGACAGCCTTGACGAATGCCGAAAACATCCGTCAGCAGAGCAGTCAGCTGGTTGCCATTGCACAGGAAACCTACGAAAAGCTGGGCGAATATATCTCTTACATGACAGACACCGCAGCCAACATGGAAAAGGTGCGCGAGACCGCCGGAGATACGGAGACCTCCATCAACGGCTTGAAGGCTGCTATGGATGAGGTAGCTGAGTTTGCACAGACCATCGGAAACATCACCACACAGACTAACCTGCTTGCCCTGAATGCCAGTATCGAGGCAGCCAGAGCCGGTGAGCACGGAAAGGGCTTCGCGGTAGTTGCAGATGAGGTGCGCGTTCTCGCCGAGAATTCCAAGACAGCAAGTGAATCCATTACCGGAATCATCAGCAATATCGGAGAGCTTCTTGAGAAGGTGCAGGAAGCCAACAAGAAAAATGTATTGTCCGTTGAAGAAGGTCTGGCACAGATTAACGGTGCGAAGGAGGAGGCCGGTCAGATTGGCGCAATGCAGACAGAATCCAAGGAAATGGCTCAGCAGGTATTGAATGCCAGTGAGGAAACAGAGCATTTCGCTCACAAGCTGGAGGATACCTCCGAAAGACTGCAGATGCTGGTAGAAAGCCTGAGAGAGCAGACCGGTCAGGTGGTAGAACAGGGCAAGAATCAGAAGCAGCTGGCTTCAGAAGTCGGCAATGCCTTCCGCAGTGTGGAGCAGGTCGCTGTCAGACTGGTAGATATTGCGGGGAAGAACGAATGAGAAATTATTTATCCAAAGAAAACACAAGCTGCATGAAGGGTATTTTTGCTTCCATCATATTTTTTGTACACGTTACGCAGTTTCATCCCATACCGATGCATCCGTATATTAATTACATCATTGCCAGTCTCGGATATTTGTCGGTGTCCGTTTTCTTCTTTTTGTCGGGCTACGGTTTGGAGGAGTCCTACAAAAGGAAGAACGATTATCTGAATACCTTTTGGAAGCATCGGATTTTGCCGTTGTATGGTACTTATCTGTATGTCATGGCAATTTATCTGTTGTGTTTGCTGGCGCTCGGGAGACGTTTCACCGCTCCCGAGCTTTTGAAGTCGGTACTATTATACTCTACGATTGTAAATAACGGATGGTTTTTCTTTGCAATCATTGTTATCTATATTATCTTCTATCTGACTCACCGTTTTTTGAAGGGAACTCTGTCTCAGACTGTCGGTGTGGGAATCGGGCTGCTGCTTTGGTGCGTTGCCTGTGTTTGCTTGCATTTTGGCTATTGGTTATGGATATCCGTCTTTGCTTTTTTAGCAGGAATTCTGTGGCAGCACCACAAATCTCAGATAGACGAATTTGTTTCCCAATCAAACGGCTACATTATCATGTGCCTCAGTGCGGGCATTGGCTTTGGTATCACATGGCTGATAGGGCATATGTACAGCCTGCCCGAAGTCGTATACTTAGCCTTTCAGATGGTATCAACAATCTTTTTTGTAGGCTTTGTCATGCTGCTGTGTATGCAGCTTCCAATCAGCTGCCGTATCACAAGCTTCCTGGGCAAACATTCGAAATACATCTATGCAATGCACGGACTGGTGCTCAACATACTCAGCAATTTCCTGAAGCTGGAAAATACAGTCTTATACCTCCTGCTGGCTATCACAGGAAGTCTTTTACTGGCCGTCGCTGCGCAGAGGATATACGATAAGCTGATATCCCAAAGAACACGGAAATGACATCCTAACATACAAGCTCTTATCTCTGCGATGTCAATTGATAAACAATTGTTAAACCTTTTGCAACCATCCTGCTCCTCTATCACTCTTCTTTTGATATGAGTTGTTTCTTTTGATGTGCGCTGCCTCTTTTGATGTGCGCTGCCTCTTTTGATGTGCGCTG
>CAZPRB010000092.1:0-6127 GCA_964588645.1 uncultured Acetatifactor sp. | reverse complement strand
ATCACCCCTTATCAGAGAGAGCGGTTGCCCGATGGGTGCTGTGAGACCGCTTGAAGGAAGGAATGCGGAAGGTAGCTTTTAAGCCGGAGAACCCAGAGCAAGCAGGAAGATGCGAGAGGTAAGTTCTCACGAGTTATCCCCGTTACCGGATAGAACTTTAGAACTCCCAGGTGAGTGAGAAGCTTCATGAGACAGTTTGACCGGAGATACCGGAGACTGTGAACAAAGGTGGTACCGCGTTAATGACGCCCTTTGCTGATGAAAGTCAGCAAAGGGCGATTTTTTTCGATTCTGCTTATACGCAGAATCACGAGACTCAGAAAACTTCATGTTCCGCAATCACCTGATTCGCAGCGACAAGAAAAGGAGAAAACAGTATGAGCAAAGAATTAGCAAAGACCTACGACCCGAAAGGGCTGGAGGACAGATTGTATCAGAAGTGGCTTGACAAGAAATATTTTCATGCGGAGGTAGACCATAGCAAGCAACCGTTTACCATCGTGATTCCGCCCCCAAATATCACGGGACAGCTCCACATGGGACATGCCCTCGACAATACCATGCAGGATATCCTGATTCGTTTCAAGAGAATGCAGGGCTATAATGCCCTTTGGCAGCCCGGAACCGACCATGCAAGCATCGCAACCGAGGTTAAGATTATCGAGAAGCTGAAGGAGGAAGGCATCGATAAATGGGATTTGGGACGTGAGAAATTCCTGGAGAGAGCATGGGACTGGAAGAAAGAGTACGGCGGTCGTATTATCAGTCAGCTTAAGAAATTAGGCTCTTCCTGTGACTGGGACAGAGAACGCTTCACCATGGATGAGGGCTGTAACAAGGCTGTCACCGAAGTATTCGTTAAGATGCACGAAAAAGGTTATATTTATAAGGGTTCCCGTATGATTAACTGGTGTCCGGTATGTAACACCTCCATCTCTGACGCAGAGGTTGAGTATCAGGAGCAGGCAGGACATTTCTGGCATATCAAATATCCTTTGATGAACGAGGACGGAACGGTCAGCGATACGGAGTTCCTTACCTTTGCCACCACACGTCCGGAGACCATGCTGGGTGATACTGCTGTGGCAATTCATCCTGAGGATGAGCGTTATCAGCATCTGATTGGAAAGAAGCTGATGCTTCCTTTGATGAACCGTGAGATTCCCGTGGTTACAGATACTTATGTAGACAGAGAATTCGGTACCGGTGTTGTGAAGATTACTCCGGCACATGACCCCAATGACTTCGAGGTAGGAAAGCGTCATAATCTGCCTATTATCAATATTTTGAATGATGATGCTACCATCAATGAGAATGGCGGTAAGTTTGCGGGTATGGACCGTTACGAAGCCCGTAAGGCAATTGTGGAAGAATTGGACCGTATGGGATTGCTGGTTAAGATTGAGGACCATGTGCATAATGTAGGTACCCATGACCGTTGTAAGACCACTATTGAGCCTCTGGTAAAGGAGCAGTGGTTCGTGAAGATGGATGAGTTGATTAAGCCCGCTGTCGAGGCAGTGAAAAACGGTGAGATTAAGCTGATACCTGAACGTATGGAGAAGACCTACTTCAACTGGACAGATAATATCCGTGACTGGTGTATCAGCCGTCAGCTTTGGTGGGGACACAGAATTCCTGCATATTACTGTGACGAATGTAAGGAAGTAATCGTTGCCAAGGAAATGCCTACCGTATGTCCGAAGTGCGGCTGTACGCATTTCACACAGGATCCCGATACGCTGGATACCTGGTTCTCCTCCGCATTGTGGCCCTTCGAGACACTGGGATGGCCTGAGATGACAGAGGATTTGAAGTATTTCTATCCCACGGATGTGCTGGTAACCGGTTATGACATCATCTTCTTCTGGGTTATCCGTATGATTTTCTCCGGCTTCGAGCAGATGGGTGAGAAGCCCTTCAAGACTGTGCTGTTCCATGGTTTGGTTCGCGACAGTCAGGGGCGTAAGATGTCCAAGTCCCTGGGCAATGGTATCGATCCCTTGGAGATTATTGACCAGTATGGTGCAGATGCGCTGAGACTGACCCTGATCACCGGCAATGCACCCGGAAATGATATGCGTTTCTACTACGAGAGAGTGGAGAACAGCCGTAATTTTGCCAACAAAGTATGGAACGCATCCCGTTTCATCATGATGAACATGGAACAGGCATTGGAGAAGACCGGAAAAGAGGTTACTGCTCCGGCAGCAGACGAGCTGCAGCCTGTGGATAAGTGGATTCTGTCCAAGCTGAATACTCTGGTTAAGGACGCTACCGACAATATGGAGAACTTTGAGCTCGGTATTGCGGTACAGAAGGTATATGATTTCATTTGGGATGAGTTCTGTGACTGGTATATTGAGATGGTGAAGCCCCGTCTCTATAATTCCGATGACGCCGCAAGTCAGAACGCTGCCCTCTGGACCTTGAAGACCGTGCTGATTGACGCTTTGAAGCTGCTGCATCCTTATATGCCTTTTATCACAGAGGAAATTTTCTGCACCCTGCAGAGCGAAGAAGAGTCCATCATGATCAGTAAATGGCCTGAGTACTCTGAGGAGAGAAGCTTTGCAAAGGAAGAGAAGGATATCGAGATTATCAAGGAGGCAGTTCGCGGTATCCGTAATATCCGTACGGAGATGAATGTTGCGCCCAGCCGTAAGGCAAGTGTATACGTTGTCAGCGAGGATGAGAGTATCCTGAACACCTTCACCGAGGGCAAATTGTTCTTCGCTTCTCTGGCATATGCCAACGAAGTAACCATGCAGAACAACAAGGACGGCATCGCTCAGGATGCGGTATCTGTAGTGATTCCCGGTGCAACGCTCTACATTCCTTTCGCAGAGCTGGTCGATATTGCACAGGAGATTGAACGTCTTAAGAAGGAGCAGAAGCGCCTTGAGGGCGAGCTTGCCCGTGTAAACGGTATGCTTTCCAACGAACGCTTCATCTCCAAAGCTCCCGAAGCTAAGATTGCAGAGGAGAAGGAGAAGCTTGCCAAATATACGCAGATGATGGAACAGGTGACGGAGAGACTGGCACAGCTACAGTAAAAATTTACAAGGTGAATGAGAATACCCGATGCAAGAGATTTTGCATCGGGTATTTGATTAAGTATCGGGTATTTGATTAAGCGTCTGTATTTATAAGGTTGCTGTAATATGGTGTTTTGCCGGATAGTACATCATCATAAAAGCCCTGTTTCCAATCAATGTAGTCTATGCAGCTCTGTATCTGTTTCATTTGATTCTCCAAGGCTTTTCGTTTCCCGTCCAGAATCACTTTCCGCTGAGGGATAGTGGATTCTCCGTCAAGGCAGAGTGCAATGTATTCTTTCATTTCGGTGATACTCATGCCGCAGTTCCTGAGACAATTTAAACTGTTTATCCAGGCAATGTCCCGCTCGTCAAAGACGCGGCGGTTGTTTTTGTCCCGTTTTACATTAGGGACGAGTCCTTGATTGCAATAGAACTTCAGGGTTTCGTACGATAACTGCGTTTGTTCGCAGGCTTCTTTCATGGTAAACATATTGACCTCCCAAAATGGAAAATAGTGCTTGACCGGTAGTAACTACCGCTTGATACAATAGGAGTGTAGCATAGACTGAAATGACTTTCAAGGAGGTTTCCGAATGGAATACAGGATATTAAGTAATGGTGTGAAAATGCCGCAATTGGGTTACGGAGTATATCAGGTCACAAAGGAGGAATGTGAACGTTGTGTACTGGATGCATTAAAGGCAGGATATCGTCTGATTGATACGGCGCAGTCCTACTTTAATGAAGAAGAGGTTGGGTCGGCGATACAAAAAAGCGGGATTCCCCGCGAAGAGATTTTTCTCACAACAAAGGTATGGATTGAGCATTATGGATATGAAGCATGTAAGGAATCTATCGAGGAATCTATGAGAAAACTGCAGACAGATTACTTGGATTTATTGCTGCTTCATCAGCCATTCGCAGATTATTACGGAGCATGGAGAGCGTTGGAGGAATACTACGAAGCAGGCAGGATAAGAGCCATCGGCATATCTAATTTCTATCCGGATAGAATGGTTGATATCGCTACCTTTGCCCGCATCAAACCTATGATCAATCAGGTGGAGATACATCCTTATCATCAGCAGGAAGAGTCTAAGCACTGGCATGATAAATATGGCGTGCAGATGGAAGCATGGGCACCCTTCGGAGAAGGCAGAGGCGACCTGTTTACAGACCCGATACTTTCAGAAATCGGAAGAAAATACGGCAAGACTGCTGCGCAAGTCATTCTGAGATGGCATTTGCAGAGAGGAATTGTAATGATTCCAAAGTCTGTACATTATGACAGAATGGTAGAAAATATCGATATATTTGATTTTGAACTTACGACGGAAGACATGGAAAATATAGCTTCCCTGAACAAGAAACAGAGTGCTTTTTTCTCCCATACAGATCCCGGTATGGTGGAATGGTTTGGAAATATGGTAGAGGAACGCAAGAAACAGCACGATTGCACCAAGGAAGAGAAAAACTGGTAAAGGAGCAAACATTATGGGAAAGAAAGTTTTGATATTGTCCGGTAGCCCGAGAAAAAGTGGGAATTCGGATTTGTTATGCGATGAATTTATGCGTGGTGCGTCAGAAGCAGGGCATAAAGTGGAGAAAATACGTGTACAGGAGAAAAGCATAGCGTGCTGTATCGCATGCTATGCTTGCCGCGATACAGGAATTTGTGCAATCAAGGATGATATGGCAGATATTATGCAGAAAATGATTGATTGTGATGTCATGGTTTTGGCAAGCCCGGTTTATTTCTATTCCATTGATGCCCAACTGAAAGCTGTGATTGACAGAAGTGTATGCCGTTGGACAGAGGTGAAAGGCAAGGAAATGTATTATATTATGACTGCGGCTGATGGGGAAAGAAATGCTATGGATACTACCCTTGCCTGCTTCCGGGGGTATGCTGATTGCGTAGAAGGAGCAGTAGAAAAGGGGATTATTTACGGAACCGGCGTATATCATGCAGGAGAAATCAAAGATACAAAGTATATGCAGGAAGCATATGAAATGGGAAAAAATATCTAATCTGACCGTAAAAAACACCCTGCAGGAATTTTGCATCTTGCAGGGTGCTGATATGGTGCGCCTAGGGGCGCACGTTTCTAACGGGTGAAATGATGGAATGAAGCAAGGCAATGAAATTATTTTCTGTGGTTCTTATACTGCGTGTATTTCACAAAGCACATGCTGAATATCACAAGATAACTTACCAGGACACCACCAACAAAGGAAGCAATCAGATAATTGTGAGTGTTAAATAAGTTGTTTAAAAACTGCGGCAATAATACCAAAAAGAATAGAATCAAAAGTGGCAGCATACGCCCTCTTATCACTTGCTGCATCATCTGAAACCTTGATTCCTCGTCGCAGAAAATTTCCTCTGCAGCGCCATCTTCTGTAACCGCTTTTCTAAAATAGCTGTAGCCCAAAAAGTCTTGTATATGTTCCCAGCCGCAATCCTCAAACATTTTTAGATATTCATCCTTATGTGCGAGACCATCTTTGTTATAGTCAAGCTGATATACCACATCTTGAGGAACACATTTTTCAAAATGATACATCCCCAATCCTGTTACTGTGACAAATCTCCACCCCGATTTATGCATTTCCCGTAAATAATCCTGTTCTTTTTCGTGCTCAAATATGGTAAACTTCTTAAATTGTTTCTTTGTTTGCATTCTACATTTCCTCCTGAGCGATTTTATATAAGCGTTCGATGCGTTTCAGTTCAAGCTGTAATACTTCTAATCCTAAATCTGTGATTTGATAGATTTTTCGTTTATCTTCTTCACGAATAAAACGGATGATATCGTCTTTTTCCATTTTCGATAAGCTGCCATACAAGGTACCGGGTGTAAGTTTTATAGCACCTTCTGTCTTTTTTTCAACCATTTGGACAATACCGTATCCGTGATTGGGCTTTCGCAGACATAATAGGATGAAAAAAGCAGTTTCTGTCATCGGAACATATACTTTTTTGATATGTTGGTCCATTTCGTTGTCCTCCGTATGATTTTAGTGCGATATATCGCAGTTCGATATTTGTAGTATATCGCAGTTCGATACAGAAGTCAATAGTT